>CATXXF010000021.1 GCA_958403395.1 uncultured Collinsella sp.
TTTTTATTTGTTGATGTTGCGTAACCAACAGCGAGCGGGCCGCAAGTGCCCCAGGTTGCCGTGAAAGAGGAGCGACGCGTACTTCGGTACGCAAGCGACGGCTTGAACGGCAAGATGGGGTGCTTGCGACCCGCGCAGCGTCGAGCAGTTACGCGGTTTGGAAAACCGCGTAACGATCTAGTCGCGCGTCAGCTTACGGTGAATACGATGCGGCTGGGCTGCGTCCTCGCCCAGGCGCTCGATGCGGTTGGCCTGATAGGCCTCAAAGTTGCCCTCGAACCAATACCAGTTGCCCGGATTCTCGTCGGTGCCCTCCCACGCCAGAATGTGCGTGGCGACGCGGTCCAGGAACATGCGGTCGTGGCTAATGACCACCGAGCAGCCCGGGAACTCGAGCAGCGCCGCTTCGAGCGAGGACAGCGTCTCGACGTCGAGGTCGTTTGTGGGCTCGTCAAGGAGCAGCAGGTTGCCGCCCTGCTTGAGCGTGAGCGCCAGGTTCAGGCGGTTGCGCTCGCCACCGGAAAGTACGCCAGCGCGCTTCTGCTGGTCCTGGCCCTTAAAGCCAAAGCTCGCCACATAAGCGCGGCTCGGAACCTCAGTCTCGCCGACCATCATGTGGTCCAGGCCATCCGAGACGACCTCCCACAGGTTCTTATCGGGGTCGATGCCGGAACGGTTCTGGTCGACGTAAGAAATCTTGACGGTCTCGCCCACCTCGAGCTCGCCCGAAGTCAGCGGCTCCAGACCCACAATCGTCTTGAACAGTGTGGTCTTGCCCACGCCGTTGGGACCGATCACGCCCACGATGCCGTTGCGCGGCAGGGTGAACGAAAGGTCATCGATGAGCACGCGGCCATCGAACTCCTTGTGCAGATGATGGGCCTCGAGCACCTTGTTGCCCAAACGCGGGCCCACAGGGATGCGGATGTCGGTCCAGTCGAGCTTCTGGCTTGCGCGGGCCTCGGCCTCCATCTCCTCGTAGCGAGCCAGACGGGCCTTGTTCTTGGCCTGGCGAGCCTTGGGCGAGCTGCGTACCCACTCGAGCTCGGCCTCCATGCGCTTGGCGAGCTTGGCGTCGCGGTTGCCCTGCGCCTCGATACGGGCGGCCTTGGTCTCCAGATACGTGGAGTAGTTGCCCTTGTAGGGATAGAGGTGGCCGCGGTCGACCTCGCAGATCCACTCGGCAACGTTGTCCAGGAAGTAGCGATCGTGTGTGACGGCAAGCACCGCGCCCTGGTAGTTGTGCAGGAAGTGCTCGAGCCACAGGATCGACTCAGCGTCCAGGTGGTTCGTGGGCTCGTCGAGCAGCAGCAGGTCGGGAGCCTCGAGCAGCAGCTTGCACAGGGCCACGCGACGGCGCTCGCCGCCGGAAAGCACGTTGACCGGCATGTCGGAATCGGGCAGCTGCAGGGCGTCCATGGCCTGGCCGAGCTTGGAATCGATATCCCAGCCGTCGGCGGCGTCAATCTCGTCCTGGAGCTTGCCCATCTCGGCCATGAGGGCGTCCATGTCGCAATCCGGGTCGCACATCTCCTCGCCGATCTTGTTGAAGCGATCGACCTTGGCGATCATGTCGCCAAATGCCATGCGCACGTTCTCGATGACGGTCTTGTCGTCGTCGAGCGGCGGCTCCTGCTGCAGGATACCCACGGTGTAGCCGGGGGTAAGCCTAGCATCGCCGTTGGAGACCTCCTCGATGCCGGCCATGATCTTGAGCAGGGTCGACTTGCCCATACCGTTGGGGCCCACGACGCCGATCTTGGCAC
Source organism: uncultured Collinsella sp. (assembly GCA_958403395.1). Taxonomy (GTDB): domain Bacteria; phylum Actinomycetota; class Coriobacteriia; order Coriobacteriales; family Coriobacteriaceae; genus Collinsella. The sequence goes on from CATXXF010000021.1 coordinate 1,767, forward strand.
CGGGGTAGAAGCTCAGGGTCACGTCGTCAAGGATCACCTTGTCGCCATGGGCCTTGCGAGCCTGATACATCTGGTAGATAAACTCCGCCATTTGTCTGTTCTATCCTTTCTACCTGCTGTTTCCCTATTCTTGATTCGCTTTAGTGGAAACGAAATGAGGGAACCAGCTCTGAAACGTAACGAAAAAGGGGCATGGTTGCCCACACCCCCTAATACTACCTGGGAAAAGTCCCCCGGAACATACTATGAACTGCGTACGCTAGTTTTCCGCAACCTTAACGAGCGGCTCGCTGCGATTTGCGCCACAACAGATACGAGTAGACGTAGACGGCTCCAACCGAACCAAACGCCAGAGCCGCAATCACCGCGGCGACGACTTCACTCGAAAGCACGCTGCCTGCCACGCCCATCACAATCAGGCCAATACCCAGCACCATAAAGCAGGCGCCGCCAAAACGCTGCGTACGGCGCCAGTTCTCGGGATCGGCAAGCGCCCAAGGTGTCTTGATACCGAGCGTATAGTTCTGCTTCACACGCGGCAAGTAGTTGCCTACGCCGATGAACAGCAAACCGACAACACCGGAAATCAGCACGTTAACCGAACCGACCGCCGGCACCACGCCCCAGACCGTAAGCTCTCCCAGCCAGCTTATGGCGCACATGAACAAGGTGAAGGCGATTACGAAGCCCTGGTAGAACTTGCCCGAGGTTCGATATGCCTCACCTTTGGGGTCGATGCGCGGCACCATGCGGAACATTGCGAGAAGCGCCAGAGGCAGCACGCCGAGCGCGGAGGCCATCCAGCTAGGACCCCAACCGTCGACGGCGCCGTTCGCGCCCCAGTGCGTGGGAATCTGCGTAGGCAAGCTCGGCATCACCATGAGGTGCGCTACGACATTGGCGACGCACAGAGCGACCAGCGCAATCCACACGCGCGACGATACCCCCGTGGGGTGAATGCCCTTGTTTTCGTTATTCATCCTTATCACCTTCCGTGTTTGTAAAGCCCATAAACCAACCGATCAAGTCCTGCATGACGGTGGTGTTTAAGCTGTAAACGATGTTTTGGCCATGACGTTCGTCGGTCACCAACCCGGCGTTTTTGAGCGTCGCCAAGTGATGGCTCAACGACGGCTTGCTGATGTCAAAATGCTCGGCAAGCTCCCCGGCCGTGCAATTGCCCTCGCGCAGCAGTTCCAAAATGTGACGCCGTGTAGGATCGGCTAGCGCCTTAAAACCCTCTCCCGGCATAAGACCTCCTCTCATCATCTCTCATGACGTGCACACTATACTCAATATTTAGATGTTTGTCTAACTATCTAATCGCAATGCTTCAAACCACATCAAAGCAAACGCCATCGCAACCTATGGGCGATTACCTATAATGGCGATAGCTAAAACACGACCTGCTTCCCCATCGGAGGATATCTATGACCGAAACCACAGCCGCAACTCCCATCGAGACACGCGACACCAAGCTCGAGATTATCATGGGCCGCGAGGCACTCGATAAGCTCGCCGATGCTACGGTGCTAGTGCTCGGCTGCGGAGGCGTGGGCTCCAACTGCTGCGAGGCACTCGCCCGCGGCGGCATCGGTCATTTCGTCATTCTGGATAAGGACATCATCGCGCCCAGCAATATCAATCGCCAGGCTATCGCCTTTCACAGCACCGTCGGCAAGCGCAAAGTCGACGTCATGGAGGCTATGATTCACGACATCAACCCTACCGCTACCGTCATCAAGCGCACCGAATACCTGCTGAGCGACAACATCGATGATTTCTTCGCGAGCGTTTTGGAGCAGACGGACGGCAAGCTCGACTACGTCGTCGACGCCATCGACACCATCTCGGCCAAGCTCACCATTGCCAAATATGCTCAGGACCACGACATTCGTTTGGTTAGCTCCATGGGCGGGGCCAACAAGCTCCATCCCGAGTGCCTCCGCTTTGCCGACATTTTCGATACGGTACGTGACCCCATGAGCCGCATCATGCGCAAAGAATGCAAGAAGCGCGGAATCAAGAGCCTGCATGTACTGTTTAGCTGCGAGGAATCGGTTAAGACACAGCCCCGCGACCCTTCCAACATCCACGAGCGCACCGAGCTGGGAACCGCCAGCTTTATGCCGCCCATCATGGGCCAGATGATTGCCGGCGAGGTTATCCGCCAGATCAGCGGCCGCGGCACTGAGCGCGTACGCTCCGATGGCCAACGTCTGGACTAGCGGAGCGCACCGAGATGGAGACCCGGTTATTTGATGCACACTGCCATCTTGATTTAATGGCTCACCCGGACGCCGTTGCCGATGAGGCGACGGCGCTGGGCTTGGGTCTATTTGACTGCGGCGTCAATCCGCGCGACTTTTCGGCCGCAAACGAGCGCGCCTGTCGCCAACCAGGCATCATCGCCGGCGTTGGGCTTCACCCCTGGTGGCTCGCCGATGGCCACTGCGGTTTTGTCGAAGTCAATCTGCTTTGCGAAGTTGCTGCCCAAGAACGCTACATCGGCGAAGTCGGACTCGACTTTTCCGCGCGCTTTGCTGGAAGTGAGCCGCTACAAATACAGGCACTTAACCGGCTCTGCGATACACTCGTGCAGCATCCTCTTACCGGGCGCGTGATATCAATTCACGCCGTTCGTTCGGCAGAAGCCGTACTGGACGTCCTCGAATCGCATGGACTACTCATCCCAAACCCCGATTCCCCCGCTATCATCTTCCACTGGTTTAGCGGCACTTCGGACGAACTCGCCCGCGCGCGTAATGCGGGCTGTTATTTTTCCGTCAACGAACGCGTATTCGCGACCAAGCGCGGTCGCGAATACGCACGACAGATTCCACTCGATCGTTTACTGCTCGAGACCGATTCACCAGCCGAACCAAACACAGAAACAAACGCACAGTCGCTCATCAGATCGCTCACAAGGACCTCGATGCGCATTGCCTCACTCAAAAACTGTGACGCAAAGCGCATCGAGTCGGTAGTTTTAGCAAATGCGCACTCTGTTTTTGACCTTCACTAACCCCTGTGGGCAAAAATGCCAAGGGACATGCGAATCGCACAACGCAGTCCCTATTGGTAGGCAGTACAATTCGGCAGCATTACACCAATTCGTGCATGAGATCACGGTTGCGTGCATACAATTCGTCAAAGATATGACGACGCGACGCATATAACTCGTGGGCAGCCATATCGGGCTCGATTGTTTGCGCAACGCCAAGGACTCGGGCGAGTTCATCCCATGATGCATAGGCGCCACCTGCGAGAGCTGCCATGATGGCATCACCGAAGCATGCGCCCACCGTAACCTTGGCAACCGAGACCTCGCGCCCGCATACGTCGGCGATAGCCTGCATCCAAACTGGATTCTTGGTTCCACCTCCGACAAGCATAATGCGTCCAATTGGCAGACCATGCTCTCGCTCGATAATGTCGACATGAGATGCAACGGTATACGCGACGCCTTCCAAGGCGGCGCGAACCATATGGGCTCGCGTATGCCTTCCGGTCAGGCCAAAGAAGACGCCACGCGCCGCGGGATCATTGAGCGGAGTACGCTCCCCCGCAAAGTACGGCAGACACAGGAGCCCATCGGCACCCGGCGCCACGTCGGCGGCATCATGCGCCATAACCGAATATGCATCGGGGCCACCGTGGTCCTCGGCCTCCACGGCATCGCGATACAGCTCTTGGCGCAGCCACGATGTGAGCGCACCCGCCGTATTGGTCCCCGCGCAGATCCCGTAAGTTCCGGGAATGATAAACGTCCCCGGCCACAGGCGGGCATCATCGATCATATGATCAGCTAGGTAGATGAAATACGCCGTACTCCCCAACTGAACCATCATATCGCCGGGACGGAATACACCCGTCGAAATGGCCTCGGCACCAGAGTCGCCCGTTCCCACTAAGACAGGTGTCCCTGCCGCGAGCCCCGTCGCCTCAGCCGCACGCCGCGTAATCACCCCGGCAATATCGGTAGCCGACATTACCTCCGCCATCTGGTCAGGCCGGCAGAAACGAGCACATTCACGAGCATCAACCTTCCAGGTGTAGCGGTCGTATAGGGGAAGAAAATCCTCCGCCAAATAACGGTCCACCGTAAAACGCCCCGTCAACTTTGCGCATAGAAACGATGACGCCGTCAGGAACTTCGCGGCACGTTCGTGCACCTCGGGCATATTCTCCTTAAACCACAAGATCTTGGGAGCAATATCTGACGAACAGGGATCGTGCCCGAAAAGCTCGCGTGCGCGATCTGACCCATATTCGGAAAGGAGCTCGTCAATCTGCGGCTTCGAACGTGCATCGACTCCATACAAAATCGCGGGCGCCAGCGCGTTGCACTCGGTATCGACCGGCACACAGTCGCAACCCAATGCGGAAAGGCCCACGCATCCGATCTGTGCCGCGTTAACCCCCGATCGCGCCACCAGCTCGCGCGACAAGCGGCAAAAATCGCCCCACCAGACTGCCTCCGCATCATGCTGGTACCATCCGTCACACGGGTTGTCCGTCTCATGTCCACAAGAGGCTTGGCAAACGATATTGCATCGATCATCGATTAAAACGCCTTTAGAGGCGCTTGTCCCAATATCAATACCCAGATAGAGCGCCATAGGTGCCTACTCCCCTCGCGCCGTACGAGCGGCAGCCATAAAACGAGCTACCCGCTCAACATCAACCGGAGCATCCAGCTTTCCGTCGCGCTTTAAGCAGGTGCCGACAAACGCGCCATCGTAGTGAGCAAATACGTCAGCCACGGTATTTTCGCGACAACCGGTGCCACATACCACGGGTACTTCGCCAACACGCTCGCGGACTTCATCGGCAAGCTCGCCCGAAGCGCCACGACCGGCAGCCGAACCGCCGATGACCATTGCATCCGGAAGGCAATTAAAGAGAAGTGAATCGGCAATGTCCGCAGTCGTGCGGTCGTTGAGATAAACCTCCCCCTCGCTCGTGATGAAGTGAAAAAGCTTGAGGTCATCCAGGCGCAGCGCGGCCTTGCGACGCATGGTGTGCGCGAAATCTCGGTTAATCAGCCCGAGATCGCCGGCCCAGGCACCGCAAAAATTGCAGCGCGTGAACTGCGCATCGACGGCAGCGCACAGCTCGATTGTGGCATCACCGTCGTAAATAGCCTCAGCTCCCCAAGGAGTCGATAGATCATGGGATAGAGCCCCGATTACATAGCCCATCGATGCAAGGGTTGAGGGAGAAACGTGCTGCTCATAGGGCATCGAGAGCTCATTGGTAATCAAAATGCCATCGACACCGCCCTGCTGCAACGCCTCGAGATCGCGCTTGGCGGCTTCCACGACCTGCGGCACGCTTCCGCCCGGGTAATACAGCGGATCGCCCGGCAGAGGACGCAGGTGCAGCATTCCGATAACCGGCTTTTCGGTCTTGAACATCGAGGTTAGAAACGACATAACGTGCTCCTTCATAGGGTTATCGCAGGGACGTTACTCCCCCAGCACCTCGACGTACACTTTTCGCTTCTGCGGACCGTCAAACTCCGCAAGATAGATGTTCTGGGCACCTCCGCACACGATATGGCCATCTTGGACGGGAAAGAAGCAGCTGTTTCCACAAATCATGCTCTTGATATGCCCACAGGAGTTGTTGCCGGTGGCTCCATAGCTCGGCAGGAAGTGTGCATGCGCATAGGGGGCATCGAGTGGGGCGATGCGATCAAGCGTCTCCATAAGATCCGCCTCCACGCAGGGCAGCCCCTCGTTTACCACGATTCCACAGGTCGTATGCGACAAAATAATCGCTGCCAAGCCATTCGTCACCGAGCTGCGTTCGACGGCGGCGTGCACGTCTTCGGTAATATCGATGAACTGGTCCGGAGCAGTCGAGAGATAGCTCAATATCTCGAGCGTCACCATGTTCACTCATCCCCTTCAAGAAAACGCAGGGCATTACCCCAGTAGAGCCTTTCTCGCGCATCATCGCGCATGGACACGGTATCGAGCGCCCGCTTGAGTTTGAACGCACGGAAGCGCGGCGTATTGCTGGCGAACATCACTTGATGCGATAGCGCGCGCTCATACCACAGTGGCCCCATATCGACCGTGAAAAGACGCTGCATCATCTCCTCGGGCGAATCGATGTAAGTGATAGAGGTGTCCGCGTAGCAGTTGGGATACTTGAGCAGCATCGCCACGGTCTCGCGCACCCAGGGCCAGCCAAAGTGGGTTAAACAAAAGCGCACATTTGGATGCGTTGCGATTGTGTGCTCAAATGCAAGCGGGTTACTGCGCGAGAGCTCTGCACCCGGTTCCCAAGACATACCGGCATGGAAAACCACCGGCTTGTTATAACGCTCGCACAGCTCATAAAGCGGCTCGGCCACAGCATCATCGGGGGCAAAACCCTGCTTTGCCGGATGCAGGCAAAGCCCCTTTGCCCCCAACTCGGTAAAGGCGCGCTCCAATTCGCCTGCGGCGCCGCTCACCTGCGGATCTACGCTCGCAAATCCCCACAGACGATCGGGATGCGCGGCAACCAGCATGGCAATCTGGTCATTGGTGCCAAAATGCCCTCCGCATGCCGTGGTTACATCGAGCGGCATGAGCACGCTCTTCTGCACATCGCAGACGTCCATCTCGACTTGAAGCTCATCCCAATCCATGGGGCCCATATGCCCCATACCAAATTCTCGTGACCAAAAACCGAATCCATCAGGCTCATCACCCGGCGTACAGATCTCGCTGTAGAGCATGGGCTGAACCAACATGTCGATAACCATTTCGTACTCCTTTCCAGGCATTTGACCCTAGTACGGCTCAAACGAACCAATCACTCGGGACGACAGCTCAGCGCCCGCCTTCATACACGCCGGAATATCAAGGCCATCGATCACGCCCTTGGTAAACCCGGCAATATACGAGTCGCCGGCACCCACGGTATTAACGACCTTCTCCGCCGGTACGATCCCGCACTCATAGAAGCGCTCACCGTCATAGGCAATGCTTCCCTTCTCGCCAAGCGTGGCAACCGCAACGCGCGGTCCCAATTCCTGCACGTGGCGTACCCAGTCTCGCAGCTCCGGAGTGTCCTCTTCAAACGACATAAACGCATAGTCTACGTAAGGAAAAAGAGCCTCACATGCATATTCGGGATCCTGGCTGAACACCGAGAAGTCCATAACCACCGTCTTGCCCGCATCATGCCACTCGGGCAGGAGGTCCAAACAATTGCCAAACAGGTCGGTATGAATGATGTCATGCTCAAGGATAAACGCCCGGTCGTCTTCATTCGGTCGATATGTCTCCATTACGCCATCGATTGCCTCGAGATGCACGCGATCGACGCCGTCTTTCAATGCCATGAGCATCACCGAGGTGTCACCATCCTCCACCCGCAGATGTGAGATATCGAACCCCTCGGCGGCCAGCGCCTCTCTCATCTTGTCTCCGTACTCGTCCTTGCCGACAACCGACACGGCGGATACCGAAACGCCCATTCTTGCAAGATGGATACCCCAGTCAATGCCATTACCAGTCGGATAGAACACGCCGATGTTTTGATAGACGTCCGCACAGCAAAAACCAGCCGCACACGCTTTAATACCCATACTCTTCTCCAATGTTCAAAAGGGGACCCACCACATGGCGAGCCCCCTTTTCGCGTTTCGCTTATTGTTTTGCATCGGCTGTCCAAGGCCTCATAGCCAGACCGCCGTACGCTTTCTTAAGCTATTCGACGATTGGTGCTCCGTGGCCCCAAGAACCTTCCATACCGCACACGGTCGAGGCAAACCCGGCAGCAAAGTCGAGCGCGCGCTCGATGGCCTCGGCGCCATCCTCACCACGCTTGGCGGAATCGAGATAGCACATCAAAAACGAAGTGAGGAACGAGTCGCCCGCCCCCATGGTGTCCTTCATGTCCGTTACCGGCTTAGCCAGCTGGCGGTAATAACGCTCGCCGTCGTAAGCAATACAACCCTCGGCGCCCGCCGTAGCCGACACAAAACGCGGACCCAGGCCCTTCACCCATGCCAGACGCTCGCGAATCTCGTCCTCACTCGCGGCATCCGCCGCACTAAAGAAAGCAAAATCGACGTAGGGCGCAATCTGCTCGTAGTACTCGTCGGTGGAGTCGTCCGAAAAGTCAAAAGAGACCGTGACGCCCGCAGCCTTCAACTTGGGAAGCTCGCGCTCGGTAAAGCAATAGTTACCCGAATGAACCACATCGAACTGCTTCATGTACGAAAGGTCAAAGCGATCGAGGACATAGCGCGCATCGCCACGGATACCGCCCTCGTTGGAGCCGAGGAAGACACGGTCACCGTCAACGACGGTCACGCGAGCCGCTCCGTTCTCGCCAATCATCTGCTCGCACTTGTCAAGCTCGATACCCTCATCCTCGAGGCTTGCAATGACATGCTCGGCAGCGGCGTCATTGCCAAAAATGCCCATGTATGCAGAGCGTGCGGCACCGCATTTCTTGGCATAAACGGCAAAGTTCACCGCATTGCCGCCGGGATACATGGTGTGGATATGCTCGTAGCGATCGACGACGTTGTCGCCAAATCCGAGCGCGTTAACGTTAAATGCCATGGCCTTTGCCCCTTCTAGTACTCGACAACACCCATATAGCGACGGAAATCGGGATCGTGATCAAACACCTTGCCGCGTGCAGCACGCAGCTCGCAGTTCATGGCGTAGAACAGCACCGGGTCCAGATAGGCACGGACGCTCGCCGGCACGGCTTCCATACCGTACTCCTTGGCATCGAGCACCATCAGCGTATCGGTATGCGTCTTAAGGAACGCCAGGGCGCGCTCGTCCATAGCACGGCACTCGCTGGAGCCCATCTGCAGGAAGTAAAAAACGCCATCCTGAGTAGCCTCGAAGGGGCCATGGAAGTACTCGGCAGAGTGGATGTAGCTGCAGTGCTGCCACTGCATCTCCATAAGAGAGCAGATAGCGAAACCGTAGGTCTGGCTAAAGTTGGGACCGCTGCCCAGAATATAGAAGAACTCGTGCTCCTGGCAAAGCTTGGCAAAGCGATCGCCCAGCTCGGCATTTACCTTCTCGCGTGCCGGGGGAAGAATCTTATCCATCTCGGCGATACCGGCATACATATCGGCAAGATCGGCGTAACCCTCCTGCTGATCGAGCAGCTCTGCCGCAAGCGACAGCGAAATGCCAGCGGGGACCTCGGCCTGCGGCACGCCCTCGCCCCACGGGTAGACCCACGTGGTCCATTTACCGGTGTCGATCTTAGATCCAGCGTTGTCGGTCTGGGCGATCACCGTAGCGCCGGCAGCAAGGGCAATCTCGCAGCCCTCGACGACCTCAGGGGTGTTGCCACTGTGGCTACAAGCGATGACCAGGGACTTCTCGCCCAGACGACGCGGACGCATGATATCGAACTCGCGAGCCGTATAGATATACGAAGTGAAGGTGGTTGCCTCGCGCTGCAGAAGCTCATGGGCCGGGATCAAATCGATCATGGAGCCACCGCAAGCAATCCAGTAGACGCTGTCGAACTTGCCCTTCTCGGCAATTGCCTCTTTGATCAGATCGTGTGCGTTCATATCCAGTTCCTTTCTTGTTTGGCCGCAATCAATGACGTTGGCTGCGTGGCCGATAGTTGTTTTAGTCAATCAGATATTTCTCGAATGCGGCCATGTTCTTGGCATCTGCCGCCGCCGGGTCATCGTAGTAACGACCGTCCGTGATTTCCTGGCCCAGCATGCCGTCGAAACCATGGGCGTTGAGTGTGGCGACGAAGGCGTCCATATCGTGCTTGCCATCGCCCCACACCAGATGGCCATACGGGTCACCGTCGATAAAGTGCATCTCGTGAATTGCCCCATCACCAAAGGCGGCAAACCAGCCCTCGAGCGTCTCGCCTGCAACGCCCATCGCGGTTGTATCAACCATGGGCTGTAAGTACGGGCTCGCGACCTCGTCAATCATGCGCTTCGCATCGGAAACCGTCGTCACAAGGTTGCTCTCCTCGGGACGCAGGCTTTCCATCGTAAGCACCAGACCGTGCTCGCCGGCATACTCCGCCAGAATGGACAAGTGCTCGCGGCTGCGCTTCCAAGCTTCTTCGCGGTCCTCGTCCCAGTCGCCCCAGCCCGAGTTGACGGACATACGGTCGCACCCAAGTACCTCGGCAAGCTCAATGCCGTGCTTAAAGTACGCCAGGCTGCGCTGCTCATGCAGCGGTTTGCGTGCGCAGTACTGCCAAGGATAGACAACATTCTCGGGGCACAGAGTACGATACCTAAGCCCACGGTCTGCAGCCTTTTTCGCCAGGACCTCAGCCTCAAAGTAGCCCGTATGGTCGAGCGTCACATGCGGCTCTGCACACCACAGCTCAATGGACTCAAAGCCCAAGCGCTGCTGCACATCAAGGAAGTAATCGAGCGACCACATGATGTAGTGGATATTCATGCCCGCAATCTGTTCGCGGTGCAGCGTCGGTTTGGATTCAGGCATCTTATGCCTCCTTATTTCGATTGAACACGATTTGTCCATCCGACATCGTCATATCAACCGCAAGATCGCGTGCGTCGCGATAATTGAGGTCGAACACATCCCGATCGAGCACGCAGATATCGGCAAGCTTGCCAACCTCAAGCGTACCCAGCTCGTCTTCGCGCATCAGATCGTACGCGCCCCCGGCAGTCCAAGCGCGCAAGAGCTCGACAAGCGTCAGCGTGTTGACCTCATTCACGGGCAGTCCGTCGGCGAAGAATCCGCCGCACGCGCTGTAGATTGACTCGCCCAGGCTCGGAATCAGCAGCGGCAGATCCGTGCCGCAGCACACTGTGCATCCGGAATCTTCCATGCCGCGGCGATTCCAGCTGTGCAAAAGTCGCGTCTCGCCAATTTGTCGACGCATCATCGACAGGCAATCCTCGCGCCGGTCCAGCGTCAGAATCTGCGGATAGACCTCGCAAATTCCACCTAACTTGCCAAACTCGACAAGATCGGTCGGGTCAGAGTTCTCGAGATCGGTAATCGCATGGCGGCGAAGCATCCGTCCATGCTCGCCTCGAGGCAGCGAGGCATAGAGCGCCACGGTGCGACGAACGGCGCCATCGCCCTGGCAATGCAAGGAATATCGGAAGCCGTCAGCATCAATTGCACGCAGCTCGTTCTCAATCAGATCCCACTCTGGCTCCTCGACGACCGTCTTGCCGGCAGCGCCCGCATCGGCCGAGTCCTCATAGGGGTCTATCATCTCGGCAAGCCCCGCCCATACGCCGCGATCGGTCATACGGTTGAAGCCAGAAAAACGAACGAACGGTCCCCGGAAGCGCTCTCGCGCCTCGCGGGCATATGCCAGATTTGCACCGGCACCCACCGGCTGCGACATCATAGAGACGCGAACCGTCAGCTCACCAGATTCCTCACGGCGAGCCATTTCGTCGGCAAAGCCGTAGTAGTCATCAAACGCCATCTCCTTGATGGCGGTAACGCCGCGCTCGTTAAGCATGCTCATGTAGTCCGAATACCCGGCACGCACCTCGGGCAGCGCGAGGAAATCGCTCATCATGCGCCAGATCTTCTCGGCATAGCACGCCTGGGGTGTGAAGCCGTATCGCGCACTGGCGGCAGCATTGAGAACGCAGGTCTCCGCACCCGATGTAAAGCAGACGACGGGGATATCGCCAAAACAATCGTCAAACACAGCTGCTGTATTTGCGTTCTCGGCATCCGATGCCAACGTTTCGGGTAGGTTGTGGCCAAAAGCCGCCGCGCAATCCGGATGATCTTCTTTCCATGCACGCAAGAGCGACACGGCCTCTTTGGCATCAGCGATGCCGGACAGATCAGACCCCAACGTCCGCAGCGCCCAGCCTGTATAGAAGGTATGTACATCGATCAGGCCAGGCATGACGGTGCGGTCGCCCAGGTCAACTACCTCGTCCGCCTGGGTCAAATACGAAGCTACCTCACACTTGGTGCCAACAGCCTCAATTCGATTGCCACGGACCGCTACGAAACCTTCAAACGGCAGGTCCCCCGTACCGGTAAAGACGCTCTTAGACGTCAGGACCGTCAAACGATCAGACATCACAACCACCTACACCGGAAGCATGCCAGAGATTGCCGTTACGATCAGGCCAAAGACGACCATGAAAATGAAGAACTTCCAAATGGTCTTCCACCATTGGCCAAACGAAATCCTAGCCACGGCAAGGCCGGCGACCGTCATGCCCGCCACGGGGCTGATGGTGTTGATGGTCTGGTTGGCAAACTGAAGCGCGGTGACGGCCGCCTCGGGATTGAGGCCCATGAGCTCGGTCAGGGGGCCCATAACGGGCATGGTGAGCGCCGCCAGGCCAGAACTCGAGGGAACCAGCAAAGAGAGCAGGCCAAGGACGATATACATAAACGTGGTGTAGACGGCGGCGGGTGCACCGGCAAGCGCGGTAGCGAGCGCCTGGAGGATGGTGTCGATGATCATGCCGCCCTCGGCGATGACCAGAATACCGCGAGCGAAACCGATAACGATGGCAGCGTACGCAAAGTCGGCGAGACCCTTAACGAACTCCTCTGCGATCGTCTGCTGGTCAAGGCCGCCCAGGATACCGGCAAGCAAGCCCATGCCAAGGAACACGGCGGAAATCTCATTCATGTACCAGCCCTGGGTAACAAGACCCCAGACGATAATGCCCATACCGCAAGCAAAATCGATAAGCACGAGCTTCTGACGGATAGTGAACTCTTCCTCGATGGAGGCATCGGTCACGGAAAACTCGATACGCTTGAGCTTATCGTCCTCGTACACAATGGACGACTCGGGGTTTTTCTTGACGCGCATGGCGTAGCGCATGGCCCATGCGATACCGACGGCAGTGAAGATGACCCAAGAAACGGCGCGCAGCCACAGTTGCGGATTACCCTCGATGCCAATGATGCCTTGGGCGATCAAAACATTAAACGGGTCGATGGTCGAAGCACAATATCCCAGGTTAGGACCAAGGAAGCAGATGATGAATGCCGTCATCGAGTCATAACCGATACCCATCATGATGGGAATGAAGATGGCATAGAACGGCAGGGCTTCCTCAGACATACCAAACGTAGTGCCGCAAATGGACAGCAATGTCATCGTGATGGGAATGATGAGGATGTCCTTGTTCTTGAGCTTTTTAATCACACGGCTCATGCCGGCATTCAAAGCGTTGGTCTTGGTGATGATCGCGAACGATCCGCCAATCAATAAGACGAACGCAACGACGTCGGCAGCCTCTTGGATACCCTTGGTGGGCGCTTGCAGAACCGCGAAGATATCCTGGCCCAGATTGATGGTCTCGCCGGTCTCGGAATCGGTGTAGTTCTTATCGACCTGTTCATAGGTTCCAGCAACGGCGACTTCACGCTCGCCCGCCGCTGTCGAAATCGTCTTGCGCTGATACTGACCAGAGGGAACGATCCAAGTCAGGACCGCAAAGACAACGATCAGCAAGAACATGATCGTATAGACATGCGGTAATTTGAACTTAAAACGTCTGTTTGTCTTCTTCGCCTTCGTATCTGACATAGATTCCTCCAAAGAACTCGAGACTGCATCGCATCTCGCTTCAACGTTTGCACAATGCAAACGTTCTATGACGTCCCATAGGCTACCAGCAGCTTTTTCCTTCATCAAGATAATTTCAAGATGATTGCCGCAACGCGGTTGAACGGTTGCGTTTGCGCCGTGAACGGTATGGAAGCGCCCGGTGAGATAATCCACCGGGCGCTTCCATACGCAATGTCCTAGATGTCAAAAACGTAGCGAGACCCAACGATCCGCTGACGACCGATGATAAACGGCCGCCGCTGCTCATCGAAAAAGAAGGCTTCCATATAAAACAAGGGTTCGCCAACGGGAACCGCCAGCAACCGAGCGACCTCGGGCGATGCGCACGCGATCTCGAGCGTGCACGGGTCGGTAAACGCGGGCGTGCGGCCCGTCCGGTTGCGCACGAACTCAAAAATGGATTGGTTAGATAGAGGTGCCGTTGATAGATAGGCGTTCTCCTCGTAAACGTATATGTTGTTCTCGAGCATGACAGGGACGCCATCGGCAGTACGCACGCGCTCAACGCAAATCAAGTCAGTTCCAACGGGAACACCAAAGAACTGTGCTTCGGTGGAATCCGCCGGCAGTATCTTTCTCGAAATGACACGCGCCCCCGGTTCCATTCCGTTAACGCGGCATGCGTCTGAAAACTCTGGACGTCATCCTTCTGGCGAATCTTGCGCTTAAGCTTGGGGGCATTGACAAACGTGCCTTTCCCCTGTCGCTTCGTTAGATAGCCCTGCTGGACGAGCTCCTCAATAGCGCGTCGCACGGTAACGCGGCCAACTTTATAGCTCTCAGCCAATTCGAATTCGTTGGGTATCCGCGCGCCTGCCTTGTAGGCGCCGGAGTTGATTTCGTTTTTAATGATATCAATGACCTGTTGGTACAGCGGTATCGCTGCTTTACCGTCAGTTAGCCCTTCAGTCGGTGGCATATACCCTCTCCCAGCACAATTAAGTCTAAAGCGGGCCCAAGGGCATTCAGCAAGCCCTTAAGCCCGCATTAGCATTAAGTATGCTAGGTGTCGCACCAAAATGTCGGCTATTTACTCATCAGACCCGAAAAACGCGCAACTACCGCGCTCCTAAGAAAGCGTGAGCAGCTCCGGCAGCTGGTCGATAATCTTGTCCGCGGCATCCTGGCTAAAGCCAAAGCGCTCCTCGCGCTTGGCAATGACCGTCAGGCCGGCTCGCTTACCCGCGGTAATGCCCGGAACGGAATCCTCAACGCAGCAGCAGCGATTCGCGGGCAGCCCCAGCAGGTCCAGCGCATGCAGGTAGATGTCGGGCTCGGGTTTGCTCTCCTTAAACTGCTCGCCGCTCACCACATACTCAAAGGCATCCGACAGCCCGCATGCGTTGAGCACTTCCTCGATGCTATCCATGGGAGACGAGCTGGCAAGCGCCACGCGAACGCCACGGCGCGGCAGCTCTCGAATCGTATCCACGGCGCCTGGGTTAATCAAAGCCTGATAGTCACGCGGACGCTTATGCGCCCACTCGTCCCAACGGGCCAACGCTTCCTCGCCAGTGAAGTGCCCCTTACCGGCGCGCTCAAACCAATCGACCAGCATATGCAGGAAGAACTGATGCGAAGTACCGACCTGCCCATTCAACTCCTCTTGAGTCAGATTAAGCCCAAGCTCCTTGGCAAAAGCTGCGGTCTCGCCCAAGTAGTAATACTCGGTATCGACAATGACGCCGTCCATGTCAAAGATAACGGCGTCGAACGGAAATGCGGACACGGCACCCTCCCTAACAAAAGGACGCCCGCAAGCAGGCGCCCGAGCCATGCATTAATCGGCGATTCTAACCCAGCAGCTTATCCAGCGCCACCGCAATACCGTCTTCGTTGTTATTGGCGGTCACCATCTGGGCAACTGCCTTAACCTCATCGACGGCGTTGCCCATGGCAACACCGGTGCCGGCCCACTCAATCATGGACTTGTCGTTCTGGCCGTCGCCAAACGATACGACCTCACTGGCATCGATGCCGAGCTTGGGCAGGGCACCCTCGAGTGCGCGGGCCTTGTCGATACCGGGCGCCGTGTACTCAAAGTACCAGTCGGCCGTAAACATGCCCGAAAGCGTCTGCTTAAAGGGCGCATACATCTCCTCGTAATGCGCCTGCAGGTAGGCCGGATCGCCCGCCGTCAGCAGCTTGTCCACGGGATAAGCATCAGCGACCTCATGCAGGCTCTCCACCTCGCGAATCTTAAGATCGCACGCGTCGCGCTCATACTTGACGATATTCTTCTGCGAGCCGTCAGGCAGCGTGATCATGCAATGGTACGAGTCCTCGACGTGCAAATCGCGACCGAGCGAAATCATAGGGATCACGTCAAAATTACGCAGGTGATCAATCAGGCGATGCAATTCGTCGGCAGGCATAGCCTGATCGAACAGCACCTCGTCGGTCTGGGCATCGACGACGTGTGCGCCGTTAAAGGCCACCAGCAGACCGTCATGGTTTTGAAGGTCGAGCTCTTGCGCCAAGGCGTGCAGCCCCCATGCGGGACGGCCCGAAGCCAAAATGAGCTTAATGCCCGACTCCTGCGCCGCGAGCAGCTTCTCGCGCGTACGCGGGCTAATCACTTTCTGATCGTTGGTGAGCGTACCGTCGATATCCATCGCGATGGCTTTGATTGCCATATATGCCTCCCTGTCATTGAACAACCTTGTCTGAGCCATCATACAGAACACCCATCGCGACTCCGTTTACAACGGGCAAAAAGTCATATTGTCTCGAACATGAACAGCGTGTGGTCGTGAAGCTTTATCGCTCAGGTCAAATACGTCTGCTAGCGACGCTCATCCGTCGGTGCACCCTCGACGATCGCGATGCCCGCCGATGCACCTAACGCGCTGGCGCCGGCCTCGATGAATGCGCAGGCCTCTTCGTAATTATGGATACCGCCCGCCGCCTTGATTGCCACGGCATCGCCGAGCACCTCGTGCATCAGCCGCACGTCCTCGAGCTTAGCACCGCCAAAGCT
Source organism: uncultured Collinsella sp. (assembly GCA_958403395.1). Taxonomy (GTDB): domain Bacteria; phylum Actinomycetota; class Coriobacteriia; order Coriobacteriales; family Coriobacteriaceae; genus Collinsella. Next base: position 18,319 of record CATXXF010000021.1, read on the forward strand.
TCTGCCGGTCGATGTCTTAAGGAATCCCGGCTTGGCCTCCAGCGCGATCTCGCATACACGGCGCTTGGCGGCGTCGTCGCCGTCCAGCTTGCACATCTCGACGATTACCTTGTCAGTGATGCCATGCGCGCGACAAAAATCAGCAATGGTAGTCATCTCGCGCTCGATGGCATCAAAATCGCGGTTCTCGATCGACCTCTGATTCAAAACGTAGTCAATCTCGGTAAAGCCACACGCAGCGTATTCCTCAAACCTCGCAAGCTTCTCCTCAAGCGCCATAGTGCCCTGGGGAAAGTCGATAGCGCCGGCAAGGATGATGTCAGAGCCCTCGAGCATGGCGCGGCCCGTCTCGTACTCCTGCAGGTTCGCAAATACGCAGCGAAAGTTGTACTTTAACGCCTTCTCGACATATTGCTCAAACGTGTCCTCGGGGGCATCGATATAGTCGATGTATTTGTTGATGGGTTTGGCAAGCGTCATGCTGGGCCTCCTTGTTCAGGACTGACAACCGATTCGTGGTTTCACGCGAAAAACCACGTTCAATGTACGCCCGGCATGCAAGGACAGCGTCCGCATTCCGACAAGTGGTATGAAATTAGCTGTAAACGTATACTTACAGACAGCGAATGGCACCGCACGCGGATGCCGACAGCAAGACATCCCCCCCCCTCAATACACCCTCATGCCCATTTAAATAGTAAGGGGCCCGTATCTGTTGGGATACGGGCCCCTTTCGGCCATGACCTATCTCAGCAACAAAGACTATTTGCGGTGAGCGCGGTAGGACTCGATCGCACCCTCTTATCCGAGCCGGGGCACGTTCGCACAGCGCGCGTATGACGGTTGCAAAACCACCCCATTTGAAACAAAGGCAAAAAAGTACTTGCAAAGACGCATTCCGACATATAAGTTGATAAAAGACCGCCGTTGCGGTTTTAAGTAGATCGAGCATATGAAGTTTGAGTTTTAGCGTGTAAGAGAAGGAAGATCGGCAAAGTACAACCCCAAACGCAATGACAACTTAATGAGGTAACTGCCACATGTGAGGCACCCAGGGCATTGCTGTCTCGATTTTGAGCACGATGCCTTCCGCCTTGCATGGGCCGTTCCATCCCGCCCCTGCAGCAACTGCCTCACGGGCTCATTGAAAACCGCATAGCACCCCAACGTCAGCACATCACCCACGGCAAGCACATCACTCACGACAACCAACACATCAACAAACAGCACGAACATCAACCGATTGGAGAAGCTATGACAAACCACCACGCTGAAGACGGCGATAAGAAAAGCATTCTGGATGCCCGCATTGAGCGAGCATATGTAAACGAATATGACGCCGCCTTTGCCGCCGCGACCATCAAAAACTACGCGTCGCTACCGCTCGCGACGATCTTGGCCGACCACCCTCAACTGCTGAAGCGCTGCACAAAGATCATGGGCGACCCCGACATTCGCAAGCTGACAGACCCCTATGCCCCAAAACGCGACAACGATTCGTACGTTCTTACCGTAGGCTGCCTAGCCCATATGCTTACGGCGCTCGACACGAAACTCAAGCTCGAATGGGAACCCGACGAGCGTCATGAACTCGAAAGCAAGCGGAACACCCTGCGCACCGCACTGTTCCTTCCGTTGGACGGCCTCAAGCGCTGCAACGTCGAGCTCAATACACAGGCGCGGCAAAAGCCCGGGACCACGGGGCAGAAAACTCCAAGACCCCATGCGGCCATCGTCGACCGCAACCGATATAACCGCATGACCGCGCACTTTTCCGCCGAGGGAGCAGCCATAAGGACGCTGATCGACCTACTGTGCCTCCTGAGCATCAACGAGCTATTTGAGGGCTATCTCGCCCTTGTTCCCGCGACGGCACCCAAGTCGGTAGCAAAGATCATCGAGACCTGCAGACGCCAGTTTGAGCGCCATCGCAATGGCAGTGAGATGAGCGCCAGCATCGCGCAGTACTACGCGGCTCATTACAAAAATGACGGATGTGCCCCTGTCGAGCATCAGCTGCGGCTCGCCTACACCACGCCCGTCGCAACGCTCCATCGCTTTGGAGCCCTTGGCGCTTGCGAGCCGCACGAACAGGCAGCCTGCCCCACAACCGAGCTCGATCTCAGGCTCGGACGAACCCTGTAGCCCGCCAGCCCCTCCGCGGGCAACAATCCTATTCCACAACACAACCAACAGAAAGGAGTCCTCCTGGACACCAATCACTCCCCCATCATCAGCCCCCTCACCATGCGTGAATCCGCCCGAGGTATCACGCTCACCAGCATTTACGATGAGATGCTCGCCCGTCGCGAGCTCTCCGTCATGGGAAACATCGAAACCCCGATGGCCCACGACCTATGCCAGCAGATCCGCCTGCTCGATGCCACCGACCCCAGCCGCCCCATCACCATATTTGTCGCCAGCGCCGGCGGAAGCGTGCGATCGGGTCTTGCGATCTATGACGCCATGCGCCTCGCATCGTGCCCCATCCGCACCGTCTGCCTGGAATTCGCCGCGTCCATGGGCGCTGTGATCTTTATGGGCGGCGACGATCGCCGTATGGCGCCCCATGCAGAGCTCATGATTCACGACCCGCTGATCCCCCAGGGGGCAGGCGGCTCGGCACTTGCGCTGCAGGAAACCAGCCGGCGTCTCATGCAGACCCGCAAGACCCTCACGCAAATCCTCTCGGACCGCAGCGGCCTCACGCCCAAGCGCATCCAGTCCCTCACTGCAAAAGACACCTACCTTTCGGCCGAGCGCGCCGTCGAGCTCGGCTTTGCCCACGAAATCCTCTCGACCACCAAGGAGGTCGCCCATGTCTAACCTCGCCAGCCGCCTCGCCGCATCTGAGTCCGCATCGTCCACCATCCTCGCCAAGGATCGAACGCTTTCCTGCGACACCCGCCAAACGGGACTCAACAACAATGCACTTGTGATCGGCCCCTCGGGAGCCGGCAAGACCCGAAACGTCCTCAAGCCCAACCTGCTGCAAATGAACGCAAGCTACATCGTGCTCGACACCAAAGGCACGCTCTGTCGCGAAGTGGGACCCGTGCTGGCAGCCCACGGTTACCGCGTGCAATGTCTCAACTTCGCCGACCTCAACACCGTCCCGGCCCTTGCGCCCGGCATCGAGCGCTGCGGGTACAACCCCCTGAGGCACATTCGCCGCAAGGCGGACGGCAGGCCCAACCAGCAGGACATCCTCTCGGTGGCAAAGGCCATCTGCCCCATCGAGGACAACAACCAGCCTTTTTGGGATCATGCGGCGGCAAACCTGCTGTCGTGTCTTATCGCCTACGTCACCGAACAGCTACCCGCCGACGAGCAGACGATCAGCTCGGTCATCAAGCTGATCGAGCACCTGCAGGACGGTGCCACGGGTCGATTGTTTGACGACCTGATCACGATCGACCCCCAAAGCTATGCCCTCTCGCTATGGCGGCGCTACGCCATTACGCAAAATGCCGAGCGCATGCACGCGAGCATCGTCGGCATCCTTGCCGAAAAGGTCATGTGTCTGGGATTCGACGGTGCGGCACAGCTCTATCGTGAGTGCCATCAGGTGGACTTCGCTTCCATGGGACACACCCCCTGCGCCCTATTTGTAACCGTGAGCGATATTGACCGCAATCTCGATCCGCTGACCGGCCTCTTTATTTCGCAGGCGTTTATGGGCCTCATTCGTGAGGCCGATAGGCAGCCCGACGGCAGCCTGCCCGTGCCCGTGCGCTTTATGCTCGATGACTTCGCAAATCTGCAGATCCCCCAGATTGACAACGTGCTCTCGATTATCCGAAGCCGCAACATCTGGGCAACGCTGCTGCTGCAGTCGACCAACCAGCTCGATGCGCTCTATGGCGAGGCACGCGCACGCTCCATCATGGGCAACTGCGACACGCATCTGGTGCTGGCGTTCCAGGATCCCGAGAGCGCCCGGGTGTTTTCCGACCGCGCCGACGCACTGCCCAGCACGCTCATGGCGACGCCGATCGATCGCTCGTGGCTCTTTGTACGCGGTCGCACTCCCGAACAGGTCGAGCGCTTTAGGCTCGAAGACCATCCGCTCTACGGGGAGCTGCCCGAGGCGCAGCGAGACCATGCGGAGGCCGAGATCTAGGCGCAGGGTTCTCGCAGCGCGCGGCGCCCCAGCGATGTTCCACAAAGGCCGTGTGCCCCGGGACCACGGCAAACAAGCAAAGGGGCCCGCATCCGATAGGATACGGGCCCCTGACTATAAGACGCGATGCGTTAACAGCAGCGACTACTTACGGTGAGCGCGGTAGAACTCGATGAGCGCCTGGGTCGAAGCGTCCTGCTCGGCCTTGGCGGCGTCGTCGTGGAAGGCCGGGGTGATCTGCTTGGCAAGCTGCTTGCCCAGCTCGACGCCCCACTGGTCGTAGGAGTCGATGCCCCAGACCGTGCCCTCGACAAACGTGATGTGCTCATACAGGGCGATGAGCTCGCCGAGTGCAAACGGGGTCAGCGTGTCGCCGAAGATCGAGGTCGTCGGGCGGTTGCCCTCAAAGCAGCGGGCCGGGACGATCTGCTCGGGCGTGCCCTCGGCACGAACCTCATCGGCAGTCTTACCAAAGGCGAGCGCCTTGGTCTGGGCCAGGAAGTTGCCCAGGAACAGCTCATGCACGTCCTGACCGCAATCGGTTGCGGGGTTGGCAGTATTGGCGAAAGCGATGAAGTCGGCCGGAACCACCACAGTGCCCTGGTGCAGCAGCTGGTAGAAGGCATGCTGGCCGTTGGTGCCGGGCTCGCCCCAGAAGATCTCACCGGTATCGGAGGTCACAGCGCTGCCGTCCCAGCGGACGTGCTTGCCGTTGGACTCCATGGTGAGCTGCTGCAGGTAGGCCGGGAAGCGGTGCAGATACTGGCAGTACGGAAGCACGGCGTGGCTCTTGGAGCCGAAAAAGTTAACGTACCAGACGTTGAACAGGCCCATCAGCGCGACGGCGTTGCTCTCGAGCGGCGTGTTGCAGAAGTACTCGTCGATGGCGTGGAAGCCCTCGAGGAACTGCTGGAAGCGCTCGGGGCCGAGCACGACGATCAGCGACAGGCCCACGGCGGAGTCGACGGAGTAGCGGCCGCCGACCCAGTTCCAGAAGCCGAAGGCGTTGGCGGGGTCGATACCGAAGGCCTCGACCTTCTCGAGTGCGGTGGAAACGGCGACGAAGTGCTTTGCCACGGCCTCGGCGTTCTGCTCCTCGGAGCCGTCGATGGCGCCCTGAGCCTTGAGCTGCTCGAGCATCCAGGTCTTGACCTCGCGAGCGTTGGTGAGGGTCTCAAGCGTGGTGAAGGTCTTGGAAACGATGATCACGAGCGTGGTCTCGGGATCGAGGCCCTTGAGCTTCTCTGCCTGATCGTTGGGGTCGATGTTGGAGATATAGCGGCAGTCGATACCGGCGTCGGCGTAGGGACGCAGAGCCTCGTAGGCCATGACCGGGCCCAGGTCGGAGCCGCCGATGCCGATGGACACCAGGTGCTCGATCTTCTTGCCGGTAACGCCCTTCCACTCACCGGAGCGAACGCGCTCGGCGAAGGCATACATGCGGTCGAGGACCTCGTGCACGTCGGCGACGACGTCCTGGCCGTCGACGATGAGCTGGCCCTTCTCGGTTGCCGGGCGGCGCAGCGCGGTGTGCAGAACGGCGCGGTCCTCGGTGGTATTGATGTGCTCGCCGGAGAACATGGCGTCGCGGCGCTCCTCGAGTTTCACCTCGCGGGCAAGATCGCACAGCAGCTTGACGGTCTCATCGGTCACCAGGTTCTTGGACAGATCGAAGTGAAGGTCGCCAGCGTCAAAGCTCAACTTATTCACGCGGTCGACATCGGCGGCGAACCAGGCCTTGAGGTCGATGCCCTCGGCCTCGAGCTTCTCCTGATGGGCCTCGAGCGCCTTCCAAGCGGCGGTCGACGTAGCGTCGATAGGTGCGGCAACAGTTGCCATAGAGTCCTCCTCAACATACGGGCGCATACCTCCATGCACCCGGATAATCAGATGCCCCTATTCTAGCGCAGGTCAAGACCGTAATCAGCGAGCGTTGCCAATCCGCCCCCAAACGGCGACCGACCAAAAAGGGACAGGTTTATTTTGGCAGGTCAAACGCTTTACCTACCAAAAATAACCCATCCTTTTATGGCAGATATTAGGCCGCGGCGCACACACTGCCGAGCAGCTCGCGCAGAGGAGACCCGATACCCTCCAGCAATTCGGGCGCAATGATGGCAAAAACGGGCACCTCGCCGGTGCCCACGACAGCAGGCACCTTGCCCTCCGAGACAATGCATCCATAAGGCACAAAGCCGTCTTCGCCGGCATCGAGCGCCGCCATGCGACGCGCGAGCTCGCGCGCAAAGCCGGCAGTATCGGCATCGCCAATCGCCAGGACAAAGTCCACGCCTTCGTCGGTCGCCAGGGCCACGGCTTCGTCGATCAGTTCGTCTCCCCCGTCGCCCCCAACCGAGCCGCAGCGGAAAAGCACACGCTCGAGTAGGGCTCGATCAAGCGAGCCAAGTGCCGCCGAGACAAGCTCATCGCGCGTATGCTTGTCACCGCCCAACACGACCCGTGCCTTGGTGCCAGCGTAGTGGGCAACCAATCGCCCGCACCAGCGAGCCACATCCCCATCCGCAACCAAGCGCGTCGGCATACCAAACCCATAATTGACCATCTTTCCCACAACCCTTCCGTGCGCGTAGGCGGTATCAATCGTTAGGCTCATGCTACGAAGCGAGGTTTTCCGAGCTGTTTCGCACTCTTTAGAGCTGCGTTAAAACCCGATCCAACCGCACGACCATACCTACCAAAACAAACCAGTCCCTTTTTGACAGGTTTTGACGACGTCCGGACGAGCGGGTATTATCGAACAGATATTCGATAAGAACATGTGTTTGATGGGAGGACGCGTGGGGCACGAGCGTCACACCTATATCTGCATCGACCTCAAGACGTTTTACGCTAGCGTCGAGTGCGTCGACCGCGGACTCAACCCGCTCACCACCAACCTGGTCGTTGCCGACGAATCGCGCGGGCGCACGACCATCTGCCTCGCCATCACACAGGCCATGAAGGACTTAGGGATTCACAATCGCTGCCGTCTGTTTGAGATTCCCGACGGCATCGACTACATCAAAGCCGTACCGCGCATGCAGCACTACATGGAAGTGTCGGCGCAAATCTACGGCATCTATCTGGAATACGTGAGCCCGCAAGACATTCACGTCTATTCAATCGACGAATGCTTTATCGACGTGACGCCCTATCTAGACCTCTACCATACCAATGCCAAAGGCTTTGCCTGCATGTTGCGCGATGAGGTCCTCGCGCGCACCGGCATCACGGCAACGGTCGGCATCGGCCCCAACCTATTCCAGGCCAAGGTAGCGCTCGATATCACCGCCAAGCACGTACCCAGCCGCATCGGCATACTCGACGACGAGACCTTTCGCAAAGAGATCTGGCCCCATCGTCCCATCACCGATATCTGGGGCATCGGCCCCGGCGTGGCAGCACGACTCGAAAAGTATGGCGTCTACGACCTGATGGGCGTCGCCGCGCTCGACGAGAACCTGCTCTACGACGAGCTCGGCGTCAATGCCGAATATCTCATCGACCACGCCTTTGGGCGCGAGCCGACAACCATCGCCGATATCCAAGCCTATCGCCCGCAAGCAACTTCGACCACCACAGGACAGGTGCTCTCGAAGGGTTATGCCTACGAGCAGGCCTACACCGTCTTGCGCGAGATGGTCGACAACGCCGTGTTGGACTTGGTCGATAAGCACGTGGTCTGCGACAGTATCTCGCTCTTTGTGGGCTACGCGAGCGAGCGCGCTGACATACGCAGGCTTGATGCCAGCGGTACTGCACAATATGTGGACGGATGCGGACACCTGCGCTCGAGTACGTCGAGCATCGAACCCACCGCAACCGCCGGCCCCGAGCTCGCGCCCCGTGCTCCCAAGCCCGTCCAGCGCGATGACGAACGGCGTCGCCTGGTGCGCGAAGCGCAGGCAATCGATGGCATCTTTGTGGGAGAGCATGGCGGCAAACCGCGCGGTGGCTATGCCGCACTCTTTGCGCACTCTAACGCCTCGCGAAAGCTGCCCGAGCGTACCAATTCGTTTAAGAAGATCATGGGCTATTTCGATGAGCTCTGGGCGCAGACTGTCGATCCCAAACGACCGGTCAAGCGCATCAACCTGGGATTTGGCAACCTCATGCCCGAGGAATTTGCCACCATCGATCTGTTCAGCGATATCGAGGCCGATGAGCGCGAGCGCGACCTGGCGCGCGCCGTCCTGGCCGTGAAAGGCAAGTACGGCAAGAACGCTCTGGTCAAGGGATTAAGCTTTACCGCTGGCGCCACCGCGCGCGAACGCAACGAACAAGTTGGAGGACACCGTGCCTAAACCCAAACAACAGCCCGTGCGCCCGCCGACCGCCTTTGAGCGCTTGGCGGACCCCGAGGGCAGACGCCGCGCCGCCGACCCCAACCTCACTGCCAACGGTGCCGTGCGCGCCAACCGCGCCGCACAGTTTATGCCCTTTGCCGCCCTCACGGGATACTACGAACTCGTGCGCAAGCAGGAAATCACCGTCGAGCCAAAACGTGAGCTCACGGAAGAAAAAGCCCTCGAGCTTTCGCAAAAGCTCGAGGGCCTCAAACGCGGCGACTTGGTGCGCGTCACCCATTACGATACGTACGGCTATCGTAGCCGCACGGGCATTCTCGACGAAGCGTTACCCGCATTCAAGCTGCTCAAACTCAGGGATATCGCCATCAACTTCGACGATATCCAGGACATTGAGCTACGCGGACGAGCCTAGCGACGAGAACGCTTGCGCAAGACGAGAGCAATGCCAAGCACTGCGGCAGCTGCAACCAGCAATCCCAAGACCAGCGTGAGGGTCGAGTCGCCAGCGCGAGGCAGCGAGCCGTCCTTCGGAGTCTTCTTAGCGGTCGTCGTGACGGTGGTCGTGGTGCTGCTCGACTGGTCGTTGCCACCCGTCTGGCTGCCGCCAGGCTGATCGCCGCCACCCGGCTGCGAAGGATCGGTGGGTTCCGTCGGATCCGGAGTACCGGGATCAACCGGATTCTCCGAATTCTCCTTGCGCTGGATCCAGACCTGGCAACCATAGAACGGGTTGGCGGTACCAAGGCACAGACCCTGGTTGGTCACCGCAAAGGTGCGCAGACCATGGTTATACGGATCGTTAAAGCCATTGGTCGTCAGCGTCGTAAAGTTCACGCCGTCCTCGGTCACATACATATCAAAGCCGCGCTCGGCATCGCGCAGGTAACACATGCACGTAAGGACACTCTGCAACTTCTTGAGGTTCTCCTCGCTCAGCAGCTTATCGAGCGCATCCTGAATATCGCTCGGCAGCTCGGTGCCATAGGCATCCTCGTACTGCTGCTTAAGGCTCTCATAGCTATCGAGCATGTCCTGATACTGGTCGGCAAAGGACTTGAAGTACGCGATCTCGCCATCGATCTTCTGGACATAAGCGGCGTCGTCCTCAAAGTCCTGGGACATCGTCGCGGCCTGATCGCAAAGACCGCCCGCGGCATCCTCCAGCGCATCGCTCAGATCGCCAAAGCCCTTAGCAACCTCGGTCTTCTCGTCATCGACATCGACGGCCTTGTTTGAATCATCAACCTCAGCAGCTTCGTTCGAATCATCGACCTCGACGGCCTCGTTTGAATCATCGTCCGCAAGCGTGTTCACGGGAACGATGGGGTCGTCAGGCGATTTCTTGTCGAGCAGGTGATTGAGCAGGTCCCTAAGGCGCTGAACCTGAGAGTCCCACTCCTCGGGCGTCATATCGATAATGTCGCCATTGGAGAACTGGCCGATCGGCTCAAGCAGGCTCGCGGTATCAAAGGTACCGATATACAGCTTGCCGTCGAACTTCTGCATGCGCCAAATGTACTGGTTCTCGTTTCGGCCAAAGCCCGAAGTCAGGCCGGAAATACCGCCCTCGGGGAACATGTCGGTGCGATCGCCAACGACGAGCTCCATGTTCTCGTCCTTGTCCATGCGATAGATGTTAACCGACTGCTCAAGATTGGCATTCACAAACGAGCAGTCAACGCCACCCATGCTGCTCTTGCCGCCCTCTTCGGTGTTGGATTTGTTGAACAGGATGCGCTCGAGGGCAATCTCCTCGTCGTTGTATTCACCGATATAGAGGTAGTCGTTGTAGACGATGAGGTTGGCAGCGCCAGAACGGGTACGGGCAGGATCGATGCCAAAGCAGTACTTTGCACCGTCCGTCTTCTGATCGCCGACAATGGGAGTCCACGAATAGCTGCCGTCGGCATTCTTGTCGCCACGGACCATGGCAAACGACTGCATGGAATTATCATCGGGAGCGTTCTCGGGCGTACCGGTGCAGATGGTCGCATAGAGATGGCCATTGTACGAGACCATATCCCAAATGGCGCCGCCGTAGATGCTGTCCTGATAGCGAATCGCCGGATAGCCAAACAGCGTCTCCGAGTTGGCAATCTCGGTGAAGCTGTCCTGGCCCTTCGAGGGGTCAGACGACGTCAGGATTGTCGACACAAAATTACCGTTCGCGTCTTTACCCACATTACTGATGACGAGCTGGCCATCATGGACGCACATGCCGCGGATACCGGTAGAAATGCCCTGCTTGTAGGCAGCACCGTAATCCTGCATGCTCGAAAGGCCCTGATAGACAACTTTGTACTCATCCGTCTTAGGATCGATCTCGTATACAGCAGGCAGGCCGCCTTTGCCGTCATTGGTCCTGACGCTGCCGCAGAAATAGAGCTTACCCTTATAGCTCACGGCATTGCGGAACAAAGGAGCGACGCCGTTGAGCGATTCAGAGAGTAGCAGCTTGGTCTCACCGGTCTTGGTATTGATCTTGACCAAGATGCCGCCGCTGTCCTTGTCGGCCGTGCCGTCCTCCTTCTGCTGTCCATAGAAGAAGGTACCGTTAAACATGGCCTCCAGCGTCAGGCGCATGGTTTCGACATCAAAGGAATCGCCCAGCGTGCTGTTCATGAGCGTCAGCGTGTTGCCCATCGCCGCATAGCAGGTGCCCACATAAAGCCAGTCACCATAGCTCGCAGCCGCCCAAGTGTAGCTCTGGCCGCGATCGCCTTCGTTGTTGGCCGTATTACCATCGGCGCCCGGAACGGCAACGGCACCGTTACCCTGGTAGTCGACGATGCCATCCGGCTGCGACGTTCCTACCGTAGGATGCGAGAGCTTCTCAAAGGAATACCCATTTCCCGCATTGTAGGTAACGGCACCCGATGCGTCTTCGGCGTGCGCCGGCAGCGGCGATACCAAGATAGCGGCAAGCGCTGCCACCAAGCCAAGTGTTCCCACTCGTCTCATAAGGTTATAGCCTCCCCTGTCCTAAAGCCCAGTTTTAGCATTCTTCATTTCTGTCCACGGTTAATTGCAATCTGAGCACAGCAATAATCAGTGTATAAATATACACCTGTAATTTTTTGGACGGGTTCATAGATGCTCGATTGGTAGCGAATTCCGCGCAAACCGTCACCAAACTCCACTTTTGCCGCATCTAAAGGTTATTTTTGCGCAAATTTTTGGATGCCGATAGTCACAATGGGCAGGAGGCTGGTACCCACCGGAGAGGGCAACGCCTACATTTTCATAACGTAATAGCCCGCACCCCTCACTGCCGTCTCGAGTGTGTCGCGATCAACCGGGCGCTTCGAGCGCACGCGTGCCGTGTGGTCCGCGTACGTTACCGTAGCCCACACGCCATCAAGCGCATTGAGGGCATTCGTCACATTCCGGGCGCAGCCGTCGCAACTCATGCCGCCGATAAGGAGTTCCTCACGATAGGGGTAGTGGGACTCGTCGGTGTCTGCCACCACAACCTTTTTGGCCTTCTTGCCGCTCGCACCATCGCTGCAGCAACTCTTCCCGTGTGTCGAAGCGGCAATGCGACGCAGTCCAAAAAACATGCCGACGGCAATGACGGTCAGCACGATGAGATTCGCAGGGTTGAGCAAGTCACTCATGCGTTCCCCTTTCAGTAGCACTATCTAGATACCCCCATGGGGTGTCCCCATCTTAACCCAAAATCATGTCCGTTCGGTCAATTAGTTTTCCACTTCAAACTTTTTTGTTGACCATGGCTTACTTTCGTGTATAAGTTTTCCTAGGCTAACAGTTTAGATCCGTAAGGAGCGACGTGACTCGAACCATAGACATCCCAACGTTTCAGGCAGCAGTCGTGCGCAACTGCTCCCCCACGCTCGCGGGCATCAAGCCGGCATCGCTCTTTACCTATCCAGGCACCTACGCCCACGGGGACGGCTCGACCGCAACAGAAACCATCGCAGAACGCCGAGCACGCCTGCTCAACGTTATCGCCCAGTGCAACCGCGAGCTTGACCCGCTTGGCATCCACCTGAGTGTTTTGGTCTGGCGGCCCTGCGGAGCGCTCGTGTACGTGTACCGAGCCAAAAGCCTCACCACCTATTTCGCGGACCCTCGCGCCAAAACGGCGCTCGCCTCGGAAGGCTACGACACGAGAGACCTTTCGACATGCCTTGTGCATTTGGCATCACGCATCACGCTCGCGAGTAATAACGTCGCGGAATGCGCCTGTAGCCAGACTCGATGCGCACTACCCCAGCAAGCTAACTGCAGCAACGACTGCACCTGCGAGTTTCCGCACGAAATAGGCTACTTCCTAGGATATCCCTACGACGACGTGCACGAGTTTATCGTCCAGCGCGGCGAGAACTATAAGGTCTTTGGGGCCTGGAAGGTCTACGCAAATGTCGAGCAGGCACTTGCGACGTTTGATGCCTACCGCGCCTGCACCCAATACTTCACCTTTGTCTATCAGCAGGGCTACAGCTTGGCGCAACTTGCCCAGGCAACCCGATAGAACATAGAAGCCGTGGCAACCTGCCGCACAACTGAAAGGACTCAACATGAGCAAGATCGCCGTCGTCTACTGGAGCGGCACGGGCAACACCGAGGCCATGGCAAACCTCGTTGCCGAAGGTGCAACCGATGCCGGCGCCGAGGCAGAGGTCATCTCCTGCGCCGACTTCTCCGCAGACAAGGCCGCTGGCTATGACGCTATCGCCTTCGGCTGCCCCGCCATGGGTTCCGAGGAGCTTGAATATGATGAGTTCCAGCCCATGTGGGATGAGGTCAAGGAGACCCTCGGCGACAAGAAGGTCGTCCTCTTTGGCTCTTATTCGTGGGCCGAGGGCGAATGGATGGACAACTGGAAGGCGGACGCCGACGAGGAGGGCGTCAACGTCGTCGATTCCGTCATCTGCTACGACGCCCCCGATGATGAGAGCGAAGCGGCCTGCCGCGCCCTTGGAGCCGAGCTCGCCTAGCGGCAATGAGCTCCGCCCGCAACGCGCATTGCAACAAAACACATTCGCGTCCCAACAAAAACGGGAGCCGGATCACATCCGGCTCCCGTTTTCTGCTATGTCAGTCATATAAAGCGGCTACGAGATATTGCCCAAGAACGCCTTGGTGCGCTCGCTCTTAGGATGGTCGAAGACCTCGCTCGGCGTACCCTCTTCCACAATGACGCCACCGTCCATAAAGACGACGCGGTCGGCGACATCGCGGGCAAAGCCCATCTCGTGCGTCACGACGATCATGGTCATACCGTCGTGCGCCAGGTCGCGCATGACGCCCAGGACGTCGCGCACGAGCTCAGGGTCGAGCGCCGAGGTGGCCTCGTCAAAGAGCATGACGTGCGGGTTCATCGACAGGGCGCGGGCGATCGCCACGCGCTGCTGCTGACCGCCCGAAAGCTGACTCGGCATAAAGTCGATGCGCTCGGCCAGGCCGACCTTGGTCAGCTCCTCGATGGCAATCTTCTCGGCCTCTTCCTTGCTGCGCTTGAGCACCTTTTGCTGCGCAAGCATGACGTTCTTTTTGACCGACAGGTGCGGGAACAGGTTGAACTGCTGAAACACCATGCCCAGGTGCGTGCGCACTTTGTTGAGGTCGACACCCTTGGCGCACACGTCCACGCCCTCAACGATGATCGAGCCGCTCGTGGGATGCTCCAGACGATTGATGCAGCGAAGCATCGTCGACTTGCCCGAGCCCGAGGGGCCCAAGACCACAACGACCTCACCCTTGTGCACATCTAGATCGATATCGCGCAGGACCACGTTATCGCCAAAGGCCTTCTGGAGGTTCTTGATACTGACGACGACCTCGTTCGAGTTATTGGTTTCGCTCATGATAGGACCTCCTTACAGACCGGCGATGTGATCGGCAGGCGTCGCGACAACCTGTCCGGCGCTCTTGGCGGGACGCTTCTTCTTGGTCTCGGTCGTGCCCAAAAGCCTCGCCTCAAGACCGCTCACCAAGCGAGCGAGCGGCAGGGTGATGACCAGATAGAACAGGGCGGCAACCACGTACGGTGTAATGGAGCCCGTCGTGGCCACGATGGTACGGGCGTTCATGACGATCTCGACCACACCCACGGCGGCAAGCAGCGACGTATCCTTGTAAAGCAAGATAAACTCGCTGGTCAGCGTAGGCAAAACATTGCGGAACGTCTGCGGAATCATAACGTAGAGCAGCGTCTGGAAGGCATTCATGCCCAGAGAGCGAGCAGCCTCGTTTTGGCCCTTGGGGATCGATTGAATACCGGCACGGAAGATCTCGCACAGGTACGCAGACGAGTTCATGGCCATGACGATAACGCCCAAGACATAGTCGTCCACCTTGACGCCGGCCAACGGCAGACCGAAAAACGCGATATAGATCTGCAGGAACGCCGGCGTACCGCGAATGATATTCACGTAGATGCCGGCGAGGCAGCGCAGGATGCGCGACTTGGAGATGCGCATGAGCGACAGGGCAAAACCGAAGGGGATCGCCAGCGGAAACGCCACGAGCACGATCGAGAGCGACATAAGGAAGCCCTTGAAGACGATCGGCAGGCTCTGGACCAAAATGACCGGGTTCAAGAACAGGCGCAGGAACATATTGGAGTTCCAGGCCTCGACCCACGGCTGCTCCTTAAGATCGGCCAGGAAGTTATCGAAAGCCGTCACGCCCTTGATCTCCACCGACGGAATCTTGGAGATCTTCTTGGTCGACCCGTCGGCGAGCGTATAGGTGCCGCTAAAGACCTCATCGCCGCCCTCGACGGGAAACGTCACACCATAAACCTCGACACGGAAAAAGCCGCCGGCAGGCGCCGTCTCGCCAAAGTCAATCTTGAGCGTCTGGCCGTCAGCCTTGCACGTGGGTTTCATGGGCGTACGATCCATGAGGTCCTCGCCCGAGAGCATCGTCAATCGCGTGTCATCGGTACCAAACGTCGTGCCGTCGACAAAAGTCAAAGAAAGACCGCTCAGCTCCTCGTCGGCATCGGCCTGGACCTCCCAGGTAATGCGCGTCTCGGTACCGCCGACCACAGCGCTGCCCGAACCGGTGTTGGGTCGGGCGGTAATCTTTGCGGTCTCAAGCGCCTGGGCGGTCGTGGGCGCATATGCCCCCACACACACCAGCGCAAGCGCCACGGCCATGACGCAGACTAGCTTTTGGAGCAAGGCGGGCAGTGGAAAACGCTGCTCCGCGGCCCCTTTGTTCAGTCGAGACAAGGTGGCTCCTATCGTAGAAGTTGCCGGCAAAACGAGACGGAAATACTCTCCGTCAAGAGAAGCGCAAAGGCCCTCTCCGCCAAAACGGAAAGGGCCCGCGCGCAATCAAGTAGCTATTTTACTTGATGTTGTACTTAGCCATGAGGGCGTCAACGGTACCGTCGTCGGTCAGGTCCTTGATGGCCTGGTTGATGTCGTCCTTGAGCTTGGTGTTGCCCTGGTTGATGGCGGTGGCGTACTCCTCGCCGGTGCTAATCTGCTTAATGGTCTGGCAGGTGTTGAACTGTTCGGCGGTCAGCTGGCTGGCAACGGAGCGGTTGGTGACTACGGCGTCGCCCTTATCGGACTGCAGGGCGCTGAAGCACTCGGTGGCGTCCTTGTAGGGGACAATCTTGGCCTTGGGGAAGTTCTCCTGGGCAAAGGACTCGGCGGTCGAGCCAGACTGGACGATGATGGTAGCATCGGCGTTGTTGAGCTTCTCGCTGTAGTTGTCGGCCGTGATGTCGGTGTTATCGACCTTAGTCACGATAGCCTGATCGTCCATGTAGTAGGAATCGGAGAAAGTGACTTCCTTCTCACGCTCGGGCGTGTCGGTGATAGCCGCGATGGAGACGTCATATTTGGCGCCCGAAGCGACGCCCGGAACCAGCGTGTCAAAGTCATTGTTGACATACTCGACATCCAGGCCCAGCTTGTCGCCGATAGCCTTGATGAGCTCAAGGTCAAAGCCCTGATAATCGCCGTTGTCATCCTTGTACTCAAACGGAGCGTACTCGGCAGAGGTGCCGACGGTCAGCGTACCGTCCTTGACGAGCGCGTACTCCTTGGAGCCGTCGACCTTCTCGACCTTAGCGTCGTCAGAGCTGCTGGAACCGGCATCAGAACCAGAGGTGGCGTTGGACGAGCCGCAGCCCGTCAGAGCGAGGGCGAGCGCCATAGCACCCGTGGCGGCAAATGCGCCAAGCTTCTTGAGTTTCATAATCAGTCTCCTTCCGGTGACCTCGTTTGATTCAGAGGCCTGCAAAAACTGTTGGCTATTATGCACCTGGAATTACGAATCTGCAATGAGAAAACTGATTGAAACAAACCCATAACGTGAATGGAATACTCTACTTTGTGACAGTCATTACTGCTGCAATGACCTTAATAATCTAATTTCAGCTGCATAACCTGCAAGTTCGTTCGGAGTCTCCAAAATAAACGGCAGCGAACACAAACGGCCATTCGATACAATATTCTGCATAACCTGCATACCGCCACCAAATTCCTCGCTGCCAAGGTATCCCTTGCCGATGCACTCGTGACGATCTTTATGGGCGCCACAAGGGTTCTTCGAATCGTTGATGTGTACGGCATGCAAGCGATCGATACCCACCACGCGGTCGAACTCGTCGAGTACGCCGTCCAGATCATGGATGATGTCGTAGCCGGCATCGCTCACATGGCAGGTGTCCAAACAAACGCCCAGCTTATCGGACAGCTCTGGGCACTTGGCGGCAACGCCCTCGATAATGCACGCCAGTTCTTCAAAGCTACGGCCCACCTCGGTGCCCTTGCCTGCCATGGTCTCAAGCAATACCGTCGTCTGCTGTCCCTCAAACATCACCTGGCACAGCGTGTCGACAATCATCTGAATGCCGACGTCTGCCCCCTGTCCCACATGCGCACCGGGATGAAAATTGTAGTAGTTGCCGGGCAGCGCTTCCATGCGCTGCAGATCCTCGGCCATGGCCTCCAGGGCAAACTCGCGCGCCCGCTCCTTAGCGGAGCAGGGGTTATAGGTATACGGGGCA
>CATXXF010000022.1 GCA_958403395.1 uncultured Collinsella sp.
CGGCAATACGCTTGAGGATCCTTAAAAGAAAGTCCAGTTTATCCTTCCCACTCCATGGATACGCCTAGGCGCGGTCCAAGAAATAGTCCGCACCCCCAACAGTCCCTATTTCACCGCAATTTATGAAGGGGATGGGGCTACTTAAGTGCGCCGGTCACCGTGCCGCCGCCGAGGACGATGTCGCCGTGGTAGACTACAACGGCCTGGCCGGGGGCGATGGCTCGCTGCGGCTCGTCAAAAGTCAGCAGCATTTGCCCGTCTTCGCCGCGCGTAAGGGTCGCTGCTTGGTCTTTCTGACGGTAACGGTACTTGGCGCCCACGCGAATGCCGCCGGCATCGAGTTCTGCCTCCATGCGGTCGGCAGGGGCGCTCCAGATCCAGTCGTCGGCCGTGAGTGCTGTGGCCGT
This sequence comes from uncultured Collinsella sp., assembly GCA_958403395.1. Classification (GTDB taxonomy): domain Bacteria; phylum Actinomycetota; class Coriobacteriia; order Coriobacteriales; family Coriobacteriaceae; genus Collinsella. The sequence goes on from CATXXF010000022.1 coordinate 408, forward strand.
TAGGTCCTCGGCCTCGCCCAGATGCACGGTGTTGTTGGCGGCATCGACGCCCGTCACATACACGGGATGCGCCATCGCGACGCCCAAGCCCTTGCGCTGGCCGATGGTATAGCGCAACGCGCCGTTATGGCGTCCGACCACGCTGCCGTCGCGCCACACAATGTCGCCCGGTGCAGCGGGATGTCCGCAGCGGCGCTCGATATAGCCCGCGTAGTCACCGTCTGGAATAAAGCAGATGTCCTCGCTTTCGGCCTTCTGGGCGTTGGTAAAGCCTTGCTCGGCGGCTATGCGGCGCACGTCGCGCTCTTTGTCTAGGCCTGCCAGCGGAAAGATCGTGTGCGCCAGGCGCTCCTGCGTAAGCGAATATAAAAAGTAGCTCTGGTCCTTTTTGGGATCTTCGCCGCGATGCAGCTGCCAGGTGCCGTCTACTGTCTGGCTTGTTTTGGCGTAATGACCCGTTGCGATGTAGTCGCAGCCCATGTCCAGCGCCGCACCGAGCAACGCGCCAAACTTTATGTGGCGGTTGCAGATGATGCACGGGTTGGGCGTCAGCCCCTCCTGGTAGGCGTTCACAAAGCGCTCGATAACGCTGTGGTCGAAGGTCTGCTGCAAGTCGAGCACATGGTGGGGTATCCCCAGACGCTCGGCGACGGCCTTCGCATCGGCGATGTCGCGGTCGACCTTACTCATGCCCGTGGCGGGATCGGGCGCGGGGCAGGTGAGGCGCATGGTGGCGCCGACGCATTCGTAGCCCTGGCTTTTGAGCAGGTACGCGGTCACGCTGGAATCGACGCCGCCGCTCATGGCGACGAGCACGCGCTTGTTGTGCATGGGGAGGTTCTCCTTGGTGGCATGTGGCCAAAAAAGAAAAGCGGCGCGGGAGGCTGGTTCCGCGCCGCAGTCATTGTAGCAAGTTCGGACGTCTCGTGGGACACCCTAACGAGATGGGCTCAGGCAGCCAGAAGAGAGGATAGGCCGGCATGCCATGGGCCTATCGACAAGTGACGGGCCCTTAGTCCTGGAACAGTGCCGTGGACAGGTAGCGCTCGCCGGTGTCGGCAAGCAGGGCCACGATGGTCTTGCCCTCGTTTTCGGGGCGCTTGGCCAGCTGCAGCGCGGCCCACACGGCAGCACCGGACGAAATGCCCACGAGCACGCCCTCCTTGTGGCCCACGGCGCGGCCGGTGGCAAAGGCGTCGTCGTTCTCTACGGGAATGATCTCGTCGTAGACCTGGGTGTCGAGGACGTCGGGCACAAAGCCGGCGCCGATGCCCTGGATCTTGTGCGGGCCGGCCTGGCCCTTAGAGAGCACCGGGGAGGTGGCGGGCTCGACGGCGACGACCTTAATCTCGGGGTTCTGCTCCTTGAGGAACTCGCCCACGCCGGTCACGGTGCCGCCGGTGCCAACGCCGGCGACGAAGATGTCGACCTTGCCGTCGGTGTCATCCCAGATCTCGGGGCCGGTCGTGGCCTTGTGGATGGCGGGGTTGGCGGGGTTCACAAACTGGCCGGCGATAATGCTGTTGGGGGTCTCCTTCTGCAGTTCCTCGGCCTTGGCGATAGCACCCTTCATGCCCTTGGAGCCGTCGGTGAGCACGAGCTGCGCACCGTATGCCTGCATCAGCTTGCGGCGCTCGACGGACATGGTCTCGGGCATGGTGATGATCACCTTGTAGCCGCGGGCGGCCGCCACCGAGGCGATGCCGACGCCGGTGTTGCCGCTCGTGGGCTCGATGATGGTGTAGTCGCCGCCGCGCACGAGCTTGCCTGCCTTCTCGGCCTCGTCAATCATGTTCTTGGCGACGCGGTCTTTAACTGACCCGGCGGGGTTGAAGTATTCGAGTTTGACGAGCACACGAGCCTTGAGGTCCTCGTCGGCCTCAAAGTGAGTGAGCTCCAGGAGCGGGGTGTGGCCGATAAGCTGATCGATGGACGTGTAAACCTTGCTCATGGTGAACCTCCAAAGTGTTCAAGTTGCTGGTTGCCGTGTGGTTTCACGGTGCGTGTAGCAGCTAAACCCATAAACCTTATAGGTTGTTCGTTTAGCTGTTGGGAAGCATACTAGACACTAAAGCCTAGTAATGCAATAGGAAATAGAAGATTATTACGAGCTGATTAACCATCTTGACCGGAACGGGTATTTTCAAAACCAATTTTTCGGCTAGAATTTCTACGGACTAAATGACCGAAAGGCAGCACTATACATGTTGGTTTCTACAAAGGGCAGATATGCCCTGCGCGTTATGGTCGATCTGGCCGAGCACCAGGCGGCCGGTCGCATCCCGCTCAAAGAGATCGCGGCGCGACAGGGGATTTCCGAGAAATATCTCGAGAACATCTTGGCTACGCTCGTGCGCGCCAACATGCTTTCGGGCATGCGCGGCAAGGGCGGCGGCTACGTGCTCACGCGCCCGCCCGAGCAGTACACGGTGGGCGAGATCCTGCGCCTGACCGAGGGCAGTCTGGCACCGGTTGCATGCCTGGATGGCGACTGCAAGGGCTGCTCACGCTCGGATGAGTGCCCCACGCTCGACGTGTGGAAGAACCTGGACAAGCTCATCAACGACTACCTCGACGGTGTGACACTCGATCAACTTGTCGCTCCCAACCATGGCTTCGACTACGTCATCTAACCCACACCTGCCATTTGGGGACGGGGTAGAAATGGTAGATTCTCTCGCCCTTTGAGACTTGACAAATAAGAAGGCCGCCCATTTTTGCGATGGGCGGCCTTCGTTTTGGGCTGTTGAGACGGGCACGGCCGGAATGGCCGTTTTAGTCCTCGGCGATGCTGTCGAGGATGCTGCGCGTGATGGATACCAGGATACTGCCCATAAAGGCCGATCCAAAGCTGGCGATGGAGATGCCCGCGCCCAGCAGATTGACCGACAGGTAGCTGGCCAGCTCGAGCATAAAGCTGTTGACTACGAGCTGAAAAACACCAAGCGTAATAATAGTGAGCGGCAGTGAGATGACGGTCAGGAACGGTTTGACGAACGAATCGACAATGTTCAGGAACAGTCCCACAAAGGCAAAGCAGACCCAGGTCTCGGCAAAGCCGAAGGGTTGGATACCGGGGACGAGGAACGTGGCGATCGCGATGGCGATCGAGGTGAAGAGCCAGTTAAGCATAAAGCGCATGGCGTGAATCCTTTCTTGCGCCGGGATTGCTGGCGTCGCGTGAAGCGGCTTACGGCGGCGACCTGGATGGTTGCGCGGGCGCGCCGCGGTGTTTGGGCGCCCATTGTCTCAAATATTCGTGGAGCTTACGTGCGCATATGGTTTCTAAACGGCGTTCGTCCTGAAAAACGCGCCGCTGGCAGAGAGTCTTGTCGCTTTAGTTTGGTGGTGTGCTACACTGCTACGGGCAAAAGCCACAGGCGTTGCCCTATTGCATAGAACGGGTGAACGATGCCCGATGTCAGTATCAACTTCGATGCCTTTTGGCGGGTTTGGCGGTGATCGATGAATATCGAGAACATGTTTGACAAGCCTGATGTCAAGCAGCTGGTCCACGCATTTAGCCTTTTGGACGACGAGAAGGATATCCAAGCGTTTTTGACCGATATCTGCACGCCGCGCGAGATTTGCGACCTTTCTCAGCGTTTGCAGGTTGCGCGCTATTTGGACGAGGGCGAGCCTTATGTTGAGGTTCAGGCCCGTACCGGCGCTTCGTCCACCACGGTGAGCCGCGTTTCAAAGGCGCTGAACGGCGAGTACGGTGGCTACCGCAAGATCCTCATTAAGTTGGAGGATGGCGAGTAGGCCAGCGACAACATTGAATTACGAAGAACCGTCCCTCCGGGGGCGGTTTTTATATGCCTGCAATCGGCTGGTGCGTTGGGTTCAGGTTGCTTTGTACCAAAAGATGGAACTGCGGTGGCAATGTGTCCGCTTGGGCGGGTAGGATGGATGCATTGATTATTGCGAACGGTTTGAGCGGAGGACCATGCCTGTTCGAATCTATACCACCAATGCCGGCACGGATTTGAGCGATGCCGAGTCGGCGCTGCTTGCCGACCTTATTGCCCGTCACGGGCGTGCCGTGTTGCTGGCACCAACGTTTGCCGAGCTCGATCTGTGCCGTCATGATGCGGCGGAAGCCGGCATTTCGCTGGGTATCGACTACAAGACACCCGCATCGTGGCTTCGCTCGCTTTGGGAGCTTTTGGGCGACGGGCGCGGTTTCGTCGACAACCTGCAACGTCAGATGCTGTTTTCGGATATGATTGCCCGCCGCGACGATGCCGACCTGCAGCCGTTTTCGCGTAGCCAGGGCACGGTGCGCATGCTCGCGCGCATGGCCCGCGATGTGCTGCCGGGTGTGGCGGGGACGACGGCCGAGCGATGCGGTGGCAACAATTGCCAGCCTGAGCCAAAAAGCGATGCCGAGGCTCGTGTGTTTGAGCTTTTGCGTGCCTACGCGGGCGGTTTGGACCGTCGAGATATGGTCGAGCCCTGCGAGGCAGCCGACATTATGGCCGGTGCCCTGGCCGATAGCCTGCCGGCGTGCGCCCGCGCCGTATGCGTGCGCGGTACCACGTCGTTTACGCACGGTCTACTCGAGCTGCTATCTGCCGTGGCGAACAATGGGGGAGAGGTCGTCGTGCTGCTTGCCCGCGAGCAGGCGGCGATGCGCGAGGAGCTTGCCACGGCATTTGATGCCCGCGGTGTGCTGTTTGAGATCGCGCCGCTGGGGGAGGACGCCATCGCGTCTGATGTCGCTTGCGGGGCCGCCGCTCAGCCTGCCTTTATTGAGGTCGCCGGCCCCCATGCCCGTGCTCATGTCTATGCGGACGCCATCGATAAGTTGGTGAAAGCGCACAAGGAGTCCAAGGCCGATAAAGCTACTGCAACGCCCGCCGACCCCGTGCGCGTGCTCGTCGTTTCTGCCCGGGCACCCCAGCTGTTCGGCGAGCTCGCCGCCCGTTTGGCGGCGCGTCACATTGCGGCCGAGACGACTGAGTTCACGGCGTTTTCCCAGTCCATCGCGGGCAGGCAGTTTACGGCGCTCGCCAACCTGATCGAGCGTATGAAAGCCGCCGACGAGGGCACCGCTTCCAAGACTGAGTGGTGGCCCGCGCCGGAGCTTACCGACTGGATCTACAGTCCGCTTTCGGGCGCTGATGCCGTCAATGCCCGTACCTTCGATAAGAATATGCGTCTCTCGCGCAGCAAGACTACCGCGGGCGTCAAGAGCCTGCTGCAGAGCGTTCAGGGCCAGGTGAGGGGCGCGCGCAAGGCGACGAGCGACGATAACTGGTTTAAGAACGTACCGTGTGTGGTCTCGGACGTGTTCCAGGCGCTGCGGCGTGACAAGCCCGTGACGGCGCTTAAGGCCATGCTTGCCGTTGCCGAGGCGTTGCCCGATCGCGCTCTAGGCGGCCTTGACGGCCAGGCCCGTCGCCAGGCAGAGACGGCTTTGCTGCGCCATGCCATCGACATCCTTATGAACGATGCTCGCGCGCTCGACGTGTCGCAGGCCGCGACCGTGCCGGTTCTCGACGGCGTTCGAACCAAGGTGGACAAGCGCAGTACCGCCTACGATTACGAGACCTATGAGGTCGATCGCACACCACGAGCACAAGTGCGCTTCGCGTCGCTTGCCGATGCGTCGGTTCTTCGCCCTGGCAGCTACGATGCCGTGCTGTTTGCCGATGTCGACCTGGACAGCTATCCGCTTTCGCACGAAGAGGGCCCGCTTGCCACGTTGACAGCCGAGCTGCGCCGCGACGGCGTGTCTTTGGAGCCCGCTGCCCTGCTGCGCGTGCGCTTTGGCCGTGCGATGCAGGCGGCGAGCGGTCCGGTCGCGCTCGCCCGTGTGACGCACGATCGCCAGGCACGCGAGTGCTACCCGGCAGCCGTATGGACCGAGCTGTGGGCACATGCCGAGGCCGCTGGCGCTGCCAAGCCCATGCGCGTGGGCGAGGGCGATATCATCGCCGACTTTGATCCCGCGGCAGGTGAAGGCCTCAAGCGCGAGCGCGTGACCTGTGAAGCCCCTCAGCATCTGAGTGCCGAGGCCGTGCCGTATTTGGTCCTGCGCCGTCGCGATGGCGAGGGTGAGGACGCGCCGCTCGTGCCGCGTCTGACGTCCGCCTCGCAGATCGAGGCCTATTCGACGTGCCCGCTGTGCTGGTTCGTGTCGTATCGCGTGAAGCCCCAGTCCATCGATGCGGGCTTTGGCAACATGGAGAAGGGCAACTTTGTCCACGACGTGCTGGAGCACCTGCATGCCCGCCTGCCCCAGGAGGGCATGGAGCGCGTGACGCCCGAGAATCTGCCGCGCGCTCAGGAGCTGCTGCGCGAGGTCTTTGACGAGACGTTGACCGAGCACGCCGGCAAGCGCGGCACGGAGGGTCCGCTGGTGCCGCTCTCTGCAGTGGAGGAGCGCCAGGTTGCCGAGATCTTGCCGCAGTTGGAGGGCGTGCTAGCCTACGAGTCCGAGGCGCTTGCCCCCTTTGCCCCGCGCTACCTGGAGTTCGCCTTCAACGAGCTCAAGGTTGAGTATGCCGGTTGGCCGCTCGGCGGGCGCATCGACCGTGTGGACGTGGATGCCGAGAACCGCGCCGTGGTGATCGACTACAAGCACCGCACGGGCGTTGAGGAGTTTAAACTCGCCGACCCCACGGTGCGCGACGAGGAATCGGGCGAGGCCGCCATCGACGACCCGCGGTGGCTGCCACCGCATACCCAAACGCTCATCTACGCGCAGGCCATGCGTCGGGCGCTGGGCCTAGATACCCGTGCTGCGCTCTATTTTTCGACCAAGGGCGGCAAGCCGGCGTTGCGCGGTGCCGCGAGCGCCGAGCTGCTCGAGGAAGAGCGCAGCGACGGTCGCATCCCGGGCCTTAAGAAAGGTTTCCCCGGCGAGGGCGGCAGCATGGACTTCGATGCGCTGCTCGATCGCGTGGAGGCCGGCATCGCCGAGCGCCTGCGCGAGCTCGAGGCGGGCAACGTTGCCGCCGTCGACCCGGCGTCGGCTCAGGCCGCGCATGCGCGCTGCTCGTATAACCACGAAGGAACGTTTGTAAGGAGGGACGTGTAGACCATGGATCTTTCGACTTTGATGCCGCAACAGCTGCAGATCGTCAAAACGCTCGACCGTCCGCTGTTTGTCTCGGCGGGCGCCGGCTCGGGCAAGACCTTTACCCTCACGCGCCGCATCGTCTACGCGCTCTCGCCCGAATCCGGTCCGTTCGTTGAGCATCTGGACCAGGTGCTCGCCATCACCTTTACCAAGGATGCTGCGGCCGAGATTCGCGACCGCGTGCGCCGTGCGCTTATCGACGAGGGCATGGACGAGGAGGCCCTGACCGTCGACGATGCGTGGATCTCGACCATTCACGGCATGTGCTCGCGTATCCTGCGCGCACACGCGTTGGAGCTGGGCATCGACCCCGAGTTCACGGTGCTCACCGATACCGACGAGCTTATGGACCAGGCTGTTGAGCATGTGCTGGCCCGCGCGACGGCACCCGATGCCGCCCCCAAGCTCGCGGCATCGCTCAAGGCCCTCTACGCCTGGTACCCCATGGCGGGCGAGGGCGGCCCCTTTGGCGCCGGAACCACCATCAAGGGCCTGGTGCGCGAGCTGCTGGAGCTCTCGAGCCAGCTGCCGGGCGGCATGGACGACGTGCGCGTGGCACGCGGCCAGGCCGACACCTCGGCGCTTGCCGATGCCTATCGCGCGGCGCTGGGCGCAAGCAAGGCCGCGACCGAGAAGGCGCAGGTGGCGCTCGATGCCATCGACGCGTTCGAGGCGAGCGGCAAGACCATGGCCGATGCGGCGCGACTCATGATGTCGTGCACCATGCCGCGCGCGAGCAAGGCATTCCCCAAGGAGCAGGTCGAGCTGCTCAAGGCCGAGGCCGCCGATGCGTTTATCAATATCTTGCTTGCCTGTGGCGGTCCGGCGCTCGATGCGCTGGTGGGGCTTGCCCGTGCTGTGGAGGCGGAGTACCGTGCGCTCAAGGCCGACCAGTCCGCGCTCGACAATAACGATCTGCTGCGCATGGCATATGAGGCGTTGCGCGATTATCCCGCCATCCGAGCCGCCTACGAGGGCCGCTTTAAGATGGTCATGATTGATGAGTTCCAGGATACCGACCAGATGCAGGTCGATTTGATTCGCTATCTGACGGGCGCGGGGGAGCGCGCGTTGTGTACCGTAGGCGATGCGCAGCAGTCCATCTATCGCTTCCGTGGCGCCGAGGTCGAGGTGTTCCGTCGCCAGGAGCGCAAGGTGGGCTCGTCTGCCGCGCCCGAGGCGACTGCCGTGGCCGACGCCCCTGCTGGCGAGCTCGTCAAACTTGTGCGCAACTTCCGCAGCCACGACGAGGTGCTGCGTTACGTGGCACGCGTCTTCGACGGCGATGACGGCGGCCTGATGCAGGGTTTTTTGGATCTTGAGGCGAGCGACGGCCGCAAGGACACGCTGGTGGCAGACGCCTCGCGTCGCCAGGCCCTCTTTGTTGCCGGCGGCAGTACGCAGGAGCGCACACAGGCAAAGGCCCGTGCGATCGCCGAGCGGTTCCGCTCGCTTGCCGATGCCGGCCAGCCCCAGGGCGGCATGGTGCTGCTGCTGGGCCGCATGACCAACGCAGACGTCTACGCACAGGCCTTCCGTGACCAGGGGCTCGACTGTGTCATCGCGGGCGGCTCAGTCTTTGCGCAGGCTGCCGAGGTGCAGACGGTGCGCGCCCTGGTTTGCGCGCTCGCCAATCCGGCCGATACGGCGCAGGGCCTTATGCCGCTGCTCGCCTCGCCGATGTTTGCGCTGGGCGCCCAGGAGTTTTTGGCGCTGGCGACCAAGCTCGATAGCGAGACGGGGGAGACCTCGCGCCGGAATATCGACGTGGGCATCATGAGCGATTCCGATGTGCCGGGCTTGCAGGGCTTGCCGCTCGTGACGCGCGCCCGCGAGGTACTGCGGTATGCGCTTCGTCGCGTGGGCCGCGATTCGTTCGCCGCCATCGCGCGCGACGTGGTCAACGCCTCCGGCTGGTTTGTGCGTCTGGCGCAGCGCGGCCCCGAGGGCAAGGCCATTGCCGCCAACGTGCTCAAGGCGCTCGACGCCGTGGCTGAGGCTGAGGCCGAGTTCGGCAACTCGCCGCGTTCCATCGCGCTTGCCCTCGACCGCTTCTTGGCGGGCAAGGAAGCCCCGGGTGCCCTCAACGAGGAGGGCGACGGCGCGGTGCGCATCATGACGGTGCACGCCTCCAAGGGTCTGGAGTATCCGGTCGTGGCGGTTGCCGAGTGCTTTGGCGTGCGTAAGTCCTCGGGTGCGGCACAGATGGGTCGCGTCGAGGGCGGAGCACAGGTCGTGGCACTGCCGGCACGCTTCGACGGCGTTAAGCTCGCCGACGGGACCTTTGTGAAGGGCGACGACGTTAAAAAGCAGTTTGAGCATGCGTTTAAGGGCAAGGGCACGTCGCTGTGGCTGCCGCCGGAGCTCATGGAGGACGTCTGTGCGACGGGTTCTCCCGCCGAGGCATTTGCTCACCTGCGCAACGATGACCTGCGGCTTTCGCTCGAGGAGCGGGCCCGCTTGCTCTATGTTGCCATGACGCGTGCGCGCGAGCTGGTGATCTTGGCGATGGATGCCGGCGTGAGCCGTAGCAAGGTGACGGCGCCGACCTTCGACGTCGAGACCGATCTGACCTACGACGTGCTGCGCCGCATCCTGCCGACCGACAGTCTGGACATGCCGCAGCTCGATAGCGACCGTTTGGTGTTCGACAACTCCAAACCGGGCGACTACGAGCTCATTTCGCTCGCGGGCTTTACCTTTGGCGAGCAGGCGTTTGAGGCTAACGCTTCGCTGGATGCCGAGGGCAGGCTCGTTCGTGGCGATGCGGGGGCGGAGGGTGCCGGTGCAGATGCCCGCGCCGCCGTCCCCGGTCCTGCCGACCCCAAGCCCGATTCGTTTGAGCTTGTGTATCCCCAGGCAGTGGGCGTGCGCATGGGCATCTGTCCGTATCCGATGCGTGACTCGTATAGCTACTCGTCAATCGCCGCGGCACTCCATGCCGAGACGGAAGACCGTGCCGCCGAGACGCGCGTACCCATGGACGAGGCTGGCGATGATGCGGAGTCGGATGGCTCGGAGATGACGGATGCAGACGTGGCCGCTGTCGAGCCCGCCGGCAATCCCATGGCGCTGGGCTCGGCGTTCCATGCCGCCTGCCAGTGGCTCATCGAGATGGGTGCCGATGTGCTGCCCGCTGAGCGTGCCGACGCCCTGGCTCGCCTGTGGCACCTGACGCCAGAACAGCGCGAGCGCTTCGATGCCGCCCTGGACCGCTGGCTCAAGTCGGCTGTTCGTGCCGAGCTGTTCGCATGGCCGTGCGTTCGCGCCGAGGTGCCGTTCTTTTCGCTGGGCTGCGAGGACGAGGACATCGCTCGCTACGGCGCCTATGCCGAAGGCGCCATCGATGCACTGGCGACCGACCCGGCCGATCCGTCACGCGCACTGGTCATCGACTACAAGACGGGCGGCACACCGGACGAGACGCCGGAACAGCTGCGGGAGAAGCACGCCCTGCAGGCGCGCGTCTACGCCGACGTGTTGCACAAGGCGGGCTTTGAGGCCATGACCGTCAAGTTCGTCCGCGTGGAGCAGCCGGATCCAACCATTTTCGTCGAACCCGCCGAACCTCAAGTAGTCACCTACAATCTCTAGCCCTCAGATAACTTGCGGTGGAATAGTTCCTGTATTGCGGTCCAGGTGGCCCAAGCGGGAACTATTCCACCGCAACTGCAAGAGGAGCCGTGTTGGTTTGGCTAGGTTCGGGTGCTGTCCGTGCCGTGCGGTAAAATCGTTCAGTCAGAACACGAACCCGTATCGGAGCTCATCACATGGCATTCGTCCATCTGCACAATCACACTGTTTTCTCCATGCTCGACGGCGCAACCCGTATCCAGGATATGGTCAACCGTGCCGTTGAGCTTGGCATGCCCGCCGTGGCCATTACCGACCACGGCTACATGTATGGCGTGCCCGACCTGGCGCTGGCCTGCGACGCCGTCAATCACAACACGCCCGAGTACAAAACCTGGAGCCACGACAAGGCCTTCTTGGAAAAGGACCGCCGCGACGAGCTGGTGGAGCCCGACCCCGAGGCAAACCCGCGCGAGCATGCCCAGTACGTCAAAGACATGGCCATGTGGGACGAGAAGGGCAACATCGACGAGCTCAAACCGCCCCTGGTCATCAAGCCCATCTTTGGCTGCGAGGTCTACTTTACGCCGGACGAGACCCTTGCCCGCGACCACAAGCCCGAGCTCTACCATATGATCCTCCTGGCCAAAGACCAGGAAGGCTACGTCAATCTGATGCAGACGGTCTCCGAGGCCGCCGTGCAGGGCTTTTACTACAAGCCGCGCGTGACGCTCGACAACCTGCGCCGCCATGCCAAGGGCATGATCTGCACCAGCGCCTGCATCGCGGGCATCATCCCCAAATACATCGACCGCGGTGACATGGAAGGCGCCATCAAGTGGGCCGAGACCTTCCGTGATACCTTCGAGCCCGGCGACTTCTACATCGAGATCCAGGAACACGGCATCACCACCGACAACGGCCTGACTGACGAGCAGATGGACCGCACGCTCATCGATATCGCCAAGCAGGTGGGCGTCAAGGTCATCGCCACCAACGACTTCCACTACCTGCGCCGCGAGGATGCGCCCGTGCAGGACGTCATCATGTGTATTGGCATGAACGCCAAGGTCGATGACCCCAACCGCATGCGCATGACCGGCTCGGAGTTTTACATGAAGACCGAGGAGGAGATGCGGGCGATGTTCCCGTATTGCCCCGAGGCCTGCGACAACACGCTCGAGATCGCCGACAAGTGCTACGTCGAGCTGGACTGGGACTCCATCATCCTGCCGCGCTTCCCGTTGCTCGATCCCGGCGAGACGCATGAGAGCCAGTTCCGCCGCGAGTGCGAGAAAGGCCTGCGCCAGCACTATGGTGACGACTGGGCCACACGCGAGATCGGTGGCGTCAACATCAAAGAACGCTTTGAGTACGAATACAAGGTCATCTGCGACAAGGGCTTTGCCGCCTACTTTTTGATCGTTGCCGAGTACGTGCAATGGGCCAAGGACAACGGCATCGGCGTCGGCCCCGGCCGTGGCTCGGCCGCCGGCGCTATCGTCGCCTACGCCATGAACATCACCGCGTTCGACCCGCTCGAGAACGGCCTGATGTTCGAGAGGTTCCTGTCCCCGCAGCGTACCGAGATGCCCGATATCGATATGGACTTCGACGATGAGCGGCGCCTCGAGGTCGTGGAGCACGTTCGCCAGCTCTACGGCCCCGAGAAGGTCACCCACGTCATCACCTACTCGACCATTAAGGCCAAGCAGGCCATCAACGACGCCGCGCGCGTGCTGGACTATCCGGTCTACATGGGCCAGCGCCTGTCCAAGATGGTCTCGAGCGACCCCAAGGTCAAGCTCAAGCAGGTGCTCGAAAAGCAACCCGGCAAAGAGGATCTGTTTAACCCCGACTTTGCCGAGGCCTATAAAAAGGACGACGACGCCCGCCGCATCATCGACACGGCGCTCTCGATCGAGGGCCTCACCCGTGGCGAGGGCGTGCACGCGTGCGCCGTTCTGATCTGCCGCGATCCCGTCAACGAGCACGTGCCCACCAAGCTCGATACCAAGGGCGGCGTCGAGATTACCCAGTACGAGGGTCATACCGTTGCCGACATGGGCCTGCTCAAGATGGACTTCCTGGGCCTGCGTACGCTGACGGTTATCTCCAAGGCCAAGGCCAACATCAAAAAGAACTTCGGCATCGACATCAAAGAGGAAGAGATTCCCTTTGACGATCCCGAGATCTTTAAGCTCATGGGCTCTGGCCACACCGCCGGCGTCTTCCAGGTCGAGTCCGCCGGCATGACGGCCACGATCAAGAACATGAAGCCCACCGAGTACAAGCACGTCGTGGCATTGATCGCTCTGTACCGCCCGGGCCCGTTGGGCGCCGGCATGGTCTCGTCCTACATCAACCGTATGAACGGCAAGGAGCCGGCCGTCTCCTACGACGACCGCCTGGACGACATCCTGGGCGAAACCTACGGCACCATGGTCTACCAGGAGCAGGTTATGCTCATCTCCGTCGAGATGTGCGGCTTCTCCAAGGGCGAATCGGACTCGCGTATCCGTAAGCCCGTGGCTAAGAAAAAGATTAAGCTGCTCACGTCGACGGTGCTCCACTGGGAGGATGGCTCGGACGAGACCACCTACGACCACTGGATGAACGGCGCTATCAAGAACAACTACACGCGCGAGGTCGCCCAGAAGATTTGGGACGATGTTCTCGAGTTCGCATCTTACGCCTTCAACAAGTCGCACTCCGCCGGCTACGCCATCCTGGTTATGCAGACGGCGTGGCTCAAGGCGCACTATCCGCACGAGTACATGGCGGCCGTTCTGACGTCCTACACGGGCAAGACCGACAAGATCGTGCACTACGTCTCGGCGTGCCGTCACGACGGCATCCCCGTGCTGTCGCCAGATGTCAACGAGTCCGGCACCGAGTTTACGGCTACCAAGGAAGGCGTGCGCTTTGGTCTGGCCGGCATCCGCGGCGTGGGCACCGGCGTGGCGCAGGCGATTATCGCCGAGCGCGAGGCGGGCGGTCCGTTTAAGACGCTGCACGACTTTGTCGAGCGCGTGGACTCGAGCCAGGCAAACCGTCGCGTGATCGAATCGCTGATCAAGGCAGGCGCCTTCGACTCCACGGGGTATCCGCGTCGCCAGATGATGCACTTTGTGGACAAGAACAACCCCGAGAACATCATCGATGCCGCGGTAAAGCGCCAGAAGGACCGCGCGAGCGGCCAGACGTCGTTCTTCGATATGTTTGGCGACGTTGAGGGCTCGGGCTTTGAGGTGAGCGTGCCCGATCCGGATGGCCAGGAATGGGACCGCCACCTTAAGCTGAGCCAGGAGAAGGAGGTTCTGGGCATCTACGTCTCGGACCACCCGCTGCGTCCGTTTGAGTATGCACTAGCCAAGGCGCGCGACTTCTCGTTCTCGCAGATCGACACCGGCTACGAGGTGCAAAACCCCACGGGCGGCACCATCAACCAGGAGATTCCCGAGGGCAAGGCGCTGTGGTGGGCCGGCATGGTCTCGAGCGTGTCCAAGCGCGTGACCAAAAACGGCGACCCCATGGGCATCGTGCAGCTCGAAGACATGGAAGGCGAGGCCACGGTCGTGGTGTTCCCCAAGACCTACAAGGAGGCCGAGGGGTATCTGTACGGCGAGGTCGATCCCGAGACCGGCGCACAGCTGTCCGATGCGTTTGTGCGCATTAAGGGCAAGCTCGAGCGCTCGGACCGCGGCGACCAGATCATCGCGCAGGAGATTGTGCCGCTGGAGCTTAGCGAGGAGAAAAACAAGCCCAAGGTGTTTGAGGTCATGGTGCCCAACAGCCGCTTTAGCCAGGGCAATATGGCGCGCCTGGCCACGGTGCTCACCACCAACCCGGGCGGCGACCGCGTGGAGATCTTTATTGAGCAAGTCGACGGGCGCGTGCTGCGCGCTGAGGTGCCGGCCAAGGTCAATGCACGCTCGATTCCGCTGCTGGCAGAGGCAAAGGCCATCGTCGGCAACCAAGGCCGCGTGACGGTTATCTAAGCTACCCCGGGTGAGATTGGAGGAAGTGATGACGCAGGGGACGTTTGTGCAGGCGCTCCGGAAAGAGGCGGCGCTGAGTGGCACCTTTATGAAGGGGCGTTCGCTCATGCTCAACGGCGCCGTGCTGTCGATTGAGGACAGCGGCTCGCGCTTCTCCAAAAACGTGACGGTTGAGGGCTCGGTGCGCGGCTCGCGTGGCGACCTGTACAAGACGCACGTGGCGCTCGACATGGACGAGCACGAGGTGATCGACTACGACTGCGATTGCCCCGCTGCCTATCGCTACCCCGGCATGTGCAAGCACGCCATCGCCACGGCGCTTGCGTACCTGGACGCCAGCGGCACCGAGCCCGTCGAGGGGCTGCGCACGCCGGTCCGCACGTTTACGGCGCAGCCGAAACAGCCCGCGCGCAACGCGCCCAAAGCGCCGGCCGTCAATCCCAACTTTCCCTTTCCGGCGCCCGTCCCCACGAGTCCCAGCCTCATGGCGGCGCTCTCCGATCTTTCGGACGCGCGCATGGATGAGCTGGCGAGCATGCGCCGCAAGCTCGCCGGCAGTGTGGATCCCGATGCCCCCAAGGCAGTGTTGGAGCCCTCGCTGGTGCCGTATTACAATCCACTGTTTGCCGACCGCTTTAGCTGGGCGCTCGAGCTTCGCATTCGCTGTGGATCGGTCTCCTACGTGGTCAAGGACATCGACGGCATGGCCGATGCCTACGTGCGCGGCGGCACCTTCTCGTACGGCAAGAAGCTCACGTTTGTCCATACGCCCGAAGCCTTCGAAGACGTGTCGACAAAGCTGCTCAACCTTGTCGTGACGACAGTTGCCTATCTCGATGACATCACAAGCTCGCGTTCGGCGTCGTACGACTTTGCCCGCAGTGGTTTTGTCGCCGAGCGTCAGTTGCCGCTGTCCGAGCATAGCATCGTATATGTGCTGGACCTGTTGCGCGGCCAGACCATCTCTTTTGAGCCCGCCTGGTCGCGGGGGACGACGACGCATCGCACCTATGACGTGGCGGTCGAGCCGGCGCCGCAAGGGAAGGATGAAGCCCCGACCAAGCGCCCACCGCTCTTTGCCGCCAAAATCGCGCCGGCGGCTGGCGGCAGCTACGATCTGCGCCTGCCGGCCGATGCATACTGCTTTGCTTCGGGCGACGTTGCCTATCTGGTCGACACCCGCCGTGCGCGCCGCGCCGATGTGGCGTTTGCCCAGCATGCGGCGCCGTTTCTATCGCGTTTGCTGCCCTGTCGCACGCCGGTCCATATCGCTGCCGACCAGGTGGGGGAGTTCTGTCGTATGGCGCTGCCCATTTTGCGCGACTACACCGACCTCACCGCGCCCGCCGCGCTCGATACCGTGGCACCCGATCCGAGCTTTGCTATGGCAATCGGCGTCGATGATGGGCTCGTGACCTGCAAAATTACGGTTACCTACGGCGATTGGTCGGCGGATCTCTTTAGCCTGGGCGCTCCGGGTAGTCCCTTCGAAGAGCGGCGCCCGGGCGTGCCGCCCCGCGACGAGGTGGCGGAGTTTCGCGTTATGGACACGGCGGCCCTGTATTTCGACTTTTACGAGGGCGGTCTGGCGTTTGAGGAGCGCGATGACGAGAGCTTGTTCCGCCTGCTGACCGAGGGCCTGTCCGCCCTGTCCGAGCTGGGTGAGGTCATGCTCAGCGACCGTCTGCGCCAGATCTCGGTCCGCCCCGCGCCCAAGCTCTCGGTTCGTGCGACCGTCAAGAGCAATCTGCTCGATGTCGAGTTGGGCGCGAGCGGGCTTTCGGCCGCGGACCTTGCCATCTACCTCGACTCCTACAAGCGTCACCAGACGTTTGCGCGCCTTACGTCCGGCGACATCATTCGTTTGGACGAGGGCGCCCGAGCCGCGTTTGGCCTCGCCGAGGACCTGGGTGTCGATGCCGTCGACCTGCTCGACGGCGTGTCGCTTCCCGCGTCGAGTACCCTATTCGTCGATAGCATGCTCGCGCGCACGCCCGCGCTCGAGGCCGGTCGTGACGCCGCGTTCCGCCGCACCGTCGAGCGCTTGGATACGCTCGGCAAGATGGACTTTACGGTGCCGGTCTCGCTCAAGGCCACACTGCGCGGCTATCAGGTCGACGGATACCAGTGGCTCGGCTCGCTCGAACACCTGGGCCTTGGCGGCATCTTGGCCGACGACATGGGCCTGGGCAAAACGCTGCAGATGATCGCACATATCCTGGCGCGCGTGGAAGCGGGGGACGCCAAGCCCACGCTTGTGGTGTGCCCTGCGTCGCTTGTGTACAACTGGACCGCCGAGCTGGAGCGCTTTGCCCCGTCGCTCGATGTGTGCGCCATCGTGGGCGCCAAGGCGCAGCGTCGCGTGCAGATTGCCGGCGTTGCCGAGCATAACGTGGTCGTGACGTCGTATGACCTTATGCGGCGCGATATCGACGAGTACGTCGAGCAGGATTTTGCCCGCGTGGTGCTCGACGAGGCCCAGTACATTAAAAACCCGCTCACCCAGGTGGCGCGCGCCGCAAAGCGCCTGCCTGCCGGCGTGCGCTTTGCCCTGACGGGCACGCCCATCGAAAACCGCCTATCCGAGCTCTGGAGCATCTTCGACTTTTTAATGCCGGGCCTGCTCGGCACGCGCGAGTCGTTTGCCAAGCGCTTCGAAAGCCCGGTCGAGCACGCCGAGGGCGACAGCGCCGCTCGCCTGCAGGCGCTCGTGTCGCCGTTTGTGCTGCGCCGCGTAAAGGAAGACGTGGTGGCAGACCTGCCCGAGAAGATTGAGGATACGGTCATAGCGCAGCTCACCGGCGAGCAGCGCAAGCTGTACCTGGCAAACCAGGACCGCATCGCCCAGCAGGTGCAGCACCGCGAGGCATCCGAGTTTAAGAAAGACAAGCTCAAGGTGCTCGCCGAGCTCACCAAGCTGCGCCAGATCTGCTGCGACCCGCGTCTACACTACGAGGATTACAAGGCGGGGAGCGCCAAACTCGATACGTGCATGGAGCTCGTGCACGGCGCACTCGACGGCGGGCATCGCATCCTGTTGTTCAGCCAGTTTACAGGTATGCTCGATATCATCGGCAAGCGCCTGGCCAAGGAGGACATCGCCTTCCTTAAGCTCACGGGCGCTTCGTCTAAGGAGAGCCGCGCCAAGATGGTCGCGCAGTTCCAAGCGGGCGAGGTTCCGGTCTTTTTGATTTCGCTCAAGGCAGGCGGCGTGGGCCTTAACCTGACGGCTGCCGACGTGGTCATCCACTACGACCCGTGGTGGAACGTGGCGGCGCAGGACCAAGCAACTGATCGTGCACACCGTATTGGCCAGCAGCATACCGTGACCGTGTACAAGCTCATCGCCAAGGACACGATCGAGGAACGCATTATGCAGATGCAGGAGTCCAAACGCGACCTGGTCAACAGCGTGCTCGGTGGCGACGGCATCTCGTCGGCACTGTTCACGCGCGAGGATGTTCTGGCGCTGCTCGGCGGCGACGGGCGCTAGCTGCGCTCGGGGTGGGACTGCTGGAGTGGGCAGGACGGTCGACGCATTTTGGCCCGACCGCCTGCCTGATCCGTTATGTGTTCATTTGCAATGCCGTGGATGGTTTGTCTGCCTTTGGGCATAAGAACCATCAAGAACATTGGCACATCAGCAAAGGAGAACATCATGGCGAAATTCTTTAAGGACCCCGACGGTAAGCTCATCGCTGCCCTTGGCGACGACGTTGCGACCCCTGCCGGTTGCACGGAACTGACCGCAAACACTGAGGACGCGGCGCACGAGAAGCACGTGCCTGTTGTCGAGACCGAGCGCGACGGTCACGTGATTCGTGCACGCGTTGGCTCGGTCGAGCACCCCAGCCTGCCCGAACACTACATTGAGTGGATTGCGCTTGAGGCCGAGGGCCGCTTAGAGGTTCATTACCTTGAGCCCGGCATGAAACCCGCGACGTTTTTCGCGGGCGGCTCCAAGACCGGTACCGTCTATGCCTACTGCAACCTGCACGGGCTGTGGTCCGCGACATTCTAGGAGCGCGCCCCCGCTCGGGGTATCATAACTAGCATATGCACATGCAAGCGCCGGCTGCATTATGCGGCCGGCGCTTTTACTACGATTTCGATGGTTTACGACGGAAAGGGCTGGGCCATGAAGCTCGCGCTTGCACAGATCGATATGCGCCTGGGTGATATTGAGGGCATTTGCGGCCGCATCGAGGACCAGGCTCGTCTGGCCCACGAGCGCGGGGCGCGCGTGCTGTGCGTTCCGGCTCCGCTCTTTATGGGCGCCATGCCCGGTGGCCTGGTGGGCGCTGCCGACTTTGAGCACGACGTGCTTGCCGGTTTGACTGGTGTCGCCGAGCGTATCCAGGAGCTTGACATGATCTGCATCGTGCCCGCGGCGGTTTCGTTTGAGGGCCAGCCGCTGCTCGACTACATGATGCTCAAGGACGGTCATGTGGTGCCGGCGCGTTCGAGCATTGCCCTGCAGCGTGGCGAGAACAACGACACACGTTGGGCGCCGCCGGTGTTCGACGTGGACGGCGTGCGCATCGCCGTGATTTTTGACTTGGACCGCGAACTCGAGATGTTGCCGACCGGTGTTGACCTCATTGCGTATTTCCAATTCAACGCGTTTGACATGACCGACCGCGAGACTGCCGCCATTGCTGCCGTTCGCAGCGGCGCCTACCGCAAGATCGCATCCAAGCGCAGCGTGTGGTTTGCCTGCATGGCGCCGGTCGGTGCCTATGACGAGTCGGTGTATACCGGCGGTTCGTTTGTGCTCGACGACTGCGGTCGCGTGGTGGCCCAGGCGCCGTGCTTTGAGGAGAGCCTGCTGGTTCAGGAGATTCAGCGCGGCGTGATGCTCGATGCCCTGGAGGATCACGAACTGCCCGAGTTCCGTTCCGAGGAGTGGCTGTGGCAGGCGCTGGTGCTCGCCGTGCGCGACAACGCCCGAGCCCACGGTGCGTCGCGTGCTGTGGTGACACTCGAGGGTGACTTGCCGTCGTCCCTGCTGGCGGCGCTGGCCGTCGACGCTCTGGGCCCGCGCAATGTGATTGGCCTGGTGCTGGGGCGCAACCGTATCTTTACGCCGGCGCAGGAAGAGGCCCAGGCTGCCCGCTGTGCCGCCGTCCGCGCCATCGCCGAGCGTCTGCACATTCGCACCGTCGAGCGCGATGCACCGGATGCGGCGCGTGTGCTCGATCGCGACGTGTCGGCGGGCGATGCCGAGCGTCTGCGCTCGCGCACGTTGGGCCTCATGCTGGAGGACACGGCGCTCGAGCTGGGTGCGATGGCGCTGAGCCCGCTGTCCAAAACCGAGTACGCGCTGGCGGCGCCGGCGCTTTGCGGCGGCTACCAGGGCGATTACGCGCCCTTTGGCGATGTGTACCTGTCGACGCTTGAGTTTGTGGCGCGTGTGCGCAACCGCACGTCTGCCGTGGTGCCCCAAGAGCTCGTGACGCTCAACGCGGTGGAAGATTGTATGGAGCGCGTGCTGGCGCAAGCGCTCTCGACGCTCGACGGTCCGGTCGATATGCTCGACCGCGCGGCACAGCTGCTCGGCGGGCTTGAGCCGGGTGAGGTCGATGGCGCGCTCGAGGCGCACGTGGACCGCAATCGATCTTTCGACGACATTCCGATGGCCGCTGGCAAGCCTGAGGCTTGCTCGCTGCTGCTGATGCTCGTTCGACAGGGTGAGGCTGCCCGCCGCATGTTGCCGATGGCGCCGATCGTCTCGGCCCGTTCGTTTGCCGAGCGTGCCTGGCCGTATATGCTCGCGTGGTCCGACCTGGGGCTTAACGGCAAGGAGCGTATGACGGTCGATTCGCTGGCGCGCGCCGAGGTGCGCCGCTTTGCTGACGAGGATACGAGCGAGCGCGTGCGAAACGAGATGATGGGCGTGCTGGGCGAGCTACTGGGTATTTCGCCCGAGCAAATGGAGGAGCTGCGCTCTGAGGACGGTCAGCGTCGTTTGCACGAGGGAATGAAAAAGTTCGAGGGCGAGGTTCAGGACGCCATCGATAAGATGATGGGCGGTCAGGGCGGCTCGCAAGGTAGTCCCCAGGGTGGCCCGATGCCGCATCCGCCGGTTGATCCGAGGCAGTTCCCCTTTTTCTCGCAGAACTAAACTGGGGATAGGGCCAAGGTTACGCGGTTTCACCAAACCGCGTAACGAGTCGACGCTGCGCGAGCCCCTGCCGGGCAATCTGCCGCTCAAACCGTCGCTTGCGTACAAAAGTACGCGGCGCTCCTCTTTCGCGACACCTTGCCACGGCAGGGACTCGCTCGCTGACTTATGCTCAACCTATGGTTCAACCTTGCTTGCTAGATGCGGTCGCTGTTGTGTTATTCTAGAACAGACGTTCGTGAATGATGCGCGGGGCCTTGTCTTGCGCTGTGCTTGTGGCGAGGGGAGGTTGGCATGGTTATCTTGGGCATCGACCCCGGTTTGGCCCATACGGGTTGGGGGATTATCGAGGAGCGGCGCGGCGAGGTTCGCTGCCGTGCCTATGGCTGCATCGAGACCAGTGCCGGAAGTCCGCTCGCGGTGCGCCTGTCGCATATCGCCCGTGACCTTAAGGATGTCGTCGAGCGTTATCGACCCGACACGGCTGCTGTCGAGAGTATCTACTTTGGCGCCAACGTTCGTTCGGCCATCCCCACGGCGCATGCCCGCGGTGCTGCACTCGTAGCGCTTTCGGAATGCGCGCTCGAGATTGGCGAGTACACGCCCATGCAGATCAAACAGGCTGTGGTGGGCACCGGCGCCGCGGACAAGCGGCAGGTCGCCTACATGGTACGCACTCTAACACAGCTCGACCACGACCCGCATCCCGACCATGCCGCCGATGCCCTGGCCTGCGCCATCTGCCACGTAAACCTCAGCCGCACCCGCGCCCTCACCGGTGGCGAGTTCTATCAACAGAGAGGAACCGGATACTGATGATCTCCCAGCTCCACGGAACGCTTGTCGAGGCCACGATGAGCTCTGCTGTCGTCGATGTGTCGGGCGTTGGCTTTGAGCTCGGCATCTCGGGCAGCACTGCGGCCACGTTGCCGACGCCCGGTGGCGAGGTCTGCCTCTACACGCGTATGCAGGTGCGCGAGGACGCCATGACACTTTTCGGTTTTTCCTCAAAGGATGAGCGCATGATGTTCGACCGGCTCGTGTCCGTTTCGGGCGTTGGCCCGCGCCTGGCGCTTGCCGTGCTTTCCACCTATACCGTGGGGCAGCTGTATTCGCTGGTGATGGCCGAGGACGACAAGGGCATGGCCAAGGTACCCGGTGTGGGCAAAAAGACAGCTCAGCGCCTGATCCTGGAACTCAAGAGCACCTTTGCCAAGGATAAGGGCTTTGTGCCGGTCGACGTGATTCCCGGACAGGTTGCGATGCCCGTGCCCGCTGCCGCTCCCTCGGTGATCGATGATGCCCGTGCGGCGCTCCTTTCCATGGGCTTTAGCCCGCAGGAGACCGATGTTGCCCTGAGCGGGTATGATGGGCAGAATATGCGTGTCGAGGATCTGCTCGGCGCGGCGCTTAAGCGACTCGGAATGGATGCGTGATGTGGGAAGCCGATGACTCTCAGGACTTGTGGGCGACGCCCGGTAACTCGCCGGCGGCATCCATGGCGCACGGCGAGCGCATGGTGGGCTCGGAGCTGACGGCCGAGGATCTCGATGTCGACCGCACTTTGCGCCCTCAGCGCCTGGACGATTACTGCGGCCAGGAGCACATCAAGCAGAGCCTGCGCGTGTTGATCGAAGCGGCGCAGAGCCGTGGCGAGACGCTCGACCACGTGATTTTCTCGGGTCCTCCGGGCCTGGGCAAGACCACGCTGGCCACCGTTATCGCCAACGAGCTGGGCGCTCAGATCAAGACCACGAGTGGCCCTGCCATCGCGCGCACGGGCGACCTGGCGGCCATCCTTACTAACTTGCAGCCGGGCGATGTGCTGTTTATCGACGAGATCCACCGCCTCAACCGTTCGGTCGAGGAGGTCCTGTACCCCGCGATGGAGGACTTTGCCCTCGATATCGTGATTGGCAAGGGTCCGGCGGCGCGCTCGATTCGCCTGGATATCCCCAAGTTTACGCTGGTGGCGGCAACGACCCGCTCAGGCATGTTGACCGGCCCGTTGCGCGACCGCTTTGGCATTTCATATCGCCTGGATTACTACACGGTCGAGGAGCTCGCGCAGATTGTGACGCGCTCGGCGACTATCCTGGGCGTGACGATCGATCATCCCAGTGCACTCGAGATCGGCTCGCGTTCGCGCGGTACGCCACGTCTTGCCAACCGCCTGCTCAAGCGCGTGCGCGACTATGCACAGGTGCGCGGCAACGGTCCCATTGAGCTCGATATCTGCCGTCAGGCGCTCGAGTTCTTCGAGATCGACGAGCTCGGTCTGGACTGGATGGATATTCGTATCTTGGAGACGCTTGCCAAGACGTTCTCCGGTCGTGCCGTGGGACTTACGACCCTTGCCAGCGCGGTGGGCGAGGACCCGGGCACGCTCGAGGATGTCTATGAGCCCTATTTGCTGCAGTGCGGATTGATGATTCGTACGCCGCAGGGCCGTCAGGCAACCCTCCGCACCTTTGAGCACCTGGGGATTGAACCTACCGTTTAGGGCGTTTTGTTTTGGCGGGCTGTTGGACTATCGCTGGGCATCGGGTAAACATATCGCCGTTCATCGGTTATGGGCGTTTTACTATTGCGCGCCCGTGCTATGCTGAATTGGTCTTTTTCTCATTCGGTAACGAAAGGACCGCCCATGCCTACTGACATCGAAATCGCACGTTCTGTCACGCCGCTGCCTATTACCGAGGTGGCCAAGAACGCCGGCGTCGACGTTAAGCACCTTATTCCGTACGGCTTCGACAAGGCTAAGGTCGACTATTCACTGCTCAACGAGCCGACTGATCACCAGGCCAAGCTCGTCCTCGTGACCGCTATCAACCCAACGCCCGCGGGCGAGGGCAAGACCACCACGACCATCGGTCTGGCCGATGGCCTGCGTCGTCGCGGTATCAAGAGCGCCGTGGCCCTGCGTGAGCCTTCGCTCGGTCCCGTCTTTGGCGTCAAGGGCGGTGCCGCTGGCGGCGGTTGGGCCCAGGTCATTCCCATGGAGGACATCAACCTGCACTTTACCGGCGACTTCCATGCCATCGGTGCTGCCAACAACCTGCTGGCCGCCATGCTCGATAACCACATCCAGCAGGGCAATCAGCTCGGTATTGACGTTAAGCGCATCACCTGGAAGCGCGTCGTCGACATGAACGACCGTCAGCTGCGCCATGTTATCGATGGCATTGGCGGTAAGGCCCAAGGTGTGCCGCGCGAGGACGGCTTCGACATCACCGTTGCCTCCGAGGTCATGGCAATCCTGTGCCTGTCTACGAGCATCAACGACCTCAAGGAACGCTTGGGTGAGATTGTCGTCGGCTATAGCTTTGCCGGCGAGCCCGTCCGTGCCCGCGACCTCAAGGCCCAGGGTGCCATGGCCGCGTTGCTTAAGGACGCGCTTAAGCCCAACCTGGTGCAAACGCTCGAGGGCACGCCCGCGTTTGTCCACGGCGGTCCCTTCGCCAACATTGCCCACGGCTGCAACTCTATTATGGCCACGCGTATGGCGATGCGCTTTGGCGATGTTGCCATTACCGAGGCCGGCTTCGGTGCCGATCTGGGTGCCGAGAAGTTCCTCGACATCAAGTGCCGCATGACGGGCGTTCGCCCCAGCGCCGTCGTGGTCGTCGCGACCGCTCGTGCGCTTAAGTACAACGGTGGCGTCGCCAAGGCCGACCTCAACGAGGAGAACCTCGAGGCACTCAAGGCTGGCATGCCCAACTTGCTGCGTCATGTCGACAACATCCAGAACGTTTATGGTCTGCCCTGCGTGGTCGCCATCAACCGCTTCCCGACGGACACCGAGGCTGAGCTTGCACTCATCGAGTCCGAGTGCCAGAAGCTCGGCGTCAACGTTAAGCTTTCCGAGGTCTGGGCCAAGGGCGGCGAGGGCGCGCTCGAGCTGGCCGATGAGGTCATGCGTCTGATTGAGCAGCCGAGCGAGCTCAAGTTTGCCTATGAGGACGGCGCTGATGTCGCTGATGCCCTCGAGGCCGTTGCCACCAAGGTCTACCGCGCCGACGGCGTTGACTTTACGCCGGCCGCCAAGCGCCAGCTCGCCGAGCTGCGCGAGAATGGCTTTGGCAACCTGCCGGTGTGCGTCGCCAAGACGCAGTACAGCTTTAGCGACAACGCCAAGGCCCTGGGCGCTCCCGAGAACTTCCGCATCACGGTGCGTGAGCTCAAGGTTTCCGCCGGCGCCCACTTTGTGGTCGCACTGACTGGCAGTGTTCTGACCATGCCGGGCCTGCCCAAGGTCCCTGCGGCCGAGAACATCGACGTCGACAACGACGGCAACATCACCGGCCTGTTCTAAGCTCGCTGCTCATAGCCGCTTGCCCGCCCCGTCGCGCCTACCAAGGCCCGGCGGGGCTTTTTGATCCTTAGGCCCGCGCATGTCTTGTAGATACCGACGGACTCTGCCCATCATAGGCTTTTGCGCTGGTAGAATGCATGGATAACTTGATGCTTACAGGCGACGGAAAGGAATCGTTGCATGGATCAGGACAAGACAACCGTGATGGGCGGCTGCGGTTCCGCGCAGGCTGGCGATAGCGCCGATGCGACCCGCGTTGTTCCCAACCCCGGTTATGTCGACCCCGCCGCGACGCAGCCTTCTGCCGAGCCCACACGAGTTATGGGCTATGGCGACGCGGCGCAGGACCCTTACGCTGCATCTTTGCAAAGCCCCTATGGCAACGCGGCGGCAGACCCGTTTGATTACGCGCCGCAGGATTCTTATGCCGCCTCGACGCCGAATCCCTATGATGACCTGCCGCAGAATCCCATTCCGCAGCCTCAGCAGACGACGTATATGCCTCGTACGGCGCAGCCTCGCTACGAGTCGCGCGAGCCGTATCGCGAGTACCCCAAGTCGATTCCGCAATATGGCGAGGACGAGGAAGAGACGCCGTCGCGTTCGTCGAGCGTGATTAAGAAGATCCTCATCGTGCTGGCGATCTTCTTTGCGCTGTCGGTTGTGTTTGCCATCGTGTCGGGCATGCTCAACAAGCGAGGGAGTTCAACGGCCGATACCACTGCCGAGCAAACCGAGTCCGCCTCGTCTAGCACCGTCGATTTGAGTGATATCCCGGGGCAGTACTGGTCCAACGCCAAGAAGATCCTCAAGTCGCGCGGCGCCGATCTTTCGAATGCCGTGGTCCTGACTGATGATGGCTCAACGCCCGTCGTCGATGCCAACTGGGTCGTTACTTCTGCCTACTATAACGACAACGGCAACCTCGAAATTCAACTCACGCACAAGAACAGTTCGGGCAACTCGTCCGACGGCCAAAGCGGTACCGACAGCTCGAGCTCCAATACGCTGGAGGACTTGAGCAACAAGGCGCAGGAGTTGGGAGACAAGGCGCAAGAGCTGGGCGACACCGCTCAGAACCTGGGCGATACCGCGCAGAACTTGGGCGGCATGGCGACGGATGCCTGGAACGCCCTGCAAAACGGCATCTCGGGCGCGCAGGGAAACTAGCGGACGAGCGGAGCGGGGCTACAGCTGCTCGGCCGGACGCTCGGGCGAGCTGAAGCCCGAATCAAACGTGACGACGCATGAGACATCGGGCCGGCGCTCGTGCACGATGCGCGTGACGAGCTCCAGCAGCTCCTCGTCGGATATGTCAAAGCCGTCGGGACGCACCAGGTCAAACGAAACGAACCCGTCGTGCTCGTGCAGATCGTGGATGGAGAGCGCGGGATCGATCTGCATGACGCCGCGCTTGACCCAGCCGCGCAAGTCATCGCCGGTTGTCGCGATGGGGTCGCAGTGCAGCGTGATACCAATGCCCATCTGGCGCTTGATGTCGTGCTCGATGGTGTCCAGAATCTCGTGGTGCTCAAACGCGTCGCCCTCGCCGGGCATCTCCACGTGGGCGCTGGCAAACTGACGACCGGGGCCGTAGTCGTGCACCATGAGGTCGTGTGTGCCCAAGACCTGCGGATAGGACATGATCTTGTCGCGGATTGCCTGGACGAGCTTGGGGTCGGGCGCTTGCCCCAGCAACGGGCTGATGGCGTCGCGCACCAGGCCCAGACCGCTGATGCAGATGAAGACGCCCACACCCAGGCCTGCCCAGCCATCGAGATCAAAGCCGGTCGTCTGCGAAATAAGCGCCGCCACCAAGACCGAGCCCGAGGTGATGACGTCGTTTTTGGAGTCCTGCGCCGTGGCGATGAGCGTCTCCGAGTCGATGCGATCGCCCAGCGTGCGGTTGAACGCTGCCATCCAGAGCTTAACGAGCATGGACGTAGCCAGTGCCGCAAGGGAAATAAACGTGTAAGCGGTGGGCGAGGGCTTGATGATCTTGGTGACCGACTCGAGAATCAGGTTGATGCCGACGGCGCAAACCAGGACGGCGACGAACAGGCCGGCTAGGTACTCGTAGCGGCCGTGACCATAGGGGTGGCCTTCGTCTGCCGGGCGGCTGGCAAGGCGGAAACCGAGCAGGCTCACAATGTTGCTCGAGGCATCGGAGAGGTTGTTGAAAGCGTCGGCGATGAGGGAGACGGAGCCGGCGAGCAGACCCGCGATGCCCTTGGCCAGGCACAGGGTGATGTTGAGGCCAATGCAGACGAGGCTTGCGGAAAAGCCCGCGTTGGTGCGGCAAGATGCATCGACCGGCTCGCTCTCGCTGCCGGGAACAAGCGTATGTACCAGCCGATTTACAAATAGCATAGCGGTCGTCCTCACAATCATGTTTAAGGGGATAGTGTAGCTCGCACGGGGGCGCCGTGCGCCGATGCTCAGAAAATGCAGCAATAGTCTGCCGGTGCTAACGAGCGAGCCTTCTCGTCTGCCTGGGTGGTCCATTTTGGGCCACATGGGTATGGGCATGTGCCTGCTTGCTCGACATACTTAATGTCGACAGCCCCTGTGCAAAGGAGGACGTTTCCATGGACGAGATGTTTGCCATTAAATGTCAAAACTGCGGCGGCCCTATGTACTCGCACCAGGCTAAGCGCAGCTTTGAGTGCGCCTATTGCGGCACGGTGGTTCCGTGGCAGGCGGACGCCGGAGAGCCCAAGAGCGCTTTGGGTATTCGCCATACGCCGTTGACGGTGGTGGATGGACTGCTCAAACTCACGCATGTGTCGCAACTCGAGCGCCCGCAGGACCCGGACTGGTATTTCTTCAATGCGCACTGGCGCAATCAGTCGGTCCTGGAACATCTGCTGTGGGAGGATCGCGGCACGGCGCAAGAGTTCCAAGAGGCCACGCATGTGAGCATTCCTTGCCCCTTCTGCGGAGCGTCCTTTGAGGGCGAGTCAACGCAGCGTGTGTTTGAGTGCCCGTCCTGCGGCAACAAGATCGGTATTGCCGACCTGCTCAAGCCCGGTACGTTTAGCAAGCGTCTGACCATGGGCGTGGGTGCGGAGTATGTGCCGGAGCAGGGCATTCCCTGCGAAATCTCGCCGCAGCAGGCACGTGCCAACGCGCTGCAGCTGGTGCGCCAGTATGCGGAAGCCTTTGCCGGGCACGACGTGGAAGATGCGATCCAAAACGACATGATGCTCTTCTATTTCCCCATGGCGCTGGCGGACCTGCGCATGATGGCGAGTTTCCCGGGCAAGGGCCTGAGCAAGGAAACCCTGGTGTACTACGAGGTGCTCGACTGGGCATACCCCAGGGCAAACTACCTGGACGTTCGCCTCATGGGCATTTTGGAGCCGTGGGACTTTGCCAAGGTCGGGCCGTTCGATCCCGCCATGCAGGAGGGCGACTTCCGCGTTGTCTCCGTCGATGCGTCTACCAAGGACCAGGTGGTCATTGATAAGCTGGCGCTCGACGTTGCGGGCAACGATGCCGAGGCTGTACTCGGGCTCAATAAAAAGAGCATCCGCACGTGGGCATGCAAGGCCCGCAAGCACAAGGACGGCCTAGTTATGGTGCCGGTGTACTTTGTCGACCGTCCGGCAACGGACAGCCGCGACGGCGAGCAGGTGCGCATCGCCGTAAACGGCCAGACGGGTCGTGCGGCCGCGGTGGTGTTTAGCGACAAGCGCGAGACGCATATCGTGGCGCCGCTCAACCCGAGTCTGCATCTGTCCGGAGAAAGCACCGTGCACGCCACACCCGTCGAGGTCAAATATGTTAAATCGCCGTTCCTATACCAGATCGTGCGCCGTGGAGGCGGCGAGCAACCGCGCCAGGTTGCAGCCGCCGTCGAGGGTTCCTACCGAGAGGAGAAGCCCAAACGCCGCGGTCTGCTGGGTGCGCTATTTGGGAAGTAGGGGAGTAGCACCGGTTGTTGCCGTAAGGTGATGGCCGGGGGTGCGGGGCAGCTCTCAGGAGTGCGGGCTGCCGTCTGATTGTTTGAGGGTGCCAGATGTAAATAAACAGTGGAGCGGCTGCAAAAGAGCCTCCTCACTGGGTAAAATCAGGTTGTGCCGCGGAACCCGCTCCTCAGCTAGGCACACTTCGGAAGCGCGGGCAACGCAGGTATTATCGTCTAAAGGGCCGGCTGCAACCGGCCCTTTTCTGTGGCAGCCAATGGACCCACATCAGACGAAGGCCGCGTCTATGCCTGTCAGGTCACGCTCGCCAGCCACGGCTAGAATGTCGTTGCCGGCGTCCATGACCGGTATTGTTTCGTAGCGTGCGTCGCAACCGCGAGTGCGCCTGCGACGGCTGCGGTGGCTTCGGTCGCAACGTGCTGCTACCCTTGCGTTTCGCCATTAGTCGCTTCGTTGATGGCGCGGTACTCGGCGCTTAGTTCGCGCGCCAGCTCTTCCTTGCTTGGAAGATACGGCAGGTATTTGGCGGCAAACACTTGGTCGTTGTCTTCGGGCAGCGTGTACTCGACAATCGGATCGCTTTTGTCCGCGCAGAGCACGATGCCTATGGGCGGATTGTCGCCTTCGTTCATGAGCTCGCGCGTGTAGTAGTTCACATACATTTGCATCTGGCCCAGGTCCTGATGCGTAAGGTCGTCCGTCTTAAGGTCGATGAGCACGAAGCAGCGCATCAGATAGTTGTAAAAAACAAGGTCAATATAGAAATGGCGCCCATCAAAGGTGATGCGCTTTTGGCGCGCCTCGAAAGCGAAACCACGGCCAAGCTCCAGCAGGAACTTCTGAAGATGCGTGATGAGCGCCTGCTCTAGATCGCTCTCGCGAAACGCAGTATCGTCCGAGAAACCTAAAAACTCCAGTACATATGGGTCGCGGATGATATCCTCGGGGCGACGAGCCGGGGCGCTCTTTTGGATTTCCTGGGTGACGGCCTCCTTGTCCTTGCTGGCAAGTAGGCGCTCGCGGAACATGGTGTTGATCTGGCGTTCGAGCTGACGCGTGCTCCAACGAGAATCGGCGCATTCGTTCATGTACCAGGTGCGAGCATCAGGGTCGGTTATACGCGATAACCTGCGGTAATGTGTCCAATTCAATTCGGAACGCAGCGCGTTCCGGATTGGGAACGCAAGATAAAACTGACGCATGTATCTTAAGCTTCTGGCGTTGAAGCCTCTGCCAAAATCCTTAGTCAATCTAACGGCAAGTTCGTCGATCAGTGCATCGCCATACTTGGCGCGCCCCTCTCCGCCCTGCTCATCAACAATACTTTTGCCGATCTCCCAATATGCCTCAACCATCGCAAAGTTAACGGCGGTATAGGCCTTGTTGCGAGCGGCGTTGAGAATCGAGGAAACCTGCTTGTAAAAAACTTCTGGCACGATTGCCGATTCTCCACGGTTTACCAGTTCGCCCATCACTGTCGCCCCACTTTCCTCTTGTGGAATGCATCTTTATCGCATTTAGTTTAAAGCCTCGCGCGGACACGAATTGCTGTGCTGTCTGGCACCTTCGCATGGGAGCCTTGCGGTGACTAAAATGTGACCATAGAGACAGTTTTAGCGAACCCCGCGGGAGTGACGCGTATGGACAACAACACGCTGCTATTCCAGGACAAAGGTTCGGGTAGGTATAAAGACGTCAAGATCTACCCTAACCGCATTGAGGTACTCAAGAAGGGCACTTTTGGCGGCAAGCACACCGAGATTGTTTATCTTAAGGACATTACGGGCGTCAATAGAATCAAAGGCCGCGATGTTTTTCTGCGCAATCGTCTGTTGACCGCTTGCGTCTTTAGCCTGAACAGCCGTGCGAAGGCCCAGGAGTTTGTTAACGCGCTGAACATGGTGATGTAGCCGATAGCGGCGTTCGGGCCAAGGTAAAAATCGGGGGCACAGAACGGTGTTCTGCGCCCCCGATTGAGTCGATGTGTCTAAAAGGCCGGCTTGCCTATTCGACAACGTCCTCGTTGTTTTCACCGTCACTGGCAAGCATCGCCGCGCCGGCGACGGTTGTCGCCACGGCGGCGGCAGCGAGCCCGGCGGCAACGCCAGAGCTGTCGCCCGTGTCGGCGAGCTTTCCGCCCGAGCCATTGCCCTTGTTGCCCTTACCGTTCTTATCAGCGCTGCCTGCGTTGGAACCCGTGCCGCTGCCGGTGCCGGCGCCGGCAGCACTGTCCGAGGCCGCTACGGTAAAGCTTGCGGCTCCGTCGCTGGCGAGCGTGTAGTTCTGCGCCGCGTTGCCCAAGAGACCGTTCACGCGCACCCAGTACGTTCCTGCGGCAAATGTTTCGCCCTCGGCCATTGCTGTGCCCGGAGCGCCGTTCGCGTCGTGCACAAACTCGAGCTGGGCCGTGCAGGCATCGGTTTCGAGCTTGCCCTCGAGTGATGCCGCAATCTTGGCGCGCACGTCTTCGCCGGCCTTAAGGCCTTCGAGTCCCTCAAAATGGGGCGTCAGCGCGCGTGGATCGATATCGATGGGCACAGAGCCCTGCAGCCCCGTAACGGTCTCGTTGCCCAGGGCGTCGACATCCACGTATTCAATGGCAAACGCATGGCCCGAAGCTGTCGCGTTGAGCGCGTTGCTGCTGTCGGCAAGGCGGAAATGACCCTCGCCAACGGTCTTGCCATCCTGGAATGAGGCATCGCTCAGCGAGTCGCCATACGTCATGCGCATGCGGGTCGGGAGATAGTACGGGAGATAGTACGAAGCCGTCTGCTTGTGCTCCGTATCGTAATTGCGCTGATAGATGCTCCGGGCCAGCGCCGCATCAACAAAGTCGGATGCGATGATGCCAATGTGCTTGAGGTAATCTGACTTTGTATCCTCGATGCCGCTGGGATTGATGTACGGGCTCTTATACAGATGCTCGTTGACTACTCGTGCCGAGGTAAAAGGATTGCCTCCGTGCGACAAGCCCGTGCAGCTGGTGTAGTTGATAGACCAGCAACGCTCCAGGACTTTCTCCTTGGCCCCGTTATCGTCCTCGACATCTACCTCGTTGCGCGTGCGCCCGGTCGTTTCCTTCAGCGCATTATCGACCCAGCTGAGCTTGTCGGTTCCCGTGAGTTTGTACTTGTCCTGGGCGTATACCTTGGTGCAATAGAGCTCTTTGTCGCCTGTTTCCCCCGCGGCTTCAAAGCCCCGCGCGTCTTGGACGAGACACATAGTGGCGCTGTCGGAGTGAGCCTTGATCTTGTCATCCCATTCGGTAAGGTCGAGGCCCCACGTGTGGCCGCTTACACTGTTGCCGGCGAGCCTAAATCGACGCAGCAGGACGATCTTTCCGCGCACCTCGCCCAGTGTGGGAACGCGGCTCGACGTATAGAACAGTTTGGGGTTGTCGTCCAAAACCTTGGCGAAAGCCGTCGTAACACTGTCATCGGTAGCCTCGTCGTTGCCGCGCGATGCGAGCATGATAAGCGCTTCTCTCGGGTTTTCGCTCAAAAACGTTTTAAAGTACCCGATGACATCGGAGAGATGCAGATAGTCCCCGTCTTTTTTGAATAGGTAGAAATCCCCGTGGCAGATGCCAGGGTTGTCGCCCTTTCCGAGCCGGATATCAAAATAGCGAATGCCTTCGAGCAACTGCGTGGGAATGTAATCCTGCTGGCATTTTACTTGCGAGGATTGGGGCTCAGTGTCGTTGTCCACGCTGCAGGTGCCCGAATCGTGCGTGCCCGGGATGCTCAGCTCGTCGAGGAACTTGTTGTCCTCGACGTATTTCATCCAACATGGTCCATCGACGTAGCTGCTGTACGTAATCCAGTCGAGGCTGCTAACCGTGGCATCGTTCTTTTTCATGTCGTAACCGATAAGTTCGAGCTCCCACGGAATGCTCTTACTCTTACTCTTATGGCAGATCCTATTGTTGTCCTGGTCTTCGCCGTTCGATTCTATTGCCAGGTACTTAATGTCTTTTTTCTCGGTTTCTTTCTCGACCGTGCGGTCTCGGATAATGTAGGTTCCGTTTAGCTGGCGGTCGAACGCAAAAGAGCGGCTGGGCTTGCCGTCATGTTCGCCACTCCATACGTGGATAACCTTTCCATCTTTGTCCGAGTCGCCATCGACCGACCAAATGCTGTAGCCCGTCTTCTTGTGCTCTTCGAAATTGAGCAGGGTGCGGATGGCATACCAGTTTGTATCGTCATTCTTGGTCGTTACGTCCTCAAGGATGAGCTTGCTGGACGTGCCGTCATTAAACAGATGGCAGACGTTGCCGATGACGTTGCCGTCTTCGTTGACGCTCGCGGTACGAAAATAGCCCGCGGGGCGAAGGCGAATGACGAAATTGTCGAGGCTGACCGACGCTGTGGCAGCGTCGTCTGCAAATGCCGCTCGTGGGCCAATGCCCAATGCCGCGGTTTCGGACAGGCTTGCAAGTGGCGACAACGCCGCGAGTCCAAGGCCCAACGTAAATGCTCGGCGGCTGATGGCGTGGTGTTCGGTCATAACTTCTCCATTCGTAGAGTGCGGTTATGCGATAGTTTTGGTCACTATACTGCTCAGATGTTTAAAGATGCTGGTTTAATTGTCTGCACGGCGCAATAAATCGGCGGGCGGACGTGTTGGGGTGCTTGTCGTTTTCGTACTGTTGCTACATTTGGAGCGGTTCCGGCGTCCGGCATCCTCGCGTTCGTTGGCTACCGGCATAAGAAAGGGAGGGTCGGTTTACCGGCCCTCCCTGGGTACGAAGCGCTGGGGTACCGTCGCTTGTTTGCACTGCGCCCGTGTTTCCCGCTGCACTCGCCAGTCGCTTAGCGCTTGATCTCGATATCGTCGAGCTTGACGTCCATGGCCTCGGTCTTTGCCTTGGCGATGTCGTCGGCAAACTCCAGTGACTTCATCATGGTCTCGACGGCGTCCTTGTGCTCCTCGACGTTGTCGATGCGCACATACACGCTGCCACCGTCAACGTCGGTGAAGTACTCGGTCGTCACGCCGCCCGAGTGCGTAAAGTAGGCGTTGCGCCAGGACTTGCCGTTGTACTTAATGGGATCGCTCTCGGTCCATCCGGAGTTGGCCTTCCACTTTGCCTCGTAGTCGAACAGTTCATCGGCGTTCTTGTCAGAGTCGAAGACGGGGATGAAGCGATCGCTGGCGTGCTCGCTCTCGGTGAACTTAAACTGGGCCCTGTCGGCGGTGTCGCCTGCGACGTCGGTGATCTCGACGCCCTCGGGGACCTCGACCTTAAACCAAATGAAGTCGGTCCTCATATCCACGGCTGGCTTTTCTGCTCCACCGCCACCGCCACTTCCGGTAGCGCCGCCGCTGCCACCGCAGCCCACCAGGGCAACTGCGGCAAAGAGGCTTATGCAGAGGGTGAGAATCGCAAAGGCCTTCTTTTTCATGGTCGTGTCCTCCTCGATCTGTAACCGCCCACGGATTACCTGCCTTTACTGTACGCGTGGACGGCTCGCTAGGGTGGGCCATGTGTCCCATTCTGGGGGCTGGAATTGCGCCGACAAGTGGCAATATGTGCGGTCGC
>CATXXF010000023.1 GCA_958403395.1 uncultured Collinsella sp.
CGTGGTAGCTCAGCTTGCTGGGGACCGCGTAGACCCGCTTGGTCTTCGCGCTGTAGGTCGGCTCGATGAAGAGGCTCTCGATGCTGACGGTCCCCTTTGCCAGCGACAGGACCCGCGCCTCTGCCCCAACGCGAGGTGGGTCTGGATTGGCAACACTTATTTGGACGATTCCGGGAGGGACGGCCCCGCCTCCCTGAACTCGACCGGCGACATGTAGCCCAGCGTCGAGTGGATCCTGAAGTTGTTGTACCAGTGCACGTAATCCGAAAGCTTGGCTCGGAGCTCGCGCGTCCCTCCTCGGTCCTGCGGAGTGGCCGACGATCTCCCTGTTGCAGAGGTCGACGAGCAGGCAGGCGTAGTTCCGCGAAGCCCCGACGCGCACGCAGGCCTAGTCGCTGCATATATGGGTGCACGGCGCCCTGCCGCCGAAGCCGCGCGCGACGACGTTCGGCACGTCGGCCTCGTTGACCGCCCCGGGGTGCACCTTGAACCTCTTCTTGCCGTATGCGCCGGCCAGGCCGTTCTCCCTCATGATGCGGCAGACGCGGCGCCGGCTGACGGTAACGCCCGACCTCCCGGGCGACGCCTTGATCTTGCGCGATCCGTTCCAGCCCTTGCTGGCGGCGTGCGCCGCCGCGGCCGCCGTCGCCCCCGACATTAAGGTCCTCGAGGGCCGCGTCGTCTCCGGCGACCAGTTCGTCTCGCCCGCGGAACAGAAGGAGCGCATCCTCGCGACCTTCGGCGACCTGTGCTGCGAGATGGAGGGCTGCACCATCGCGCAGGCCGCCCATCTCAACGGCGTGCCCCTCGTCGTCGCGCGCGCCATCAGCGACAAGCCCTGCCCCGAGGGCCAGGTCGTCGACTACAACACCTTCGAGAAGAAGGCCGCCTGCGACTGCGCCCGCATCGTTGCGCGCATGGTTAAGCTTTAGGCCCAGCGCGCCGGGGCCCTTCTTTATGTTGGGACCCCGGCGCGCAGGGCCCTTTCCAAAGCGAAGTGTCGAGCCGAAGTGTTGAGCGTCGGCCCTGAATGTTCAATGGCCGTTGTTTTCTGCCCCTCAAGTGGTGGACTTTTCCTCGGGGCTGTTGATTCCCCCACGCGCCCCCTTCCGTTCTCTGTTCTCCCCTTATACTCCTTGTACGAGGAGGTAAGAAGTCATGGACAAGACCGCACAGGACAGCTTGGCAAAGAAGCCCGTCGACATGAGGGACAGGATTCTCGAGCATCTCGAAGCCCTCACCTCTGCCGTCTCGCTCGACGACCTTGCCCGTCTGTCCACCTCCGACATCGCCGAGACGCTCATCATCTCCAGGAGCCTGGCGAGCCAGTACCTCAACGACCTTGTTCGCGCCGGCCTTGTGGTTAAGGTGACGGGCAGGCCTGTCCGTTATTTTCATCGCCGCGCGTTCCAGAAGCGTTTTCAGGTAAAGCTCTCTGCAAGCGAGTACGCCTCGCTCGCCGACCTCATCCAGGCGACGGGAATCGCCGATCACCGCGACTTCGCGCGTGCCGTGGGCTTCGACCTGAGCCTCAGCTCCGTTGTCGAGCAGTGCAAGGCTGCGGTTCAGTACCCTCCGTTTGGCCTGCCCATTCTCTTGAGCGGCGGCGTGGGTGTCGGTAAGTCTTTCCTTTCTCGCCTTGTGTACGAGTACGGCAAGAACCAGGGCTTGCTGTCCCGCGACTCCTCCTATGTGCGCATCGACTGCGCCGGGGTCCCGGATGCCGCCTCGTTCAACGGGCTTCTTGACGAGTCAATCGCGAAATCGCGCGGGGGTGTGGTTTTTGTCAACGGCATCGAGGCGCTCTCTCCCTCTGCGATGGAGCACTGCCTTGCGACGGCCCTCGGGCTCGATGCCTCCCAGGATGCGCCGCGCGCTCGCCTCGTTCTTTCGACGACGCTTTCCGCCGATGACCTGAAGGTTTCCTCGGCCTACAGCAAAATGCCCATCTGTGCCCGCGTCCCCTCACTCAAGGAGCGGACCCCCGAGGAGCGCGAGGATCTCATCTTGAGCTTCCTGCGCAGCGAGGGGTGCCGAATCGGTTCTGATGTGAAGATTAGCCGCGGCGCATACCGTTGCCTCGTGAACGCGGACTTTTCCGATAACATCGCCGGCTTGCGCGCCTGCGTGACGAACTGCTGCGCCAAAGCGTTCCTCAATCGCGAGGGCGACTACGTCGTCGTTCGCCCGTATCTTCTTCCCAGCGGGCTCCTCTCCTCCGCGCAGATCGATCAACAGCCCGACGATGGCGTTCTGATCGACGCGTCCCTGGATGCCGCCGAGAGCACAGGGCCGGTCGAGCAGGCGCTCGATGCCCTGTGCTCTCTCGATGAGCGATTCTGCGCCGGGGAGCTCTCTGTCTCCGAGCTCGTCTCGCAAGCTGTCTCCGCCGTGCGCGGCGTTGAGGATCACTTGATCTTCGGCCGCGGCGTTACCTCCTCGAGGTCGCGCGCCTTCGAGCGCATCGTGGGCGCGGTCCTTGCCGACGCAGGCTCTTCTTATGGCATCGAGCTTTCGAGGAAGGTCGCTTTTCTGCTGGCCCAGGAGATTTGCCTGCAGTTGTGGCCGGGCATCGGCCTGGCTAAGCGAAAGTCTGCCTGTGCGGAGCAAATCTCCCATCTCCTCGGTGCCGTGACCTCCGAATTGCCGTTTGCCTCGAGCGTCTCCGATCAGGTCGCCGCAGACGTGGAAGGGGCGCCGGGAATCTCGCTCGATCACTTCACGAAGACGCTTCTGACGCTGTGCGTCGCATCGGAGTCTCGCGACGCGAAGGCCCTTCGAACGCTCTGCGTCATCTTGTCCCACGGCTACTCAACGGCGACGAGCATCGCCGACGCGGCGAACCGTATGCTCGGCATGCATGTGTACGAGGCGGTCGACATGCCCTACGACCAGCAGCTGAAGGACATCGTCGGTCCGCTCCAGCGCCTCGTCGACCGCCATTCCTACTGCACCGGGGTCGTGTTCCTCGTCGACATGGGCTCCTTGGAGGAGGCCTATAAGGCCCTCGAGAACGTTACCGACTCCACTATCGGCGTGGTGAACAACGTCTCTACCGGTCTTGCGCTCGAGATCGGGGTCGGGCTGCTCGGCGGCAAGTCCATCGCCGAGGTTCTTGGCGATGCGACCGCCGCGTGCGTGACGCACTGCAAGGTGATCGAGCGCGTCAACCGTGAGGACGCCATCGTCTTCTGCTCCGAGTCCGGGGTCGACGCCGCGGAGAGGATACGCCAGCTCGTCTCGCAGAGCCTCCCGCGCACCATAGGCGCGCGCCTGCTCACGAGGCCCTTCAAGCAGCTCGTCGCGAACGGGTCGAACGACGCCGTTTTCTCCGAGCACCGCGTCTGCGCCGTCATCGGCACGGGAGACCCCGGGGTCGCCTCCATCCCCTTCGTCGCCCTCGAGGACATCATGTCGACGGCGTCCGCCTCTAAGGTCGATGCCGTGTTCGGCAGGTGGCTTGACGCTTCCGAGCTCTCTTCTTTCCACGAGAAGCTGCTCTCGAACATGACGCTGCAGAACGTCATCCGCTCCATCACCATCCTCGACCCGGAGCGGCTATTCCACGAGATCGAGAGCGCCGTGCACGAGCTTCAGCGCAGGACAGGCGAGAAGATCGGCAGCAACGCCGTCATTGGGCTCTACGTCCACCTCTGCTGTCTCGTCGAGCGCCTTGTTACCAGAAACCCCATTGAGACCTACGTTGGCCAGGACCGCTTCGAGGAGGAGCGTGCCGATTTCATCGAGTCCTTCAGGCAGAGCTTCTCGAGCATCTCGACGCGCTATCGCGTAGAGGTTCCCGTAAGCGAGATCGCATATGTCTTCGACTACATAAGCGTGAGCGCCGCCCCGGCGCGAGAAGAGCGCCTCGGCTCCTCGGACCTCCTGCTCGACGAGTGACCTTCCCCGCGCCGCCGCAAGCTGACTGCGCGTCCTCAATAATCCGATAACCCCTTGCCCGGCGCGAATCCGGATAGCGCCGAGGCAGTACCGAACGTAAAACTTCATTTGATAGGAGCAAACATGAGTGTTGTTA
This sequence comes from uncultured Collinsella sp., assembly GCA_958403395.1. GTDB lineage: Bacteria > Actinomycetota > Coriobacteriia > Coriobacteriales > Coriobacteriaceae > Collinsella. Next base: position 4,037 of record CATXXF010000023.1, read on the forward strand.
TGGCACGAATCGACAATCGCCTGCTTCACGGCATCATCGTGACGCAGTGGGCCCCGGTGTCGGGCGCGACCCGAGTCATGGTCATCGACGACAAGGTCGCCGGCGACGAGGTCCTGAAGTCCACTATGAGGATGGCGCGCCCCGCGGGCATGGCCGTCTCGATCATCTCCGAGCAGACCGCGCTCAAGAACTTCGCGGCGGGCAAGTACGACCGCGAGAAGGTCTTTGTCATCGCCAAGGAGCCCGAGACGATCCTTCACCTGGTCGAGTCGGGCATCGAGCTCCCGTCGCTGATCGTCGGCGGCTCGCTCGTCAAGGAGGGCGGCGTCCAGCTCACCCAGCGCGCCTATGCCTCCGCCGAGAACGTCCAGAGCTACAAGGCGCTCATCGCCCGCGGCGTCAAGGTGACGGCACAGTTCGTGCCCGCCGACAAGCCCGTCTCCGTCGCCGACCTCATCTAAGGAGGGATCATGGTCAACTTCACTATCCTGCAGGTCGTCCTTTTGACCCTGCTGGCCTTCATCAAGCACGTGGACTACTACGGCATCCCGATGATCTTCGTCAACTATGCCGTCTTCTGGGGCCTTATCACCGGCGTCGTCATGGGCGACTGGCAGACCGGCCTCGTCATCGGCGGCACCATCCAGCTCATGCAGCTCGGCGTCGCGGGCTTCGGCGGCTCGTCGATTCCCGACTACGGCACGATGGCCATCATCGCCACCGCCTACGGCGTGACCCTGGGCGCGGACACGGGCCTCGCCATCGGCCTGCCGGTCGGCATGCTCGGCATCCAGCTCGACGTCATCGTCAAGATCCTCAACGGCTTCGTCGTCGAGAAGTCCCAGAAGTTCTGCAACGAGGGTAAGTTCAATCAGATGAACGCCATCCTGTGGGTCTGCCCCGCGCTCTTCGGCCTGTGCGCCGCCCTGCCCGTCTTTGTCTCCGTGACGCTCGGCCAGCCCGCCGTCAACTGGCTCCTCGAGGTCATGCCTCAGTGGTTCCTCTCCGGCCTCACCCTCGCCGGCAAGATGCTCCCGGCCATCGGTATCGCCATGCTGCTCCGCTACATGCCCACCGGCAAGTACTTCCAGTACCTGCTCGTCGGCTTCTTCCTCTCGGCCTTCCTGAACGTGCCCATCATCGGCGCCGCCATCGTCGGCGTTGCCCTCGCGATCGCGTTCTACCAGCGTGCCGAGAGGGACACCGAGCTCGCCGCCCACGCTTCCGCAGACGCCTTCATCGGAGAGGATGAGTAACCATGGAAAACGAGAACATCACCGCCGTCGCCGAGGGCAAGCCCTCCGGCTACAAGGTCACCAAGAAGGATCTGCGCAACGCGAACTGGCGCTGGCTCATGAGCGTGTGCACCTTCAACTACCAGACCCAGCAGGGCGCCTCAGTCGCCTACGCCCTCTCGCCGGTCCTGAGGAAGATCTACACGAACGACGAGGACTATAAGCAAGCGCTCAACAACCACTTCCGCTACTACAATACCCAGCCTTGGCTCGCCGCCATCATCCTTGGCGCCTGCGTGGCCATGGAGGAACGCGACGGCCTAGCGGCGGCGGACGCCGTCCAAGACCTGAAGATCGGCACCATGGGACCGCTCGCCGGCGTCGGCGACTCCCTGCTCATGACCATGATCCCGACCATCATGGGCTCCATCGCCGCCTACATGGCCATCGAGGGCAACCCCGTGGGAGCCGGCATCTGGTTCGCGCTCATCCTGGCCATCTTCTGGGTCCGCATGCACGCCCTCGAGTTCGGCTACAAGCAGGGCGTGAAGCTCGTCACCGACTTCAGCGAGAAGCTTCCCAACCTCACTGCCGCCGCCTCCGTGCTCGGCCTCACCGTGGTCGGCTGCCTCATCGCCTCGGTCATCGGCGTCACCTGCCCGATTAGCTTCAGCTTCGGCGACGTCTCGATGGAGATTCAGCCGCTGCTCGACAAGATCCTGCCTGCCATGATCCCCGCCGCCATCACGGGAAGCGCGTATTACCTTCTTACCAAGAAGAACGCGAGCATGACGGTCCTCATCCTCGTGGTGATCGTCCTCGCGATGGTCGCCTCCGCCGCTGGCATCCTCGCCTAGCTTCGACCCAAGAGATTGGTGAATCAATGAGAAAGATAGTTGTGGCGAGCCATTCCCTTCTCGCCCAGGGCTTCAAGGACACCCTCGAGTTCCTTACGGGTAAGAGCGACGCCGTCAACGCCGTGTGCGCCTACGTGAACGACAACGGCGAGGGGCTCGACGCGGCGGTCGAGGCGGCTCTTTCGGGCACTGACGAGGTCGTCGTCCTCACCGACGCGCTCGGTGGCAGCGTGAACCAGCGCTTCTCCCGCTTCGCCTCCGACCGGATCCACGTGATCGCGGGTGTCAACCTCCCGCTCGCCATGACGGTCGCGCTCGCGCGCCCCGACGAGAAACTCGACTTCGACGCCCTCGTCGACGAGGCGCGCCAGCAGATCGTCTACGTGAACGGTGCCAGTTCCGCCGAGTGCGAAGACGACGAATAGAGGAGGTCGACGATGAGAGAGTTCCTTAAGGACGTGTGGATGCACGGCGGTGAGGAAAGCCGCGCCATCACCCCCGAGAACATCACGGGCGAGAAGGGCCGTGCCGCCATGTCGGCCAGCCACCTCGGCGTCGGCCGCAAGGGCTCGTGCTGCGTGCCCCTTGAGTCCGGCGAGACCATCACGCTCGCGGACATCGAGGGCCCCGGCATCATCCGCCACATCTGGATGACCGTCCCCGACAAGACCGCCGCCGGCAGCTTCGTCATGCGCGACCTCGTGCTGCGCTTCTACTGGGACGACGAGGAGACCCCCTCGGTCGAGTGCCCTGTCGGCGACTTCTTCTGCAACGGCTTCGGTGAGCGCGCCATCGTCAACTCGATGCCCATCTGCGTGAACCCGACGGGCGGCATGAACTGCTACTTCGAGATGCCTTTCAGGAAGCACGCCAAGGTCACGCTTACGAGCGAGCACCCCGGGTTCATTAAGTACATCTTCTACACGTTCAACTACGCGCTCACCGACGTGCCGGACGACGCCATGTACTTCCACGCCCGTTTTAACCGCGAGCGCAGCACCCGCAGGGGCGTCGACTACACCGTGCTCGACGGCGTGCGCGGTAAGGGCTACTACGTCGGCACCTACATGGCCCTGTGCGCCCTGGAGCGCTATTGGTGGGGCGAGGGCGAGATGAAGTTCTTCCTCGACGGCGACGAGGAGTTCCCCACGGTCACCTCGACGGGAGCCGAGGACTACTTCGGCGGTGCCTGGGCCTTCCTCGACAGGCCGCCCCACGCGCTGCCCGAGGCGCAGTGCTTCAACACGCTGTTCGCCGGCTACCCGTACCGCTCGACGCGCGACGCCACGCGCGACCGCTTCAGCGCGGGCAAGCCGAACCCGAACCCGATGCTCGCGACCAACGACGACGCGCTGCCCAGGCACGGCCTCTACAGGTGGCACCTTCCCGACCCGATCTCGTTCAAGGAGGACCTGCGCGTGACGTTCCAGGACCTCGGCAACGACGACATCAAGCTCTACGAGCGCGAGGACGACATCTCCACCGTCGCCTACTGGTACCAAAGCGAGCCGCACGCCGTGCTCGCCCCGTTTGCCGCAAGGCAGGACCGCGTGCCCAGGTAGGGTCGCCTCGAAACAAGCCAACGTTATGGGCGCCCGCGGTTGACCATGACTGCGGGCGTCCCTTTGTAAGGAGGATCACATGAGCGAAAGGCAAATGAGGCTCGGCGCACTCGAGGCCGGCGGGACCAAGATGGTCTGTGCCGTGGTGTCCGGCGACGGCGAGGTCCTCGACCGTATGGAGACCCCGACGCTTACGCCCGCCGAGACCGTCCCGCAAATGGTCGAGTGGTTCACCGCCCGCGATGTGGACGCGTTGGGCATCGGCGCCTTCGGCCCGACCTGCGTCGACCCCGTCGACGAGCGCTACGGCTCCATCCTCCAGACGCCCAAGCTCGCGTGGCGAGGCCATGGTCTTCGCGCCGCGTTCGCCGACGCCCTCGGGATTCCGGTGGCCTACGACACGGACGTGAACGTTGCCTGCCTCGGCGAAGTGGTCTTCGGCTGCTGCAAGGGGCTCGAGGACGCCATCTACGTGACCATCGGCACCGGCGTGGGCGCGGGCGTCATGTGCGCGGGCAGGCTCCTTCACGGCATGCTGCACCCCGAGGCCGGCCACATGCTGGTAAGGACCCGTCCCACCGAGGAGGGACGCTGCGTCTGCCCGAGCCACGCGAGCTGTCTCGAGGGCCTCGCCTCCGGCCCCGCCATTGCCGCGCGCTGGGGAAAGCCCGCGGCCGAGCTCGCGGACAACGATGAGGTGTGGGCGCTCGAGGGGGATTATCTGGGGCAGATGTGCGCGAACCTCGTGCTCATGTACTCGCCTCGCCGCATCGTCCTCGGCGGCGGCGTGATGCACCAGGAGCAGCTCTACGGCATCGTCCGCAAGAAGACCCTCGAATATCTGGGTGGCTACATCCAGACCGCCGAGCTTAAGGACATGGAGCGCTACATCTGCGCCCCGGGCTGCGGCGGCGACCAAGGAATCCTCGGCGCGGCCGAGCTGGCAAGAAGGGCGCTCGCGTAACTTGCGCTCTCTCCGCCATACAACGCGTTAAGAAAAGACGAGCGCTTCTTGCCAATTGGGCGGCAAGAAGTGCTCGTCTTTTGCATTTGTTTTTGGGACAGGACGCCCCGCCTCCGCTAGAGTCCCTGGACCGCCACGCCCACGAGGTTTGGGCCGGTGTGGACAAAGAGCGCGGGGCTGATGTCGGAGCGGACAACCTCCACCGCGTCGCCCGCATCGTCTTCGGCGTAGAACCGTCCAATGAGGAGATCCTGCGATTCGTTGTCAACAAATGGGCGAAACTCTCGTTCTTCGGCCACGATCCGACCGAGGCGAGCAAGCCCGCGAAGAACCCCAAGCGGCGCGCTCGCGAGGCAGCGAAAGCCCTTAAACGGCCCGCGGTGAGCACCAAGGCACAACAGGCGCTCGCGGCACAGCGGGAAGCGATGAAGCGGGAGTCGGCTCAAGCAAGAAGTCAGCGTCGCGCGGATGAGGCGGAGACGCGCTTCGAGCAGCGAAAGTTGAAGCACAAGCAGAAACATCGCGGGCATTGATCGCTATTTGCAGCAAGGCAAACCATATACAGCAGCGGCGCCAGTTCCACTTGAAGCCGACGCCGCGTAGACGCTGATGGTGACGGCCATGCACGGGCACGGGCGCGCCACCGCACTTCACAGCTTGTTTCTCAAGTATTTGGGACGCACACGCGGCGTTCAAAAATGCGGAGCGACTCCGCATGGCTCGAGACTGAGCCGAGGTGCCCTACTTCTCGCCCTCCAGCAGCCCCACGATGCGGTCGATGTCGACGGCGAAGCGGGGCCTTCCCTCGCGCTCGTAGCGGTCGAGGTATGCCTGGCACTCGGAGACAATGCGCTTGGTGTTGCCGTCGATGATGCGCTGGAGCGTCTCGTAGTAGGCCGAGCCCTCGGTCCTGAAGCGGCGCTGGTAGGCCTTGGTTATGGGGAACATCTTGATGTAGTGGATGCCGTGGCGGCAGCCGGGGCGCGTCGTGGGGCGGGGTGGCAACGCAAAGTACTGGTCTTTGGGCACGTTGGGGGCGATGTTGGAACGCAGCGGCACGGCGAAGTCCCTGCGCTTCCCGCGGAAACGCAGCCTCACCACCACGATACAGGGGCGATCGCGCTTAAGCATGAGCTCGCGGTCGCCATCGGCGAGGTCGAAGAAGTCCTGGGAGATGGATACGATCTTCATCGGCTACGCCCCCTTCATACGAAGCGGGGCCCGCATCGCTGCAGGCCCCTACAGGTGGGCGATATTCTACACCTTGCGGCACCCCGTCGCCCACGGAGGTTAAACGTACACGTAAGCCGTACTCTGAAAGCCGCGGCTTCCGGCAAGTAGTTTATACCACGAAAGGTCGCTTTCAATGCGCCTAGCTCGCAAAATAACACTCGCTGGGCCGTCACCCCTGATCTTCTCGACCGTCTCCTCCGGGCACTTATTGCGTGCCACGGGCACCTCCGTCCTTATTATCACGATAGAAATACCATGAGCGGCGTACGGTTCGAGAAGGGCTGGCGCCAAAAGAGCCCAACGGCCGTTACAGCTTCGTTAGAAACGCGCCCCACCATGGATGGTGAACCCGAAAGGTAAGGCACGCGGGCACGGCGACTCGGCCCGCGCGCCCGGAAGAGAAAGGACGAACCCATGGGTTACATGCTCGAGACGCGCGGGCTCACCAAGCGCTTCGGCCGCGGCGACCAGGCGCAGGATGCCGTGGCCGACGTGAGCCTTCATATCCGCGAGGGCGAGGTGTACGGGCTGCTCGGCCCCAACGGCGCCGGCAAGTCGACGACGCTCAAGATGATCTGCGGGATGCTGCGGCCGACGGCCGGGGAGATCCTCTTTGCCGGGCACGCCTGGCGCCGCGAGGACCTCTACGCAATCGGCAGCCTCATCGAGGAGGCGCCGCTCTACCCCAACCTCACCGCGCGCGAGAACCTGCGCGTGCGCACCACGCTGCTGGGCCTTCCCGAGAGCCGCGTAGATGAGGTGCTCGCCGCCGTGGACCTCGCGGACACCGGGAAGAAGCGCGCCGGGCGCTTCTCGATGGGCATGCGGCAGCGCCTGGGGCTCGCGCTGGCGCTGATCGCCCGGCCACGCCTGCTCGTGCTCGACGAGCCCACCAACGGACTCGACCCCATCGGCATCGAGGAGCTGCGCGACCAGATCCGCGGCTTCGCGGCGGCGGGCACGACGGTGATCGTCTCGAGCCACATCCTCTCCGAGGTGCAGCAGATGGCGGACACCATCGGCATCATCTGCGGGGGGCGCCTCGCCTACGAGGATGCGCTTCGGCCCGGGCAGGACCTCGAGGAACTCTTCATGAGCTTCTGCCGGGAAGGGCGACGAGCACGCGGGGAGGTGGCGGCATGACGGGCGAGAAAGGCGGCCTGCTCGCGGGCCTGCGCGCCGAGGCCCTGAAGTCGCGCCACGCGGCACCGGTTCGCCTGGCCGTGCTCATGGCGCTGCCGATGCCGCTGCTCGGCGCGATGCCCTACCGGGGCGTGCAGATCTTCAGCGCGTGGAACTACTGGTACGCGCTCTTCCTGCCCGTGTCTCTCTCGCTCGTGGTGGCGTGCGTCGCGCGGGCGGACGCTCGCACGCGGATGCGGGGGCTTCTGGGCCTGGGCTTCCCGCTCGGGCGCGCCTGGTGGGCCAAGGCGCTCTGGTGCCTCGCGCTCTGCACGCTCTCGAACCTCGTGGTCTTCGGCATCTACCTCGCGGGATCGGCGTTCTCCTCGCAGGGCCTCACGGCCGCGGGCACGCTCACGATGCTCCTCTGCGCGCTCGTCAACACGGTGACCGCGGCGTGGATGATCCCCGCAGGGCTCTTCCTCACGGCGCGGCTCGGCATGCTCGCGGGCATCTTCTGCCCGCTCGCCACGCAGCTCGTGGGTGGGTTCGCCTGGTCGCTGATGCCGCTGCCGCAGCTCTTTCCGCCGTCGGCGAGCATGGTCATCCCCACGAGCTTCATCCCCGTGCTGCCGAGCGGCGAGCCACTCGCGGCGGACATGGCGCTCGGCGGGGCGCTCACGGCGGACGGCATGCTCACACTGGCGGGCCTTGCGGTCTGCGCGCTCGCGTTCGCCGCGCTCACGGCGGCGGGCGCGGCCTGGTTCGCGCGCTCCGAGGAGAGGTGATGGCCATGACACGACTCTCCGACCCGACGCCGCGCATGACTCTCCCGCGGGCCCTGCTCTCCGAGGCCCTGCGCCTGGCGCGCTCCCCGCTCGCAGTGGTGCACCTCGTCTGCGGCCTGGCAGCCGGTCTTGCCTGCGGCGAGTACTTCTCCGTAACCCGATGGAACCCGGCGCTGGGCGCGGACGCCTACGCCCAGTTCCTCGGCGCCCTCATGCCGCTCATGTCCGCCATCGTCTGCGGGCTCGCCGTGGACGAGGAGCGCGCTGCCGGGCGCCTCGCCAACCTCACGGCGGTCCCCTCGCGCGGGCGCGCCGTCGCGGCGAAGCTGCTCGCCCTTGCGGCGCTCGGCGCGGGCGCGCTGGCCGTGGCGCTCGGCGTGTTCGGGGCCGTGCTCGCCGTCGCCGGGCGCCTGCCGCTCGGGCCCGCTCCGCTTGCGGCCGCCTGGGCGGGCATCGTGCTGGGCAGCCTGCCCCTCTACGCGCTGGGGCTCGGCGCGGCCCTGCGCCTCGGCCGCAACGCCGCCATCGGCGCCGGCGCGGCGGGTATGCTCCTCGCGTTCTTCTCAGTGGGCGGACTTGCGCACGGCCTCATGACCGGCGAGCTCACCGGTGCCCTGGCGACGCCCCTGAGCTGGGTGCCGCTCGCCTGGCCCGCGCGCCTGGGGTCGCTCGGGGTGGAGGCCTTCATCGACGCCGCACGCGCGGCGGGCCCTCTCCTCACGACTGCGCTCGCTGGCCTCGTGCTCACCCTGGCGACCGCCGCCGTCCTTATCGCCTGGTTCTGCCGCTTCGAGGACGGGAGGGCAGATGAGTAGGAAGCCGCTCGCCGCCGTGCTCGCCCTCCTCTCCGCAGCGCTCGTCCTGGGCGGGAATGCCCTGCTCGACGCCGGCTGGGGGTCGGCGCTGCGCTCGATCGCCGACCGCGCGCTGCCCAACCCTGAGATCACCATGTGGGCGCCCGCGCCCGCGGCTGCGCGCGGGGCTCTGGACCGCTGAGCGCGGCGCAAGTACAATGCCGACGGGAGTTTCAGGAGGTCGAACATGGCAAGGATACTGGCAGTTGATGATGAGCGGGCGATCCTCGACGCGATCGCGCGCGTCCTCGGCCGCGACGGCCATGAGGTCGTCAAGGCAGCGGACCCGACGGCGGTCCCGGGGATGGACCTCTCGCGCTTCGACCTCGTGCTCTGCGACGTCATGATACCGGGGCTCGACGGCTTCGAGCTCGTGCGGCAGATCCGCCCGGACTTCGACGGGCCCATCGTCTTCCTGACCGCGCGCGTGGCCGAGGAGGACGCCGTGGCCGGCTACGGCCTGGGCGCCGACGACTACGTCCGCAAGCCCTTCGGGGCCGCGGAGCTGCGCGCCAAGGTCGCGGCCCATCTACGCCGTGAGCGCCGGCCGCGCTCGCACGCCCTCTCCTTCGGGGAGGTTCGGATCGACCTCGGGGCGCGCGGCCTCGCCGTGGACGGCGAGGCCGTGCCGCTCACGCCCACCGAGTACGCCATCTGCGAGTACCTCGCCCGCCACCCCGGGCAGGTCATGAGCCGCGCGCAGATACGCGAGGCGGTGCTCGGCTGGGAGAGCGACGCCGACGACGCGGCCATATCCATGCAGGTCAGCCGCGCCCGGAGGAAACTCTCCGAGGCCGGCGCCGATCCGATCGCGACCGTCTGGGGGATGGGGTACAAGTGGCAGCTCTGAGGACCGGGGCGCGAGGTCGCGGGGGCATGCCGCTCTCCTTCGTCATCGCGCGCTACTTCGCCTACGCGTTCGCGGCGGTTGCCACGGCGTGGCTCGCCTCGTTCATGGCGCTCTCCGCGGCGATCAACGCGGGCTTCGTCTACGAGGCAAGCTGGGGGCCGGCCAATGCGCGCGAGGTCGCGGAGGGCCTGGCACGCGACGGCGTCTGCGGGCAGCAGGACGTGCCGACGGCGTACCGCTACCTCATCCTGAATAAGGACGGATACGTGCTGATGACAGACCTCGAGGGCACGCGGCTCGAGGACGCGACGGAAATGGCCCGTGCGGCACTCGCCGCGGATCCGGGCACAGTGGAGATCGAGGGCGGGGGCTCGGGCCTCACCTACGCCGCGTTCCCGCTCAAGGGCGGCGGGGCCTGCGCACTCGTCAGCGAGTACCTGCCGCAGTGGGTCTCGCGCAACCTCGCCGGCCTGCTTCCCAACCCGCAGAACCTCATGCTCGTCGGCGCCGCTGCGGGAAGCGCGCTCGCGCTCGCGCTCGTGGCGCGCCGCGCGAGCCGCGTGATCTCGCGCAAGATGGCGCCGCTCGCGGAGGCGGCGGAGCGCGTCGGCGCGGGGGAGCTCGACTTCGCGGTCGGCAGCACCAACGTGCGCGAGGTGAACGACGTCCTCGCCGCGATGGACGCCATGCGGGCCTCCCTCGCCGAGTCACTCGAAGCCCGCTGGGCCGCGGAGCGGGGGCAGCGCGAGCAGGTGGCGTCGCTCGCCCACGACCTCAAGACGCCGCTCACCGTGCTGCGCGCCAACGCCGACTTCGTGGCGGAGGAGCTGGAAGACGAGAAAGACGCCGACCTCGTGGCCGCCGCGCGCGACATAGCCGGCGGTGTCGAAAGGCTCGACGGCTACGTGCGCCTGCTCATCGAGGCCTCGCGCGGGTCCGGCGGGGCGGAGAGGGCCCCCATGCGGCCGGCCGAGCTCTGCGAGCAGGTCCTCGCCGAGGCCGCTCAGATCACCCGGGCGCGAGGCGTGACGCTCGACGCGGCAACGGGCCCTGCTGTCGCGGGCGCGCCCGAGGCCCCGCTCGACCGAACCGCCCTGGCGCGAGCCGCCGCGAACCTCGTGGCCAACGCCGCCGAGCACGCGCGCTCGCGCGTGGCGGTCTCCTGCGACGTCGCGGGCGGACACCTCGTCATCGAGGTCGCTGACGACGGACCGGGCTTCTCTCCCGCCGCCCTCGAACGCGGCTGCGAGCGCCTCTTCACAGACGACTCCTCCCGCTCCTCGCGTGACGGAGGCCGCCACTACGGGCTCGGCCTCCACGCCGCCTCCGAGGCCGCAAGCGCCCACGGGGGCTCCGTCTCGCTCGCCAACAGCCCCTCGGGCGGCGCGGTGGCCACCATCGCGGTCCCCCTGTGCGGGCCCTGACGACTCAGGCCCCGCACACCGGCGTGCCTCGCAACCAAACGCTTCCATCTAGAAACACGGGGAGTAAATCGCGAAATCGCAGGTGAAAGGGAGTAAAAAGGCAAAGAAAAAGCCTCCGTTCCAACATGGGAACGGAGGCTCGATAATCGAGTTTACTCACCAATGTCGCTGGTGGTTTTGCCGTAACTCTCGTACGAAACGAAACTCAGGAGCACAGTGCGGCACTCAAAAGTGCAGGTCAGAACCCTGTCAGCCTACTCCCATTCGATCGTCGCGGGCGGCTTAGACGTGATGTCGTAGCACACGCGGTTGGCGCCGGGGACCTCAGCAACGATGCGGCCGGAGATGCGGGCCAGGACGTCGTAAGGCAGTTTGGCCCAGTCGGCGGTCATGGCATCGCTGGACTCGACGGCACGCAGGATGATCGGACGCTGGTAGGTGCGCTCGTCGCCCATAACGCCGACTGACTTAATGTCGGGCAGAACCGCGAAATACTGCCAGCAGCTGTGCTCGGAGTTGCGCTCGCCGGTCTGCTCAAACAGACGCTGATTGTAGGCATCCAGCTCCTCGCGCACGATGGCGTCGGCGTTCTTGAGGATCTCGAGCTTCTCCTTGTCGACCGCACCGATGATGCGGATGGCAAGACCCGGGCCCGGGAAGGGCTGGCGGAACACGATGTGACCCGGCAGGCCCAGTGCCAGACCAAGTGCACGGACCTCGTCCTTAAAGAAATGATCGAGCGGCTCGATGAGGTCGAAGTGCACGCCCTCGGGGAACGGGATCAGGTTGTGGTGGCTCTTGATGGTGGCCGTCTTGCCGCCCGTCTTGCGAGCGCCGGACTCGATGATGTCGGGGTAGATGGTGCCCTGAGCCAGGTACTTGACCGGCTTGCCATCGGTCTCGAGCTGCTGCGCCACGGCGAAGAACTCTTTCCAGAACTGCGTACCGATGATGCGGCGCTTCTCCTCGGGCTCGGTCACGCCAGCCAGAAGCTCGGCATAGCGATCCTCGGCGTGAACATGGATAAAGTCGACGTCAAACTGCTTGGTGAAGACCTCCTCCACCTGCTCGGGCTCGCCCTTGCGCAGCAGGCCGTGGTTGATGAACACGCAGGTCATCTGCTTGCCCACGGCACGGGCGCCCAGGGCGGCCACGACGGAGGAGTCGACGCCGCCGGACAGGGCCAGAATCACGCGGTCGTCGCCGACCTTCTCGCGGAACTCGGCCGTCATGGTCTCGACCAGGTTGTCCATGCTCCAGTTGGGCTCCAGGCCGCAGATCTCAAACAGGAAGTTGCTCAGCAGCTGCTGACCATACTCGGAATGCTTGACCTCGGGGTGGAACTGCGTGGTGAAAATCTTGCGCTCGACGCACTCCATGGCGGCAACCGGGCACACGTCGGTGCTGGCGGTAACGGTAAAGCCCTCGGGCACCTCGGAAACGGCGTCGCGATGGCTCATCCACACAGTCTGCTCCATGGGCGTGGAGTTAAAGAGCTTGGCGCCGGCAGTGCGCGTAATAGTGGCGCGGCCGTACTCGCCCACCTCGGAGTGGCCGACCTTGCCGCCGAGCGTCACGGCCGTGATCTGATGGCCGTAGCAGAAGCCCAGGACGGGAAGGCCCAGGTCAAAGATGGCAGGATCGATGGACGGAGCGTCCTCGGCGTACACGGAGGCCGGGCCGCCAGAAAGGATGAGCGCGGAGGCGTTCATATCGCGAATCTCGTCGGCCGAGATGTCGCAGGGGACAATCTCGGAATACACGTTGAGGTCGCGGACGCGACGGGCAATGAGCTGACCGTACTGCGCACCAAAGTCGAGTACGAGGACCTTTGCGGAAGCCTTTTGATCCATGGTTTCCCCCTCTTGTTGGCGGGGAGCCGGTGCCCACCCGCGTGAATGAACGAAAATAACTTCCATAGTGTACACGTTTATATGTGGTTTCTCGTCCCTCGCAGCCATCAGCGCACGGCAAACGCACGACCTGGGCCCCTATTTGACGGCAATTGAAGTGTTACCAGACGTTACAGATGATGTAATACGTTTGAACATTCGACGCCCTGTGCCACAATACTGCCGAACGACTCCGCCCTTGCGGCGACAAATACGATAGGAATACCAGCATGAAGCGCATCCTTCTCATCGCCACGGGCGGCACCATCGCATCGACCGAGGACGGCAACGGCCTCTCCCCCGCCCTGACCGGTGAGGAGCTCGCCCAGAGTGTCCCCGAGATCTCGGGCCTCTGCGAGCTCGACGTCGTGCAGCCCATGAACATCGACAGCACCAATATGCGCCCGAGCGACTGGATGCGTATCCGCGACGTCATCGTCGAAGGCTATGCCGACCACGACGGCTTCGTGATTCTGCACGGCACCGACACCATGAGCTACACCGCAGCAGCGCTTTCCTACCTGATTCAGGACAGCCCCAAGCCCATCGTGCTCACCGGCTCGCAAAAGCCCATGGGCAATCCCTTTACCGACGCCAAGCTCAATCTGTACCAGAGCCTGCTCTATGCGCTCGACGAGCACTCGCACGACGTCTCGATCGTGTTTGGCGGCGTTGCCATTGCCGGCACGCGCGCCCGCAAGCAGCGCACCATGAGCTTTAACGCGTTCATTAGCGTCAACTATCCGCCCATCGCCTATATCCGCAACGACCGCATCGTGCGCAATGGGCTTCACGGCACGCATCAGGGCGAAAACCTGGTGCGTTTCTACGACAGCATCGACCCGCGCGTATTTGTACTCAAGCTTACGCCCGGCGTAAACCCGGGCATCCTCGACGCCCTTGCCGATAGCTACGACGCCGTGATTCTGGAGACCTTTGGCATCGGCGGTATCCCCGAGTTTGGTGAGTCGGGCGAGTCGTTCCAGGAGGCGATTTTCCGCTGGGTCGATTCGGGCCGCACCGTCGTTATGACCACGCAGGTCCCCGAAGAGGGCCTCGATCTGGGCGTTTATGAGGTCGGCCGTGCTTACGCCGATCATCCGGGTATTCTGCGCGGCGACGACATGACCACCGAGACGCTCGTGGCCAAGACCATGTGGGCACTCGGCCAGTCACGTGATGCCGCCGAGATCCAGCGCCTGTTCTACAGCCAAGTCAACCACGACCGCATCCCGATGGTGTAATTCAGTTGTCGACGGGTATCCCCTATTCGATACCCTCGAGAAGCTCTGACACCGTCATGCCGAGTGCGGGCGCGATCTTAAATAGAACCTTGAGCGTGAAATTTGCCGTCCCATCTTCGATTCGGTCGAGGTAGGGTCGGCTGATTCCTGTCGCCACACAAAAATCAACCTTGGAGATACCAAGGTCCCTGCGTGTCTCTTCGACCCGCCTGCCAAGAATCTGTTTCGCACGTTCGTCCATGCAGCCGAGTTTGAAATGGAGCCGAACATAAACGTAAACTATAGTTTACGTTTTGCCGAATACACAGGAGTTTTCTATGTCGGGTTCTTCGGTCCGCATGTACCGAGCCACGCTTCGCACAAACAGCGCGCCGCCCAAGCTCGTCGTCGTTGAAGCAGAATGCCTTTCGCCCGATGAGCGCACAGCATTTGCATTGCTATCAAGTCGCGTCGCCGCCGTTCTGGCCCCCTGCCCGGCGCAAGGCGAACTTGCCATTCAATGCCAAACGCACGGCTGCTCGCTCAATCAGGTTGCCGTAATCGCAACCAGCCAACGCGGCCTGCCGCTCCTTTTAGAAGCCGGCATAGCACTCGCCCTTCGCGGCGCCGGATACGAAAACGAGGCCGCCGCCGATGTAGTCTTTCAACCACGGTCGAGCGGCGGCCTCGCAGCAGCCATTGAATATGCGTGCAGGCTCGTTGCCTAGAAGGACAAGCTAGAAACCAAAGCCAAAGCCCGTTCCGGTAATCGCCGAGTACATAAAGTAAACGTTGATCACGTTGAGGAACACACCCGTGATGCAACCGTTGCGCAGGTAGCGCTCGCACACGATGCGCGCCATGGCGGCGGAGTCATCATTGTTCTTTGCTTGACGACCGGCGGTAAAATACGTCGCCACGCCGAGCAGCAGGTTGAGCACCGGCAGCGCCAGCAGCTCGTAGCTCTTGCCCCAACGCGTCACCTCGCCTGCTGCGTTAAACTTTGTTGCCACCTCGGGACCAATGTTGGGGATAACAAACGCTGCAACCACCAGCGGAATCACCGCGAGCACCAGCAGCGCGATGCCCATGTAGCCGGCTTTTTTGCCATATTTAAACATGCGCGTCGCCCTTACAAGTTAAAGCGGAAGTGCACGACGTCGCCATCGGCCATGACATAGTCCTTGCCCTCAATGCGCAGCTTGCCGGCGGCCTTGGCGCCCTGCTCGCCGCCGAGCTCGATGTAGTCGTCGTAGCCAATGACCTCGGCCTTAATAAAGCCACGCTCAAAGTCGGTGTGGATGACACCGGCGGCCTGCGGGGCGGTCGCGCCCTGACGCACCGTCCAGGCCTTGACCTCCATCTCGCCGGCCGTAAAGAACGACTGCAGGCCGAGCAGCTTGTAGGCAGCCTGAGCGAGCACGTCCAGGCCGGGCTGCTCCAGGCCCAGGCTTTCCAGGTAGTCGGCGGCGTCCTCGGGATCGAGCTCGGAAAGCTCGGCCTCGATCTTGGCGCAGATAGGCAGCGGCTTGACGCCGTCGATGGGCGCCAGGTCCTCGTTGAGCATGTCCTCGTCTACGTTGGCCACATATAGGATGGGCTTCATGGTGAGCAGGAACAGGCCCTTGGCGGCGGCACGCTCCTCATCGGTCATCTCCATGGATGCGGCGCGCTTGCCCTCGTTGAGCCAGGCAAGCAGGCGCTTAGCGACCTCGAACTTGGGCATGAGCTCCTTGTCGCGCTTGGCCTCCTTCTCGAGCTTGGGCAGCTGCTTCTCGAGCGTGCCCATGTCGGCCAGGATGAGCTCGGTCATGATGGTGTCGGCATCGCCGGCGGGATCGACGAACTCGCCGGTGCGACCCACCTCGCGCATAACGTTGGGATCCTTAAAGTAGCGCACGACCTCGCAGATGGCATCGGTCTCGCGGATGTTTGCCAAGAACTGGTTGCCCAGGCCCTCGCCCTCGTTAGCGCCCTTCACCAGACCTGCAATGTCGACAAACTCGACCGTCGCCGGCACAATGCGACCGGGGTTGACGATGTCGGCAAGCTTTTGCAGGCGGCTATCGGGCACATCGACGATACCCACGTTGGGGTCGATCGTGGCAAACGGGTAGTTGGCGGCAAGGCCGGTCTTTTTGGTAAGCGCGGTGAACAGCGTCGACTTGCCCACGTTGGGCAGGCCCACGATACCGATGGAAAGGGACACGACAGCTCCTTTTGGTACAGGTACTTCAAACTTCATAAGTATAGCGCCGCCGCAGCATCCGGGCGAATCCGGACACCGCGGCGGCGCAAATGAAGCAGAGATGCGTAAGAGTTCGAGACAGTAGTCCTTACTTAAGCTCGGGCCAGAAATCCTTGTTGGCCTCGATGAGCTCGTCCAGGATCTGCTTAGCAACGCTTGCCGAAGGAATGGTCTTGGAGAGCGTGAGCGCCTGCCAGAGCTTCTGATAGCTGCCCTCGACCCAAGCCTGGACAACGAGCTTCTCAACGGAAACCTGCTGCTCCATCAGGCCCTTCTGGAACTGCGGGATCGGGCCCTGGCAGATCTTCTCAAAGCCGTTGGAGCCAACGATGCAAGGCACCTCGACCATGGCCGTCGGGTCGAAGTTGGGCACAGCACCATCGTTGGGGACGATCAGCAGGAAGCGCTCGAGCGTGTTCTCGGCCAGCGCGCAGGCAAGGTCGACGATGTAGTTGGCGTGTACGTCGGGCTCAAAGCCGCCGTCCTTGGCAGTACCCTTGGCGATGATGTCGCGGCAAGCGCCAAAGACCTTCTTCTCGCGGCCGTCCATAACCTCATTGGCGCGAGTGTAGTTGGGGTCAGACGTCTCGACAACATAGTCCGGGTACAGGTAGTACTTGAGGTAGGTGTTGGGAATCGTCTCGGGATCGACAGCATAGACATCCTTGGCCTTGCCGAAGGTGTGAATCCAGCTCTCCTCGACGTGCTGCTCCTTACCGGCCTCGTGCTCAATGCCGTCCAAGTAGCCGTTCTTTGCCATGTGCTCCTTGATCTGCGGCATGAGGTCGTTACCCTCCTTGTCGTAGATCTTGCTCCACCAACCAAAGTGGTTGAGGCCGTAGTAGCTGTACTGCAGCTCGCGACGATCCTTGATGCCGCACATACGGCTCATCTTATCCATGAGGTCGATCGGCATGTCGCAGATGTTGATGATGCGGCTGTTGGGGCGCAGCACGCGGCAAGCCTCTGCGACGATGGCCGCGGGGTTGGAGTAGTTGAGCATCCAGGCGTTGGGGCTGTACTTCTCCATGTAGTCCAGGATCTCGATGACACCGCCGATGGAGCGCATACCGTAGGCGATGCCGCCGGCGCCGCAGGTCTCCTGACCAACGCAGCCGTACTTGAGAGGAATCTTCTCGTCGAGCTCGCGCATAGCGTAGAGACCCACGCGGATGTGAGCAAGGACGAAGTCAGTACCGGTAAAAGCGGTTTCGGGGTCGGTGGTGTAGTTGAACTCAACCTCGGGGGCGTTCTCGTGGAAGTAGATCTCGCAGGCCTTTGCCACGATCTCCTGGCGCTCGGCGTTGTTGTCGTAGAAGGTCACCTTGTTGACCGGGAAGCGGTCGCGCTCCTCAAGCAGCATCAGGGCGATGCCCGGAGTGAAGGTAGAGCCACCGCCGGCAATGGTCACGGCATAGTTTTTCTTGGACATGATGTCCTCCTCATTCTGGCCGCTTGCTCAATCCATCCCCGCACGCGGCCTGTACGGTTTGGAATTGTTACCTAGAAGTGGAGTTTTTTATCTCCAGAATCGGCCTTGCGGTGCATACCGGCTCTGCAAGGCCGATTGTTTCGATGGACGATGGTTTACAGAAGACTCTCGAACTTCAGAAGACTCTCGAACTTCTCGCGAACCTGCGGGACGGTAAGGCCGATGATGACCTGGATTGACTGACCTTGGACCACCAAGCCATGCGTACCGATCGCCTTGAAGGAAGCCTCGGGTGCAACGACGCTCTTGTCCTTGACGTTAACGCGCAGACGGGTAGCGCAGTTAGTTACATCGATGATGTTATCCGTGCCACCGAGCAGATCGAGGATGTTCTCGGCAAGCACCAAGCGCTCATCATCTTTACTCTGGGCGACCGATTTGCCAGCAGCAGCACCGCCCTGCTTTTGCTTGTAGTCGGCCTTGGACTTGAGCTCGACCTCGACGTCGTCATCCTCGCGACCGGGGGTCTTAAAGTCGAACTTGACGATCAGGAAACGGAAGACCACGACCCAAAGGGCGGTAAAGCACAGGCCGACAAGGATGGAGATGGCGTACTGCAGACCGTGTGCGGCCCAAAGGGGCAGCCAGTCCCACGAGAGCATCGAGATGATGCCGCCGTCGAAGATGCCCACGACGCCAAGGAGGTTTTGAGCCATGCAGCCAAGCGCTCCGAGCACGCAGTGGACGACGAACAGGCCAGGCGCGATGAACAGGAAGGTGAAGTCAAGCGGCTCGGTGATACCGCAAAGCATAGCGGTAAGGGTGACCGGGATCAGCAGAGCCTTGACGCGCTGCTTGCGCTCGGGTTTGGCGGTCATATAAAACGCAATGGCGACGCCAAGCGAGCCGAAGACCTTAGTCCAACCAGGGCAGGTATAGGCAGCCCAGGGTGCGGCATCCTTAAGAGCAACGCTCGGATCGGCAGCCAGTTAGGGCAGGATGTTAGCCCAAGCGGCAAAGATGCCGCCATTGACCGCCGCGTTGTCGTAATAGAACGGCGTATAGATAAAGTGGTGAAGGCCTGTAGGAATCAGCACGCGCTCGAAGAAAGCAAAGACGCCAACGCCGAACGTACCGGCGGAAAGGATGAATCCCTGGAAGGCGGAGATAGCAGCCTGAACATGCGGCCACACCAGGCAGGCGATAAGAGCGACCGGAACCATAACGAAGAAACCGATCATATAGATGAACACGGAGCCCGAGAACACGCCCAGCCACTCAGGAAGTTCGGTGTCGAAGAACTTGTTATGCAACATCGTGGCGATACCAGAGATAATGAGCGCGCCCATGATGCCCATATCAAGCGTTTTGATGCTTGCGATAGTGGCAAGACCAGTACCGCTGCCTGCCTCGACAGAGTAGTCAACACCAAAGACAGGGCCCCACTGCCCCAAGATTGTGCTTACAAAGTAGTTGAAGGTAAGGTAGATGGCCAAAGCCTCCATGCAGCAGCGAGCGTTCTGCTTGTTCGCGAGCGAGATTGGCAACGCTACGCAAAACAGCAACGGCATCTGGTTAAAGAGCGTCCAACCACCCTGGAGCAGCACATTCCAGCAATCAAACCAAAGATGACCCGCTGTGGCCATCTCGCCAAAGATCGCCTCGGTGGTAAACAACGTACCCAGGCCGACGACGATTCCGGAAAATGCGAAAAGAATTGCAGGCGTGTACATTGCACCGCCGAAACGTTGTATCTTTTGCATCATGACGGGGAATCCCCCTCTCTTCATTCGGAGCGCTGCGGTTTTGGCTTCACTCGAGACCGCAGACGCGCCGTTTGCGTGTACCTCGTGCAATAGGACGGGTGGGCCCGCTTCCCTGACTTCTTGCGCTTCTATTTTTATCATATCACTTATCTAGACAAGTTAGCATAAATACTACGGTCGGTAAACGGTTGATTATTGGCCGTAAACGGTATATGTCCAGTATTTCGCCTGTTAAATCTGACATAGCTGATGGCTGCATTATAAATTTCTTTTCTACTTGTCTAGATGTGCTTGTCTATATCTATAGACATACCTATACTTCATTACAACATCCACCGCCACGTTAAGGAGTCACCATGAAAAGCGCGGTCTTCTATGGAAAGCACGATCTCAGGGTCGAGGATTCGACAAAACCGACCGTGGGCAAGCGTGACGTTCTGATCAACGTCAAAGCTTGCGGCGTCTGCGGTACCGACGTTCATATCTATGAAGGCGACAAGGGTGCAGCCGACGTTACCCCGCCCACGATCCTTGGTCATGAGTTTGCGGGCGTTGTCGAGGCCGTGGGCAGCGACGTCGCTGGCTTTAAACCGGGCGATCGCGTGTGCATCGACCCAAACCATCCCTGCGGCTGCTGCGAACCCTGCCGCGACGGAATCAACCACTACTGCGAGCATATGACCGGTTACGGCACCACCGTTAGCGGCGGCTTTGCCGAGTACTGCTCCGTCGATATGCAGCAAGTCTACAAGTTGGGCGATCACACCAGCTTTGAGCAGGGTGCTATGACCGAACCCGTCGCCTGCTGCCTGCACGGCATCGATATGTGCAACATCAAGCCCGGCAGCACAGTTGTCGTTATCGGCGGTGGCATGATCGGTCTGCTCATGATGCAGCTCGCCAAAAACGCCGGCGCCACCAAGGTTGTCTTGCTCGAGCCTGTCGAAGGCAAGCGCGAGGTTGCGCTCAAACTCGGCGCCGACCTGGCAATTGATTCCATCCACGAGGACGTCCCGGCCCGCCTGAAGCAGGAGGGCGTCGGCAACGTCGACGTTGTAATCGAATGCGTCGGCAAGCCCGTCACCATCGAGCAGGCCATCCAGATCGCCGGCCACAAGGCTACGGTCATGATGTTCGGCCTCACCAAGCCCGATGAGACAATCACCGTCAAGCCCTTCGAGGTCTTCCAGAAGGAGCTCGTGCTCACCTCGTCCTACATCAACCCTTACACACAGCGTCGCGCGCTCGAGCTCATCGACTCTGGCAGGCTCGACGTATCCTCGATGGTCGCCAAGGTGGCTTCCCTCGACGAACTCGGCGCCATCCTGTCAGACCCGGCCCTGCGTGCCATGGGCAAATATATAATCGACCCCAGCAAGTAAATCGCTTGACACCTGCGCGGGCGGCCCTCATCCACCGCTCGCGCACCCAGCTCTAGGAGACCGTCATGGCGCGAGCCATCTTCCAAACTATTTATGACAACGTGAAGCAGTCGATTGACGACGGCACATACGCCTATCAGAGTTATCTGCCTTCGGAGACTGAGCTCACGCAGCTGTTTGACTGTTCGCGCATGACGGTCCGTCGCGCCATCTCGATGCTTGCGGCAGATGGTTACGTGCTCCCCCAGCAAGGCAAAGGCATGCGCGTCATTCGCAACATCAGTGACGAGACGAGTCGTGGCGGCGGCGGACTCGAGACCTTTAAGGAAATCGCAGCCAGCCGAGGCTTTGAGCTCAAAACGGTTACCACTGTCTTTGAGCTCCTCGTCTGTAGCAAGGCACTCTCCAGGATTACCGGGTTTCCCGAAGGCTGCGAGCTCACGCGCGCCAAACGCATCCGTTATGCAAACGGACATGCCGTGTGCTCCGACGACTCCTATTACCTAAGCTCACAGGTACCGGGACTGACACCCGAGATTGTCAACGATTCGATTTATCGTTACCTCGAAGAAGATCTTGGCATTAAGATTGCCACGGGCAAACGCGATGTAACGATTGAGCATCCCACGCCCGAAGATGCGCGCGTGCTCGATCTCGACGACTTTAACGCACTCGCCGTTATACGCGGACAGACCTACAACGCCGACGGCATCCTTATGGAATACACCGAGACAAAGCAGGTTCCCAGCTTCTTTTTACTCCACGAAACGGTCACCCGCCGCAATAACGGCAGCGAGACCCATCAGAGCAGCATGGGCTAACCATCTATTAGTTGCGGTGGAATAGTTCCTAGAATGGCCAGCTTAAGGGCAAAACGGGAACTATTCCACCGCAACTTTTTTGGCCGGTGGGGCAGTACCTGTCCCACTGGCCATCATTTACGCTCTTTTAGCTAGTCCGCGAGCTTCTCCACCTGATCGAGCATCTTACCGAGCTTAGCCTTTGCCTCGGCCTTGACCTTCTCCGCTTCTTCGTGGGCCTTGGCCTTCTGAGCGGCCTTTTCCTCGGCCTCGGGGTCAACAACGACTAGATTGGACGCATCGTGCTCGACCAGCTTGAGCGCATGCTCGGGGCACACCTTGACGCAGGCTCCACAACCTAGGCAATACGTGGACTCCAACGCAAAGCGGCCGCTTCCCACCAAATCGCAGGCAAACGTGGGGCACACGTTGACGCATTCGCCGCACGACGTGCACTTGTCAAAATCGCATTCCGGCGTGCTCACCTGCATGTTCTGGGCAAGCTCGGGATGGTTCTGCAGTGTCGAGAGCACCAGCTGTCGCCCGTGCGTGAGCGAACGGCGACGCTTGGTCGTCGTTGTGCCGCACATGGTGCTGAGCGTGCGCTCCAGCTGGGTAATCTGATGGCGATGGGCTTTGAGCTTTTGCGTCACCGAGGCCAGCGCCGCCGTCGCCGGGTTGAGCTTGGTCACCGTCAGGCCCGTCGTGCGGGCGATCTTTTCCATGTACTCCTTGCGCTCGTACTCGCGAAGCTTATGGCACTTGAGGCTCTTGGGGTCGACCTCAAGGCCCATACCCGTGCCAGACCACTCCTCGGCCTTCGCAATCGCCTCGCCCAGAATGTCCTCACCGCCGGTGTTGCGGCATTTATCGCACACGCCCAACGGCAGGTAGACGCTCACGTTGGGATAGTCGGCCAGCACCGAGAACCAGGTCTCGGCCGTAATATCGCCCACGCAGGCGACGACGACCTCGTTTTCGCGCGGCATGCGCTTAAGGGCGCGCGTGCAGGTGACGTAGGCGGTCTCGTGGCTTGTGGCAGCAGAAACAATCTCGTCATAGAGGTTTTTGGGCGCCAGGCGCGGCGAGATGATCGCCTCGGTCGGACAGGCAGCGGCGCACAGGCCGCACTTGCGACAGGAGTCGAGAATCTCAATGGCATCTTCCTCGACCTCGATGGCATTGACCGGGCACACGTCCATGCACGCGGTACGACCGCTCTTCTCGTTTTTACAGGTCAAGCACGGAATGGTGTTGCCGCGCGGACGCTCCTTATAGTCGGCAGGATTCCACTGCGGCGCCGACGGATCGAGTGCATCGGTCACACCGCCAAGCGGGTTTTTAAGAAAGTCGAAACCCTTGCTGATCTCGATAATGTCATCAAACAGATCGTGTTCCTGCGCCATGCGCGGCCCCTCCCTGAGCAGTGCAAACAAGCAACGATAAATGATACGCCATCAGCACCCGCCTCGGGCAAATTACACGCGGAGCATCTTTGCGGCAAATAGCCCATGGCCTATCGCCGACTCGATTGCACAAGGTCAATCAAGAGCCAAACTATGCCTCGCACATGAGCTGCACGAGCTTTTGTTTGGTCACCTTGGCCTGCTCGTTGGCCATATTACGCCCGTTTCTAAAGACCGCATTTGCAACACCCTGCAGATCGGCATCGGAAATCACGCTGCACGGACCGTCCATCGAAGCCGCCGTGGGGCACACGCACAACGGCAACTCGGCATAAAACGCAACGGCCTTGGCGATATCGAGCATCTTGCCGCCGCCAATACCCACCACCATGTCGCAATACTCGGCCTGGGCTTCCTTAGCCATTTCGACAACGGCCTCTTCCGTACACGGACCGTCATAAATCTTAAAGAACGGCTCGCTTAGATCTTCGTCCAGAAATCCATCGACGATCTGCCTGCACAGCCGATCCTCGGTGCCCTGGTCAAACAAGACATAGGCAGCGCAGCCCAACCATGACAAATACCTGCCCTGGCGCGAAAGCTCGCCCGGCCCCTGAACATACCGACCGGGACCGCCATAAACCATGGGAAGCGCCATACGAGAATCCGCCCTTTCATCAACAACAGTTGGTACAAAGCAACCTGACCCCTTTGCACCATAGCAAAAAGGGACAAAGCCATCTGCTGGCTTTGCCCCTTCCTTAGCTTGATTTACTCATCCATGAGATAGTAGTGGCCCAGCGCGTCGGCACCCAGGATGGCGTTTGTGACCATCTCGGGCGTCACCTCAAAGGGCATGTTGCACATGGTGTCCTCGGGCGCGCACGCGGCCTCGGCAACGACCATGGCCTTCTCGCGCGTAACCTCGGCAACGCCCAGCTCCTTCATCGTGACCGGCAGGCCCAGCTCAATGCAGAAGCCCAAGACTTCCTCAAGCTTCTCAGTCGGAGCATCCTCGAGTACCAGCTGGACGATAGTGCCAAAGGCGACCTTCTCGCCGTGATACATGCTGTGGCACTCGGGCAGCATCGTCAGGCCATTGTGGATGGCATGAGCAGCAGCGAGGCCCGAGCTCTCAAAGCCAATGCCCGAAAGCAGCGTGTTGGCCTCAATGATGTGCTCGACGGCAGGCGTGAGCGCACCCTTCTCCAGCGCAACCTTGGCCTTGACGCCATCGGCCATAAGCGTCTCATAGCAGAGCTTGGCGAGCGCCAGGCCGGCCATGCCGCCCTTGCCGCCAGCGCAGGTGCCGCCGTCGGCATCGTGCGTCGCCTGGGCCTCGAAATAGGTTGCGAGCGCATCGCCCATACCGGAAACCGTCAGGCGCACCGGGCTCGCCGCGATAACCGTCGTATCCATCAGGACAATGTTGGGGTTTGCCTTAAGGAAGAGATATTTATCGAACTGGCCGTCATCGGTGTAGAGCACCGAAAGTGCCGAGCACGGTGCATCGGTCGAAGCAATGGTGGGGCAAATGATAACCGGGGACTCCAGGTAATAGGCGACGGCCTTCGCGGTGTCGAGGATCTTGCCGCCACCGACGCCGACGATGATGTCGCAACCGTTGTCGCGGGCGAGCGCAACTAGGCGATCGACCTCGCCTTTGGAGCATTCGCCGTTAAAGTCCTCAAACAGCAGCTCGGCCTTAGCCTCGGCAAAGCCGCCCTCGATCTTGGTGCCGACGCGCTTCTTGCCCGAAGGCGTCACGATGACGAGGGCCTTAGCGCCGAGCGGCTCAACGTAAGAGCCGAGCTTGGCGAGCTCGTCCGGGCCCTGGATGTACTTGCTGGGGCTATTGAAGATTGCAGCCATTTTTATCCCATTCTCTAATAATTAAAAAGAAAGGGGCTCCGTACGGATACGTGCGGAGCCCCTCATTACGATAACAAGAGTCGATTAGAAATCGATGTCGGTGTCGTAGTAGCAGGCCTTGAGGATCTTCTCGAAGTCGGCAGCCTTGGTCTCACGCGGGTTCTCCGGCGTGCAGGCGTCCTGCTCGGCGTTCGCGGCGATCTCGGGGAGCTTCGCGAGGAACTCCTCCTCGGAAACCATCTGCGGGTTCTCGGCGTCGACCTTCACGCCACCATTCGCGTAATCCTTGATGGACTGCGGAATGTTGAGCTGGTCGTTGAGGTCGCGGATCTTCTGGACGAGCGCAGCGATGAGCTCCTCGTTGGTCTCGCCGGGAAGGTGCAGAATCTCCTTGGCCACGTAAGCGTAACGCTCGGCAGCACGGGGATCCTTGGAGTTCCACTGGATGACCTTGCCCAGGTACATGGCGTTAGCGGCACCGTGGATGATGTGGCCGTTCTCAAAGGCAGCACCGGTCTTGTGAGCCATGGAGTGAACGATGCCGAGCAGGCCCGAGGAGAAGGCGATACCGGCGATGCACTGAGCCTCGTGCATGTGCTGACGGGCCTCATGGTCGCCAGCATAGGACTTGGGCAGCCACTCGACGATCTCGCGGATGCCGTGCAGAGCGTTGGCGTCGGTGAACATAGAGGCACAGGTGGAAACGTAGGCCTCCATGCAGTGGGTCAGAGCATCCATGCCGGTGTGAGCGCACAGCTTGGCGGGCATGGTGTAGGTGAGCTCGGGGTCGACGATGGCGACATCAGGGGTGATGTTGAAGTCGGCCAGCGGGTACTTGATGCCCTTGGCGTAGTCGGTAATGACGGAGAACGCGGTGACCTCGGTAGCGGTGCCGGAGGTAGAGGAGATGGCGCAGAAGTGAGCCTTCTGACGCAGCTCGGGGAAGCTGAACGGCTGGATGATGTTATCGAAGGACTCCTCGGGATACTCGTAGAAGACCCACATGGCCTTAGCGGCATCGATGGGCGAGCCGCCGCCGATGGCGATAATCCAGTCGGGCTCGAACTCGCGCATGGCCTCGGCGCCCTTCATGACCGTCTCGATGGACGGATCGGACTCGACGCCCTCGAACAGCTTGACCTCGAAACCGCCTTCCTTAAGGTCGGCCTCAACGTCCTGCAGGAACCCGCCGCGGCGCATAGAGCTGCCGCCAGAAACGATGATGGCCTTCTTGCCCTTGAGGTTCTTCACCTCGTGGCGAGCGCCCTCACCAAAGTACAGATCGCGAGGATTGGTAAAACGTCCCATACTGTGCCTCCTAAACAAGCCCCTCTTAGACTTGCGTATATAACGGAGCACCCGATTGGCTCCGTTAGGACCGTTTTGCGCGTTGCCGGCGATGACAATGCGCGATGTCTGAACGTCTCAACGCTCAGACAAACACTATTTTACCGTTCTGGTTGGTCAGTTATTCACCTAAAGCCGATAATGATGAAACGTTTTTTCTATCCCTGAAGACCCTTGTGGGGCATTCATACTCCCAAGCTGGGCAAACGTTTTATCAGGGTTAACCACATATCCCGGGCAGGACTGTGCCCCTCCAAAATGTGCCCCGTTCGCCGCCAAAAATCGACCGTTTACGGCACTGTGATACCACCCGCGCAACCGAGGTGCCGACATTTGTGCGACATCCGTCTTCGTGGTGCAAAGGTGCAAGTCCAAGCGCGGCACCCCCGGTGTGCCACATGCGGGTAAACTAGAACTTTATATAGAGACATTTGAACCCTAACCGCAGCAAAGGAGGCCCCATGGCATTCGATCCCATTCAAGAGGATTGCCATCGCCTCGTTCTTGAGGCCTTGCGCCGCGACAATATCCCGCTCACTGACGGCCCCGCCGTCGAGCGTCTGATGGAACAATTCACCCGTAACCCCGCGCCGCTCATCGTGCACGACCGCGACCGCGCCGGGCATCTGATCGCCAAGGTGGTCGAGGCCGTCGACTACCGCATTCCCTTTATCCCCGACGATGCCCAAGCCGAGCAGGAAGAGGCAGCCGCCGAGAACATGCTCCGCGAGGCAGCCGCGCTCGATCCGGCCAACTGGGATGCCCAGCGCATGCTGACGGCGCTCACCGCCGAATCCAACGAGGAATACGTACAGTATCTGGTGTCCAAGTGCGACGAGGTGGAGCACGACCTGGCGCTCAAGATTGCCTCGGCACAGGACCCCTACGAGCGTGAGGCCGCAGGCGACCTGACCCGCCGTCCCTACCTGCGCTGGCTTGCCGCCTTGGCATCGCGCGCGCTCATTAGCGGCCGCTACCGCATGTCGCTGGATGCCGCGAATCGCAGCCTGGACTTTGCGCCCAACGACCCCGCTGGCGTCCGCCATACCGCGATGCTTGCCATGGCAAAGCTCGAATACCCTGCCGAGGAGCTCAAGCGTTTTCGTTCCGCCCACTCCGTACCCTATCTTGCCAACACGCCGCTGCGCCGCCGTCCCAAGGACGCAGAGCGCGACTTGGACCCGTGGACGCTCATCGCACTGATAAGCGCAGCCTGGCGCGAACTGGATTACGAGGGCGCCGAGCACTACCTGCGCATCCTGGTGCGCTCATGCCCGCACGCAGCCGAAGCACTCTACTTCCAAACCGAGTTTCCCGATGGCATCTATGCCCGCGTCAACGTAGGTCCGGGCTCCACCGATGAGCTTGTCCTTGCCCTGTCCGAGGCGACGCCGGTGCTGCAGGAGGGCCTAGGCGCGCCCGACAACGCCAGCTTTGCCGCCTGGGTCGCCACCAACGACATCGTGCGCTCTCAGATCGACGAACGAATCCTGCGCGCGGCCGAACAGGGATTGCCGTTTAAGGGAGGAGACCTCTAATGGATCCGAGCGTCTACATCCCCGCCTATCTGGAGCGCACCTATCTGGCGTCGCACCCCGAACTCACCGATGCAGCACGCGAGCTTGTCCATAACGACATCAGCGCAAACCCCCACAAGTATGCGCAGACCGAGCATGCCCAAGCGCTGCTGTCCTATGCCGGCGTTCATCGTCATTTGCTTGACGAGCTTCGCCGCATCGAGGACATGGGCAGCGACGAGGAGTTTGAGCAGACGCGCAACCGTCTGTTCGACGATATGCGCGATGAGCTGCTCAAGATCGTCCGCGTCGATGCACTTGCCGTCGATGCGCAGTTGCTCGCCATCATCCTGGCGGACACGCCCGTCGATGCCTGCCTGGGCGACCTGATGAAGCTCGAGGCGAGCACGGCCGACTACCTGCAACAGAGCGTGCCCGGTTTTGATATGGAGGCTCCGCACTACTGGGCCAATAATGTTTTGGCCGACGGTATCACCGCAGCAGACCTTACCGTGAGCGAGCCGGCTCTAATCGGGTGGCTCCACACGCTCGAGGCCATCTCGCAGCTGTGTATGGCGAGCGCTCGTTACCGCGCCGCCGCCAACTATTCTCGCCGTGTCCTTAAGGCGGAGGGCTATCCCACCCGGGCCGCCGGCACCGTGTTGCTTGCCCTCGCCCGCTTGGAAGACCAGGACGGTTTTTTTGCCCTGGCCCATCAGCTCGAGGAGCAGATGGGGGCAGACGCACTCGAGAACTCCCCCTGGTACCTGCTCGCCCGCACGATTCTGCTGTTCAAAACAAACAAGATGCGCCCGGCGACGCGCGCGCTGCGTGAGTTCGCCAACCGTTGCGAGGGCGGCGCGTTCTTCTTGCTGAACCCCATGTACCAGACGCCGTATCTTCCCTGCCGACCCGAGCCGCGCGACCCCTGGGACCTCTCGCACCAGGCGGTTTGGGAAGCCGACGGCATTATCTCGGACACCCCCGACTTTGCCCCCTGGGCCAACGCCTGCGAAGACGTATCGCAGCTTGCCCAGGAATTTGCGCGCCGCTACGGCTTTTAGCGACGCGATCGCCCCGACCATGTCATCTATGTTAGGAACGGCTTCATGAACCTCC
>CATXXF010000024.1 GCA_958403395.1 uncultured Collinsella sp.
CGGTGCCCATAGGGACCTTGAGAATCAGGTCCTCGCCGCTCTTACCGTTACGACGGGCACCCTGCCCGTGCGTGCCGCGCTCGGCGCGGAAGTGATGCTTAAAGCGGTAATCGATCAGCGAAGACAGCTGAGCATCGGCCTGGATGACGACATTGCCGCCACGACCGCCGTCGCCGCCATCGGGGCCGCCCTTGGGGACAAATGCCTCGCGCCTAAACGACATGCATCCGGCTCCGCCGTCGCCGCCGCACACGTTAATGCGGCTGATATCGGTGAACTGTGACAACAGAATCGCCTCCTACAAAAAAGAGGGAGACCCTTGAATCCTAAAACTCAAGTGCCTCCCACATATGTGCTCTATGAAGGGTGAATTACGCGTTCGCGAGCGGGCGTACGCTGACCCTGTGCTTGATACCCTTGTGGAACTCAACGGTACCGTCGACCAGCGCGAACAGCGTGTCGTCCTTACCACGGCCAACGTTCTCACCCGGGTGGATGTGCGTGCCGTGCTGACGGACGAGAATCGTGCCCGTGGTTACCGTCTGGCCGGCATAGCGCTTCGTGCCAAGGCGCTGACCGCGGGAGTCACGGCCATTACGGGAGGAACCGAGTCCTTTTTTGTGTGCCATTGTGTATACCTACTCTTTCGTTACGAGTGTAATCTACTCGGCGACGGGAGCCTCGGCAACAGCCTCAGCCTCTGCCTTGACAGCCTTCTTGGCGCGGGAGGTAGCCTGAACCTTCACGATCTTCAGCTTGGTGAGCTGCTGACGGTGACCCTTCAGACGACGATAGCGCTTGCGCTTGTGGAACTTGAAGACCAGCTGCTTCTCGCCCTTGAACTGCTCAACGATCTGAGCGGTAACCTTGGCCTTGGCCAGCTTGTCGGGATCGGTGACGATCTTCTTACCATCGTTGAGGAAGATAACCGGCAGGGTGACCTTGTCGCCCTCATTGCCCTCGATCTTCTCGACGGTGATGACATCGTCGGTGGCGACCTTGTACTGCTTGCCGCCCGTGTTAACGATTGCGTACATGTTTACTTGCCCTTCATGCATCAGTTAGTGCAACAGCCGAATATAGTAGCAGGCGAAAATACCCCCGTCAACGAGTATGTGGAGCAAATCCACAAGTTCGCACAGGTATGGGGCTGACGAGTCGGCCCTCGTCGTCCTCGCATGCTTGATTCTGACGCTCGACATCGTAGGAGCAGATGGTCACGAGGTCTTGCATACCGGTGGAAACAATAGGTGCATCCACGCCCGGGGTCAAGCCCTGCAACAAAACATCAGCAGCAGAAAGCAAAATTTCCGGACGCATGGAGCCCTCGTTGTCGGCATGGGTGTCGAGCATGAGCACCAAATGGTCCGGGCGCTCCCCCGCCGTGAGCTCATAGCCCACGAGCGTGTGATCCAAATCCAAGCGCTTGCTCTTTTTGCCGCGCTCGTAGTCGATGCCGTGGCCCGCGCGCAGCGTGTCGATCGCACGACGCACCTCGTCGGCGCTTACGGGCGCCTCGGGATCCAAGTGCAGGTCGATGCGATACGACAGGCGCGTGAGCTGCGCCGTCAACGCCGGCGTGCGCACGTCGATGTACGCCGCCTCGATGGGCGCCAGATCGGCCGGAGACGCCGCAGCCAGGCGCCCAAACGCCTCGTCGAGCGCCACGAACTCGGTCATAAACAGGTCATACCACTCGCAGGTCGACGACGTACCAACCGGTAGCGCCGAAGAGAAGCCCACGCGCATGTGCGGAGAGAAGCCCTGCGTGACGGCATAGGGAAGTCCCGCACGGCGCACGATGCGCTCAATGGTATGGATCACTTCGAGATGGCCCAGGTACTTAAGGCGATCGCGCTTGCCATAGCGAACACGAAGCCTAAAGAGCGAGGGGTTGTCGGTCAGGCGCTCACTCATGCGCGATCACCCATCAATACATTCTTGGCGTGGAGCGTGGGGCAGATCCCGCAGCCGGTGCACGACGTGCGGGTGCAGTCGGGAGTCGTGACGCCCTCGAGCGAGCGACGGTACTCGCGCTCGAGGAAGCCGCGCGTGCAGCCGGGGCTCACGTGCTCCCACGGCAGGCGCCAGTCCAACTCGTAGGGCAGGTGCACGAGCTCATTGAGGTCGATGCCGTTTTTGGCAGCAGCCTCCTTCCAGTTATCGAGCGAGAAATGCTCTACCCAGGCGTCAAAGCGAGAGCCCGAGCGCCAAGCATCGATGATGACGGGCGTCATGTCGCGACCGGCGCGGGACAGCGCGGCCTCGATGAGCGAAGTCTCGGCATCGTGGTAATGCACGCGGACGGCACGGTTGCGAACGCTCGTGATAAGCAGCTTCTGGCGACGCTTGACGTCGTCGTAGTCGAGCTGCGGGCACCACTGGAACGGCGTGGCAGCCTTGGGGATAAAGACCGAAACCGAGATCGACACCGAAATCGAGCCGCGACGAGCCTTGGGCACCACGGAACGACCGAGCTCCAGCACGTGATCGGCCAGATTGGCGATGGCCACGATGTCCTCGTCGCGCTCGCCGGGAAGGCCCATCATAAAGTAGAGCTTCATACGGTTCCAGCCGGCCTCGAAGGCCGCCTTGGCCGCACGGTCCAAGTCCTCCTCGGTCACGTTTTTGTTAATGATGTCGCGCATGCGCTGGCTGCCGGCCTCGGGCGCGAACGTCAGGCCGCCCTTCTTTTCGCCGGCAACCGACTCGGCCATATCCACGCCAAACGAATCCAGGCGCTGCGACGGAATAGACACGCGAATACCCGTATCCTCCAGGCGACGGTTGAGCCTGCCGAGCACATCGCGAATGCAGGAGTGGTCGGTCGTGGAGAGCGAGGTCAGCGACACCTCGTCATAGCCGGTCTTTTCCAGACCCTGAATCACCGACGAGACGATCTGGTCGGCCGAGCGCTCACGCACCGGGCGATACGTCATGCCGGCCTGGCAAAAACGACAGCCGCGGGCGCAGCCGCGAAGGATCTCGATAGACAGGCGGTCGTGGACCAGCTGCGCATAGGGCACGCACGACTGCGACAGCGGATTCGTGGCGCCGAAATCCTCGACGACGCGCTTGAAGACCACCGTCGGCGCATCCTTGCCCTCACGCGGCACGGTATAGCCATGCGGCGAGCAGGGCTCGTCGTGACGCACCTCGTAGAGCGACGGCACGTAGTTGCCGGCAATGGATGCAAGCTGCTCAACAATCTGCGCGCGCGGGACTCCTTCGTCACGCAGGCGGCGATGCAGCTGACAGGTCTCGAGCAGCGATTCCTCACCCTCACCGATGAGGATGGCATCGAAGAAGGCCGCGTACGGCTCGGGGTTGTACACCGAGGGACCGCCGGCGATGATAATGGGGTCGTCCTCGGTGCGGTCGGCCGCTAACAGCGGAATGCCAGCGAGGTCGAGAGCCTCGAGGAAGTTCGTCACCGCCATCTCGTGCGGCACATGCAGACCGACGATATCAAACGAAGCGACCGGCGCTGCACCCTCGAGCGAGAGCAGCGGAATACCCGCCTCGCGCATGGCATCACCCATATCGGGCCACGGCACATAGCCACGTTCGCAGGAGATGCCCTCGGCCTGGTTAAGGATGTTGTAGAGGATGGCGATGCCCTGGTTGGGCAGACCGACCTCGTACACATCCGGGTAGATCAGGCAGCAACGGTAGTCGGCATCGGCCTTGGAAAGCGTGCCCCACTCGTGATCGATATAGCGACTCGGCTTCTCGACCTTGGCGAGCAGCGGCTCAATTAAATGAAAACAGTCTTGGTATGCAACGCGCAACGGAAAACCCCTAAGCTGCGAGATCGGATGCGTCCTGGTAGGACGCCATAGGACGGGTAGCGCCCGCGACCGTGGTCACCAGATCGCGAACGCGGGAGAACGTGGCAGTGACCACCTCGTTGGCACGGCTGTAGTCGACATCGCGCTCGTAGAGCGAAACGAGCGCACGGCCCATGCCATAGGTGCCCGCGGCAGCAGTGAGCGCCTTGACGGCAAACCCAATATGCGGCGTCTGCTTGACAAGTGCGCGGGTGACCGCGCGGATCACAAGACCGCCGGCAAGCACGCCCGCGACCTCGTAGCCTCGCTCAGGCTTAATGCCGCGTCCAAAGACGGCAGCGAGCTCAAAGAGCATGCCCACCTGCGCCAGCGCCATGACGGGATAATCGGCGCCCGGCAAAAACGCCAGCGCACCGGTCGCCATATTGGTGAGCGCGCACGAGGTGATGATACGATTGGCGGCCGCGATGCGCATGAAGGCAAAGTTCGCCGCAAAAGCCGTTTCCTTATCGGTGCGATCGAGAATCCAGCGGGCAAGCGTCTCGAGCAGATACGTCTTATCGGTTGCCGCTACCACGCCGAGCATGGGCGTGGACTCCTCGATAAACGGCACCTCCACAGCAGACTCGGCAAGCACGCACACGGGCGCACCGGCGATCACGAGCTCCTGCACGGCACTCTCCAAGCGGTCGGAACCACACGAGAGCACCAGCACCACATCGGTATCGGTCTTTGGAGCAATTCGCTCCTCCCCCAGACGCTCGACGCGCACAATGCCCGAGGTCGTCTGCGGCACAAAGGCGTCACGCACCGTCTCGGCCAGAAAGCGCGAGGCGGACGAATCCAGATAGACCGAGACGCGCACCGGCGTATCGGAATCCTTCTTAACGGACGCGCCCATCTTAAAAGCGCGGGTCAGCTTATCTACGGGAATTTTCATAGCAAACCCCTCCAGCGGTTACGCGGCGCCCGAACGATGCCGCCATATGGATTGTACGATACCCACCGTCAGCAGCTGAATCATCATCGAAGACGAACCGAAGCTAATAAACGGTAGCGGAATACCGGTAATCGGCATCATGCCGATGCACATGCCGATGTTTTCGAAGGTCTGGAACGCCCACATGCCAACGATGCCCACACACGAAAGACGCAAAAACAGCGACTCACACTTAAAGGCGACGCGAATCGTCGAAAAGATCAGCAGCACGTAGAGGCACAGGAGCAAAAAGGAACCGCAAAAGCCAAAGGTCTCGGACAGGAAGGCGAAGACGAAGTCGGTGTGGAACTCAGGCAGAAAGCCGCCGGCCGACTGCGTCGCATGGCCCAAACCCTTACCAAAGAAGCCGCCCGAGCCAACGGCGATAAGCGACTGCTGCAGGTTGTAGGCATCGTCCGAATCGGCATTATCGGGGTCGATAAAGACCGTCAGACGGTTCATCTGATACTGCTTGATGAGCACATCATGCCCGAGCAACGAATCAAAGACCGAATCGAGCGCCAGAACGAGGGCCACCAGGCCCACGAGCAGGGCCAGCGTCGACAGCACCCATTCGCGGCGTGCACCGCTCATACAAATGACGATGGCGCCCGAAACAAGCACGACCAGGCCCGAGCCCAGGTCGCCCATGGCAACGACGGCCAAAAACGGAATGGACAGCATGCCGCAGAGCTTGACGTAGTCGCGAACGGTATCGATGCGACCGTTATACTGCGATCCAAGCGTAGCAATAAAGAAGATGGTGATGAGCTTGGCAAGCTCAACCGGCTGGAATGTCAAGCCGATACCGGGAATCTTGATCCAGCCCGTCATGCCCAGACCGCCCGTATAGGACAGACCCGGAATCTTGGGCGAGAGGATCACGATCAGGTCGATGACGAGCAACGCCGTCGAGAAATTGGAAATACCGCGAAGGTCGGTACGCCAGACGAGCACCGCCAGCACCGCTCCGATGCCAATTCCCAGCAGATGGCGTGAGAACGAAGCATCGGCCTTAAACTGCGAAGCCGACCAGATAATGATGGCACCGTAGGCGACGAGCGCCACTGTAGCCACGAGCACACCGATATGCACCTTTTGGCGAAACGTGCCGCGCGAGGCCGAAAGTTGCTTGTTGACGCGGTCCAGGCTGCTGCGAGAGCCGGTCTTGGTTGAACGGAACAGATCCGCCGGAGAAAAATCCATCGCAACCTCCTATCGAACCGAAGAATCGCCCGTGGCCGAAGAGGTATCGGGCTCATCATAAATCACGCCGAGCACGTCGCGCACGACATGCATCGCGGTATCTGAGCCGCCGCCGCCCTGCTCCAGGACAGTAGCGATGACATACTTGGGATCATCGGCCGGTGCATAGGCGCAGAACCACGCATATTCGTCCTCGCCGCTTTTCTCGCCCGTGCCCGACTTGCCGTATACCTGCGGCGTCAGGGTGCCAAAGTGAGCCGCCAGGGACGTCGATGCCGTGTAAATCACATCGTGCATGCCGTTGCGAACAAGAGCCAAATCCGAATCGCTGTTGATCTTGGCCTCCAGGCGCTTCTTCTTGCCCTTGCCGTTGTACTTATAGGCATCGCCGTCGCCATCGCGCGACACGGCAGACAAAAACACGTGAGGCACGTACTGTTTGCCGCCGTTGGCAAGACCCATATAGGCGCACGCCATCTGCAGGGGCGTCACCAGGATGTCGCCCTGGCCGATGGCAATGTTGGTCATATCGCCGGCATTCCACTTGCGGTCCTCGGCAGAGGCGTCGGTGAAGTACGACTCTTTCCACTCGGCATCGGGAATACGGCCCGAGCCCTCACTCGGCAGATCGATACCGCAGGTCTTGCCTAGACCCCAGCGACGAAAGACCTCCTGCAGGCCCTCGGGATGTTGCTCGTCATAAAAGAACGCCTTGCCCATGTCGTAGAAGACAGGGTCGCACGAGTTGGCGATACCCGACTGCAGCGTCATGGTGCCGTGGCCAGACGTCAGCCAGCAGCGCTTGCCCCAAGCCTTGCCCAGGCCCGTCCAATAGCCCGTGCAGTTGGTTGTCTGCGTTGAAGTGTAGGTTCCAAACTCAAGACCGGCCAGCGCCGAGAGCGGCTTGATGGTCGAGGCCGACATGTACTGTCCGCTAATGGCGCGGTTGAGCAGCGGGTGCGAACCCTTGTCATCATTGAGCTCGGTCCACACGTCGTTTGAGACGCCACCGATAAAGACGGACGGATCGAACTTGGGCTCGCTCGCCATGCCCAAGATCTCGCCATTGTTGGGATCGAGACACACCACAGCGCCGTTGCCGGCATTGCTGTAGCCAGTGGTCTTGGCAAGCTCGATAGCGCTCGCCAGCGCCGTCTCACAGGCCTGCTGGATCTTAAGGTCGAGCGTGAGCTTAATGTCGGAGCCGGCCTTCGCGGGCACGGCGCCGGCCTGACCGGTCACATTGCCCGAGGCATCGACCTTGACGGTCTGCTCGCCACGAATACCCTGCAGCAGGTTTTCGTAGTAGCTCTCAACGCCCGCCTGGCCCACGATATCGCCCGACTGGTACGTAATCTTGCCAGCAGAAGCATCATCATCGCCAGAGGTTTTCTTATTCTGGGCCTCGAGCTGCTCGGAGGTAATGGTGCCGGTATAGCCCAAGATATGGCATGCCGTCTCGCCGTATGGATACTGGCGCTCGGTACGCTCGGCGATCTTGACGCCCGGGAACTCGCCGGCGTGTTCCTTGATATAGGCAACCGTGGAGCGACGGACGTCCGTCGCGATGGTATGCAGGCTCTGAGCGCCCTCTGTATTGTCCTGAATATTGCGAAGGACCGCCACGTAAGGCATTCCAAGCACGTTGGCAAGATGGCGAACCAGAACCTCATCCTCGGCAAGGTCGCGGTAGGCCACGACAGCAAGTGAGGGACGGTTCTGGACAAGCGCCACGCCATTGCGGTCGAGGATGCGGCCGCGCACAGCGGGTGTGGTAACGGTGCGAGTCTGATTACTATTGGCCTGCTTCTCGTAATAGTCCGACGAGACCATCTGCATGCCCCACAGCTTGACGGCAAGTGCCGCAAACATCGCGCCCACACCCGTGGTGAGGATGGAAAAGCGGCCCTTAAAGGCGGTCGCCGCGGTATTGCCCTCGCCCTCGGTGGCGCGCGGGGCCGTTCCATGCTGTGTATCGTAGGTAAAACGGGAATCGCCTCGACGCATGATGACCAGCGCGACCACGATGGCCACAACCAGCACGATACCGGCGATAATAACCGTCATCTGGGAAGACATCTACGGGCCTCCCCTATTTGAGCTTGCGGGTCTTGGGCTTAAAGCGCATACCCGTCTGGCGTCCGCCACGTGCGGAGAATCCATAGCCGGACTGCGGCACGACGCCGGACATCAAAAACGGAATGGCAACCAGACCCGTCAGGATCGAGGACGGCAGCGCATGGCCGAAGATCGCCACGACAAAGCTCGTCTCCAAACCCATAAACAGCAAGATGATGCTGTAGATCACATTAATGACGAGCGCAAAGGCGCCCACGGTGACGCCGCGCGCACTCGGGGTACCGCCCGTCTGACCGACGGCGCTGTGCACCAGGGCAAAAGAACCCACGGTCAGCAGGAGCGACATAACGCCCACCGGCACGGCAGCGGACAGGTCATAAAACAAGCCGCTGCAAAAACCGCACACGACGGCACGGGTCGGGTCGCCCGAGAACACGCTTAGGCACACCAGGATAATCATGAAGTTGACGCGACCTCCCGCAATGGAGATCTGCGGTGCCAGGCCTGCCTGCAGCAGCACACACACAATGGCGGCGATTACAAACGTGCGGGAGCTCATCCCCTGCTCGTGTAGATCCATGGACATGCCCCCTATTCGCTCGAGCCAGAATCGGTCGTCTCGGACGTGTCGGAACTGTCATCCGAGCTCTCGTCCTTCGTCTTGGTCGCAGCATCGCGCGACGTTCCCTGCGGCGTGCTGTTGGCCGTACTCACGTCCTCATCCGAGGCCGACTGTTCGTCGGTCAGCGAGGTGATGACCAGCACTTCCTCGTTGTTCTCGGCCGTCGTCTGGGCGCGCACCACAATGGTGTAGTACACATCGTTTGCCGATTTCTCAACCGACGAGACGGTGCCAAGCGGAAGGCCCTTGGGGAACACGCCACCGATGCCCGAGGTCACGATGATGTCGCCAACCTTAACATCGGAGTCGACGCTCACGTACTCAAGACGCAGCGTGCCGTCAGCCTGACCCTGCAGCATGCCCTGGGCGCGCGTGTCCTGCACCATGGCGGACACACCCGAGTTCTCGTCGCCAATCAGGCGCACGGTAGAGGTCTTGGCCGATACCTCGATAATCTGGCCGATAACACCGGCAGAACTCGTCACGGGCATGTTGATGGTAAGGCCGTCGGCAGAGCCCTTGTCGATGGTAACGGTCGAAGTCCAGGCATCGCCGGAGGCACCGACAATACGAGCAGCGGTCGATTTGAGGTTATAGGTCGACTGCAGGCCGACCAGCCCTTCCAGACGCTCGGCAGTCTTTTGAGCCTCGGAGAGCTCGGCAACCTTAGAGGTCAGCTCCTCGTTTTGCTTCTTGAGCTCGTCGAGCGTGTCCTGCGACGCCGTAAGGTTAGAGAACACGTTGCCGATGGCATTGAAAGGAGCCGCCACGGCCGAGCCCACAAAGCGCACCGGCGAGGTAATCGTCGTCACGCCCGAACGTACGGCATGAATCGGTCCTGCCTCGCCCTCGCGGATGTAAAACGTGAGCAGCAACACCGAAATCAGGCTGAAAACAATCAACGGGCGCATACCCGTTGATTGTCGCTTGGTATTCAGATTTGTGGAGAAACCCGAAGATCGTGCCAAATGGAATCCACCTTTTGGAAATTAAGCATTGGTCTGGACGAAGCCGCCATCAAACGCATTGGCCTCGAGCACGCGGGCACAGCCGTTAACGACGTTATCGAGCGCCGTGGGGCTGACGTTGACCGAAACACCGGTCTCATCGCGCAGGCGCACGTCGAGACCGCGCAGCAGCGCGCCGCCACCGGTCAGCAAAATGCCGTAGTACATAAGGTCAGAGGCAAGATCGGGCGGCGTGGCATCGAGGGCGTCCTTAACGGCCTTGGCCATCTCGTCGAGCGGCTTGTTGAGCGCGCGACGGATCTCCTCGCTCTCGATGCGCACGGTCTTGGGCAGCCCCGTGATCACGTCACGGCCGTTGACCTCGACATCAAGCTCGTCCTTGAGCGGCACGGCGGAGCCGACCTTGATTTTGATGTCCTCTGCCGTACGCTCGCCGATGGCCAGGTTGTAGGCATCGCGAACGTGCGTGAGGATGGCCTGGTCGAACTCGTCACCGGCAATACGGATGGACTGCGAGACGACGATGCCGCCCATAGCGATAACGGCAACCTCGGTGGTACCGCCACCGATGTCGATGACCATGGAGCCGGTGGGTTCCTCGACGGGCAGGTCGGCGCCGATAGCGGCAGCCATGGGCTCCTCGATCAGGTAGGCCTGGCGGGCGCCGGCCTGGATCGTGGCCTCAAAGACGGCACGCTTCTCGACCGACGTGACACCGGAGGGAACGCAGACGACAACGCGCGGACGCGGGGTCCACGGATAGCGCTTCTCAGACGCCTTGTCGATAAAGTAACGGAGCATGGCCTCGGTAACATCGAAGTCGGCGATGACGCCGTCCTTCAGGGGACGAACGGCCACGATGTTGCCGGGCGTACGGCCGAGCATGCGCTTTGCCTCGATACCGACCGCGAGGATGCGCTCGTCGTTCTTGTCGATGGCGACAACAGAGGGCTCGCGAATGACGATGCCCTTGCCACGCACGGAGACAAGCGTATTTGCGGTGCCGAGGTCGATGGCAAGATCGCCCGCATAGCTACCGAAGAACATATCCATCAAAGAAAACAACGCAACTCCTGATGTGTTGGATGATTGCTGGAAAACTACTAGCTCATCATACTAGCGCAAGCCCGGCACCTCACTTGCGGTGAAGCGCCGGGCAAAGCTAAATCCCATAAGGTCACTACTGGTTGTCAGCAGCCGAGAAATCCATATCGAGCGAGGAAACGGCCCAGCCGATATGGTTATCGGAGCGCACGAATTTGACGGTGTACTCCTGCTCGCCGCCCTTGGACAGCGATGCCTTCACCTTGGCGGTCGTCTCGGTCATGGACTGATCCATGCCCTCGACGGACACGGTGGCACCCTGCGGAATCGAGGAGATGATCATCGACTTGGCGTCCTCGGACAGGCTCGAGGCCAGGCAAGACTCGGCCTTTGCGGTGTCACCGTCGCCGGCAGCCTGGAACAGATCGGTGATAACCGACTCCTGCGAGGGGAAGCCAAAGCCGCGCGTGTAGGCAAAGCCCAGACCGCCCGCAGCAATCAAGATGAGCAGAAGCAGCACGATGAAGACTTTGAGACCCGTGTGGCGATGGCGACGACGGACCTTGGCCTGCTTACGATCCTGACGGTCCTGCTGGACCATCTCGGACTCGGACAGCGTAAAGAAGCCGGTGTCCGAGGGATCGGGCATAAACTGACCGGTCGCGCCCGTAGGATCGAGCGGATCGACGGCAGGAGCGTCCATCGCGGGCGCCGGAGCCGTGGCCATAGCCGTCTGGGCAGACAGCGCGGCAAGCGAATCGTGCACGCGGGCAAGCTCATCGGCCTGCTCGGAGGTGAGCTGGTAGATGCCATCGGCAGTAGCGGCGTTAAAGGCGTCGAGTGCGTCGGAGGGGCGGCCGGCGGCAGAAAGTGCCTGACCCATGCCGGCGTTGAGCGCACGCGTGTCGTCGCGGGGGCCGGCAAAGTCGATAGCCGTGCGGTAGGTCTCCACGGCATCCGCCGGACGGCCGAGCTTAATGAAGCAACGACCAAGCTCGCCCAGTGCGGCGGCAGGAGCCGGATTGGCGCCGTCGATGGCAGCCTGACGGAAGGCGGTTCCCGCGTTGGCATAGTCGCCCGACTGGAACAGCGCATTGCCCAGGCCGAGATAGGCCTTGAACGGCGTGGCATAGGAAGCATCCTGCGTAGCGGCAGAGAACGCCTGAGCGGCCGTCGTGTAGTCGCCCACGGCCGCGAGTGCCTTGCCGCGGTTGGTGAGCAGCGCGCCGCGCTTGCCGTAGGTGCCGTCATTGAGGGCAGCGGCGTAGGCCTCGGCGGCCTCGGCATACATGCCCAGGTGCATCAAGGCGTTGCCACGAAGGTGATCGGCCTCGCCCATAATCTCATCGGGAGTTTTTGCCGCCCCAAGCATCTGGGCTGCAGCGGAAAAATCACCCGCGCGGTAAGCGGCGCGGCCCTGTTGGATCAGCTGGCTATTCAAGGAAGTCCCCTTTACTCGTGAACGATCTCGACATGGACGATCTCGTCGCCGGCACGCAGCTGCGAAATCACATCGAGACCCTCGACCGTGGTACCAAAGACGGTGTAACCGGAATCGAGGTTATGCTGGGCACCCAGGCAGAAGTAGAACTGCGAACCCGCGGAATCGGGGTCCATGGAGCGTGCCATGGCAAGGGCACCATCGACATGGCTGTTGCGCGGATTGGTGGCAAACTCGCCCTTGATGCAGTAGCCGGGACCACCGGTACCGGGCATGCCGTCAGGGCCCTCAAGACCGGCAGCGACGTCGGCGCCGGACATATCGCGGGTATTGGGGTCGCCGCCCTGAATGACAAAGCCGGGCACATAGCGATGGAACTTAAGGCCATCATAGAAACCCATCGTGGAAAGCTCGCAGAAGTTCGCGACATGAATGGGAGCGCCCTCACCGTCAAACTTGACCTTGATGGTACCCTTCGACGTCTCGATAACGGCGCACTCGTCGCCGGCAAGCTGATACTCGGGCGTGTAGAGCTCTTTCTTAAAACCAAACATGTGGTTCCTTCCTCGTGCGTTTAAAGCATATTTGTACGAATTGTAGCAATAAGCATGCGCTTACATCAATTGCGCACGTAGGTTATGCCGACTATGGCGAACTAATTTTAGGAACGCTGCTGCGGCTTCCAGGAACCCACATTGGCGTCGTACTGGTTCAGTGCGCTGTTGCCGCCCTGCGCGATGGACGCCAGGATATCGCTTTGGTGGGAACTCATCGACTCACCATCGGGAATGGCCAGCGAGATGTCCCAGCTCTGACAGATCACGTCGACACGCTCGTACATCCACTCGGCAAGCTGCTTTAAGTGGGCGATGTCATCCGCATAGACCGTATCGTCCTGATACTTAAGGTTGTTAAGCTCATCTTGCGTCTTTTTGATCTGGTCGCGCAGGGCGTAGGCACTCTGCGACAGCTCCTGACGGGTGGACAGTGGCGTTCGAAGATAGCCATTGTTAAAAGAATCGATGACCTCGCCG
Source organism: uncultured Collinsella sp. (assembly GCA_958403395.1). Classification (GTDB taxonomy): domain Bacteria; phylum Actinomycetota; class Coriobacteriia; order Coriobacteriales; family Coriobacteriaceae; genus Collinsella. Next base: position 13,165 of record CATXXF010000024.1, read on the forward strand.
ATCTGGTCCTCGTCACCGTAGGACACGATGGTCTGATACAGACCGTCGAGCCTGGTATAGAGCTGATCATCGGTGAGCACAGTTTCTTCCTGGACCACCTCGGCAGAATCGTCCTGCTTGGTATCGTCCTCAGTCGCCTCGCCCTTTTGGCGCGTGGGGAAGGTCGTCTGCGCGGCCTGGCCAAACTGGTCATAGAAGCCAGGCATGACACCCATGGGATCGGCCGTCACGAACCAATACGCACCACCGCACACGACGGCAAGGACCGCGATGACGATGAGCGGCTTGGGGATATGACGCTTGTGCTTGTGATAGGCGTCCTCGTCGGGGTGCACCTTGCGCTTGGGTTTTTGAGCATCGTCATGCAGGGAAACGGGCGTGGGAATATCGACCTTGGGGATACCGAAATCCTTATCGAAAGCCGGCAGCACGCAGGTCTCGTTAGGATCAGCGGCATCCGAAAGCACCGCAGCGGCAGAGGCCGGCGCATGCGGCACCTCGGTATCGATCTGCTCTTGCGTTAGGCGCGGAAAGCCCGCCGTGCGGCCCGCTGCCAGGTCGGATGCGGCCGCGTCCTCGGAGAGGATACCCGGAGCGGGGCGTCCGCATTTGGGGCACGTACGATCATGCGGAGAAAGACGGGCACCGCAGCCCTCACAGAACACGAACTCGGTGTGCTCGGGACCATCGCCCGGACCCACATAGGCGTTGCAGTAGGGGCAGAACGAGGCGCCGTCCTCGATAGTCTTAAGGCAATGCGGGCAGATCACGGCATCCTCTTTTCGAAGCAATTCAAACAATCGAGGTTAGAGCATAACATCGCCACGGCCCCACAGGAACAAGGCACCAATTCAACATCGCCAGGGCGCGTAGCTACTTCTTCTTTTTGCTTAGCATCGAGACTTTGATGCCTTGGGCGGACTTGGTCACACGAGAGCGCTTAGCTCCGGTACTCTTCTTTTTCTTGGGCTGGGCCTGGCCCACGCCCTCGAGTGCGCGGGCCTCGGCCTCGCGAGCGGTGCGATCTTCGCGGCGCTGCGCCATGTCGGCGGCGACGCGCTTGGCAAAACGCTCGGCCGTCGAACCCGTCGAGCTCACCTTGCCGCCACCGCGACCCAGGCGGACGTGCACACCGCGGCCAAAACCAGTTGCGGCATGACGACGACGCGGCTTGAGCGAATCGATCATCGTGGCGAGCTTAAAGAACACCGAGCAGGTAAAGACCACGATGACAGCCAAGATAACCATCTGGCCCATCGACAGGTTGGCAATAGAAAGCAGCCCCGGGAATCCGATAACGCCCACCAGGATGCCGGCGACTACAAACACAAAGAGCACCACACGTAAGGGTGTGAGCGGCTGCGAGATGCGCCAGATCAGGCTGACGCTCGCCGCGCACGACGTAAGCAGGCACATCGTAGACAGCGTGAGCTGGCTAAAGCCAAACACGCGCGCCACAAAGATATCGAGCGCCGCAGCCAAAATGACCGCAATCGACGCCGGCAGTGCACGCTTGAGTACGTTGGTCAAAAACGCACCCTTCACGCGAGCATTATTGGGCTCCAGGCCCAACACAAAGCCCGGCGCGCCGATGCAAAAGAAGTTGATGAGTGTCATCTGGATGGGCTCGAAGGGGTACGGCGGCAGCGCAATGCACAGCGCCGCCAGGCCCATCGAGAACAGCGTCTTGGTCAGGAACAGCGAGGCCGAACGCTGCAGGTTGTTGATGGAGCGACGGCCCTCGGCCACCACGGCGGGCATCGAGGCAAAGTCGTTGTCGACGAGTACAATCTCGGCCACATTACGCGCGGCATCGGAGCCGGCCGCCATGGCGACGGAGCAGTCGGCTTCCTTGAGCGCCAGCACATCGTTGACGCCGTCGCCCGTCATGGCCACGGTGTGCTCGCGGCGCTTGAGCGCCTGCACGAGCTCGCGCTTCTGCTGCGGGGTCACACGACCAAAGACATGGTAGCGGTCCACTGCGGCATCGAGCTTGGCAGGCGTATCGAGCGTCGTGGCGTCCACATAAGCGTCCGCCCCCGGCACGCCCACCACGCGCGCGATCGACGACACCGTACGCGGGTCGTCGCCACTGATCACGTTGAGGGTCACACCCTGCTCGTTAAAGTAGCCGATGGTCTCGGCCGCCGAGGTACGAATCTCGTCGCGGATGGTCACAAAGCCCACGGGCTCGGCCTCGCCCACCATATCGCCATCGGGTGTAAAGCCGTCCACGCGCGCCACCACGAGCACGCGGCAGGTATCGGCAAGCTCGGCGACACGGTTCTCGACCTGCGAAAACACACGCTCCGAAAGCACAAACTGCGCGGCGCCCATCACATAGGAGCCCTGCGCAAACGAAGCGCCACTCCATTTTTTAGACGACGAGAACGGAATGACCGACAGCGGCTCAGACACCTCGACCGGGCGATCGGCGTAATAGTTGAGCAGCGCCTGGCAGGTCTCGTTGGCATCGGCCGAAGTCGCACGTGCCACGTTAGCCAGCGCAAAATCGAGCACTGTGGTATCGACGGGAACAGCCGCCTCGTCCGAGTCCACGCCAAAGCCAACACCCTCAACAGGCAGCGGGTAGGTGCCCTCGACCTCCATGCGGCCCGACGTGATGGTGCCCGTCTTGTCCAGGCACAGTACATCGACGCGAGCGAGCGTCTCGATGCAGTAGAGCTGCTGCGCCAGCACCTTGCGGCGGGCCAGGCGCACCGTGGCGATGGCGAGCACCGACGAGGTCAGCAGCACCAGGCCTTGCGGGATCATGCCCAGCAGGGCGCCCACCGTGGACAGCAGCGCCGACGAAGGCACATGACCAGCCAACAGCTCGGAGAAGCACCACGAAAGCGCGCTATCGCCCGGGGTTCCCGCTGCATCCCACAGCTCGCTCACGCTCGAGGCAAACAACGCCAAACCGAGCGGGATCATGATGATGCTCGCAAAGCGCACGATGGCGTTCAGCGCGTTCATGATCTCGGAATTGACCTTTTTGACGTACTTGGCCTCGTTATTAATTTTGGCCACGTAGTTGTCGGCGCCGACATGGATCACGCGGGCGCGCAGCAGGCCCGAGTCGATAAAGCTGCCGCTCATGAGCTCGGAACCGGGCTGCTTCTTAATAAGGTCGCTCTCGCCCGTCAGCAGGCTCTCGTTCACGAGCGCCTCGCCGGAAACCACCACGGCGTCAGCGGGAATCTGGTCGCCGCGCCCCAGGCGGATGATGTCGTCGAGCACGATCTGGTCCAAGTCGAGCTCCACCTCGGCACCGTCGCGCACCGCGATGGCCTTCTTAGAGGTCAGCAGCGTGAGCTTATCGACCATCTTCTTGGACCGCATGGACTGGATGACGCCAATAGCGGTATTGAGGAACACCACAAACAGGAACGTCAGGTTCTTAAACGAACCGGTCAAAATGACCAGGAACGCCAAGATCACGTTGATCAAATTGAACAGCGTGCAGAGGTTCTCGATGATGAACTCTTTGACCGACTTGGTCTTGAGCTCCATGTTGCGGTTGATCTTACCGGCGGCGATGCGCTCCTCGACCTCGGCGGTCGAGAGTCCGCGCTCGATATCCGTTGCTGCCATACCACGTCCCATCACGTCGCGTCGGTATAAGAAAAACCGTCCGGACCATGCGAGGTTCGGACGGTCTTACGTTCGATGGTGCCCCATGTTGGATTCGAACCAACGGCCTTCTGCTCCGGAGGCAGACGCTCTAATCCCCTGAGCTAATAGGGCCAACGTTTGGCATTATACCCAAGTGCACCACGAGCTATCAAAATAAAAGAAAAAGCTTTGCAATTCCGAGGAAGACGCGGCGCAACGGCCCACTTTAGAAGGCAAAAGCGAGTCAGATAGTATAAACTCTCATGCACCATATATACACGGCTCGCGATGCGGGCCGTTTTTGCAAAAGTTATCCATCGAGGTGAGAGGCACACCATGATTGCAATTTTAAAGCAGAGCGCCAGCGACGAGGCCGTCGGCCATATCGTCAGCTGGATTGAGAAAAAAGGCCTGAAGACCGACGTCTCGCGCGGCGAGAACGAGACGATCATCGGCCTGGTGGGCGATACGACCAAGATCGACCCGTTCCTGCTCGAGTCCATGGATGTCGTCGAGCGCGTGCAGCGCGTCTCGGAGCCGTTCAAGCGCGCCAACCGCAAGTTCCACCCCGAGGACTCCGTCATCGACTGCGGCCACGGCGTCAAGATCGGCGGCGACCAGTTCCAAGTCATCGCCGGCCCCTGCTCCGTCGAGGGCGAGAACCTCATTCGCATCGCACGCCGCGTAAAGGCCGCCGGTGCCACGATGCTGCGCGGCGGTGCCTACAAGCCCCGCACCTCCCCCTACGCCTACCAGGGCATGGGCCCCGCCGGCCTCGACCTGCTGTGCGAGGCGTCTGCCGAGCTCGACATGCCGATCGTCACCGAGATCATGGACCCGCGCGACGTGCAGGTCTTCCTTGACAAGAAGATTGACGTCATGCAGATCGGCGCCCGCAACGCCCAGAACTTCCCCCTGCTCAAGGAGGTCGGCAAGACCCAGACCCCGATTCTGCTCAAGCGCGGCATGTCCGGCACGATCGACGAGCTGCTTATGGCAGCCGAGTACATCATGAGCGAGGGCAACGACAACGTCATCCTGTGCGAGCGCGGTATCCGCACCTTCGAGACCCGCACCCGCAACACCTTCGACCTTAACGCCGTGCCGGTGCTGCACCACCTGTCGCACCTGCCCGTCGTCGCCGACCCCAGCCACGCCACCGGCTACACCCGCTACGTCGAGCCCATGGCGCTCGCCGCGACCGCCTGCGGTGCCAACGGCCTGGAGATCGAGGTCCACGACGAGCCGAGCCGCGCCTGGTCCGACGGCGCCCAGGCCCTCACCCCCGATCAGTTCGACGACACCATGCGCCGCATCCGAGCCATCCGCGAGGTTGTCTGCCAAGAGACCATGGAGTAGCCCATGGGTACGGTGAGAAACGCGCGCGTTAACCAGGGCGGCCCCAAGTGCGCCGGCATCGTCGGCCTTGGCCTCATCGGCGGTAGCTTTGCCCGCGGCTATGCACAGGCGGGCGTCCGCGTGCTGGCCTGGGACCCCGATGACGATGTCATGACGGCCGCCAGCATGGGCACTGTCGCCGGAGAGCTCAACGACAAGACACTCGGCGAATGCGACATCATCGTCCTGGCTTGCTACCCCGAGGCATGCATCGAGTGGCTCGAGACGCACGCCAAGGCGCTCGCCGACGCCACCGACACCGACGCCATCATGGGCCCCGTGGTGATCGACACGGTGGGCGTCAAGGGCATCGTGTGCGAACGTGCCTTTGAGCTTGCCCGCGAGCACGGCTTTTACTTTGTGGGCGCGCACCCCATGGCGGGCACCCAGTTCTCGGGCTACGCTAACTCTCGTGCCGACCTGTTCCAGGGCGCCCCGCTGGTGCTCGTACCGCCCGCGGTAGACGATGCGCTCAAGCTGGAGCTTTTGGGCCAGGTGCGCGAGATGGTGCGCCCCTTGGGCTTTGGCAAGTTCAGCGTGACCAGCGCCGCCGAGCACGACCGCGTCATCGCCTTCACGAGCCAGCTTGCGCACGTGGTATCCAACGCCTACGTCAAAAGCCCCACCGCCCAGGTCCACCACGGCTTTTCGGCCGGTAGCTACCGCGATCTCACCCGCGTGGCGCACCTCAACCCGCAAATGTGGTCCGAGCTCATGATCGACGACGCCGACGCGCTCGCCTTCGAGATCGACCATCTGATCGAGTCGCTTGGCGCCTACAGCCGTGCGCTCAAGAACCGCGACCAGCGCTATCTGGAGAATCTCCTTGCCGAGGGCGACCGCATTAAGCGCGCACTCGACGACGAAGCCTCCCACTAGACCACCTATCACGCCAGGTCGAAAGGACCGAAGCTTATGGCGATTACCATCGATATCGACACCGCACGCCCCTACCAGGTGCATGTTGGCACGTTTTTGCTGGAGCAGGCGGGACCGCTCGTGCGCGCCACTGCCGGCGGCACCAAGGCCGTCATCGTGACGGACACCAACGTAGGCCCGCTCTACCAGATGCCCGTTAAGCAGAGCCTGGAGGCATCAGGCTACGAGGTGAGCATCTGCACCTTCGAGGCCGGCGAGGCCCATAAGCGCGCCGAAACCTATGTTGCCATTTTGGAGTTTGTGGCCGAGCACGAGCTTTCGCGCTCCGACGTGATCGTGGCACTCGGGGGCGGCGTCGTGGGCGATGTGGCGGGCTTTGTGGCCGCGACCTACATGCGCGGCTGCAAGTTTGTGCAGATCCCGACGAGCCTGCTCGCCATGGTGGATTCGTCGGTGGGCGGCAAGACCGCCATCGACCTGGCTGCCGGCAAGAACTTGGCCGGCGCCTTTTGGCAGCCGAGCGTGGTTATCGCCGACGTGGGGTGCCTGGCCACCCTCACGCCCGAGCAGTTCGCCGACGGCTGCGGCGAGGTCGTCAAGCACGCCGTGATCGCCGACCCGGAGCTTTTCGCCGAGCTGGAGAAGACCCCGCTCACGCTGGAGCTGCTCAACCGCGATGTGGCCCGCGTAGCACTCATCATCGCCCGCAACATCGACATCAAGCGCGCCGTGGTCGTCGCCGACGAGCACGAAACCAACCAGCGCAAGCTGCTCAACTTTGGACACAGCGCCGGACACGCCGTCGAGGCCTGCGAGCACTTTGAGCTCGGACACGGCAACTGCGTGTCGATCGGCATGGGCATCATCACGCGCGCCGCGGCCCTACACGGCGTCTGCGATGCCGAGCTGCCCGGTCGTATTGAGGAACTCTGCGCCCGCCATGGCCTCAAGACCCACTGCGACCTAGATGCCGATGCCATCTTTGCCGAGGCGCTCCACGACAAGAAGCGCGCGGGCGACACCATCGACCTGGTGATTCCGCACGACATTGGCCGCTGCAGCATCGACCGCACGCCGCTTTCCACTTTCCACGAACTCATTGCCGAAGGCCTCGGCCAGAAGGGAGACGCATCCGCATGCTAGCCCGCATCACCCCGTCCCCGCTCAAGGGCACCGTTCCCGCCATCGCGTCCAAGTCGATGGCGCATCGCCTGATCATCTGCGCCGCGCTTGCCAACGGCGAGACGCACGTTACCTGCAACACTACCTGCGCCGACATCGAGGCCACGGTGCGTTGCCTCACGGCGCTCGGCGCCCGCATCGAGACCGTCGAGGACGGCTTCCAGGTCCACCCCACCATGAAGAGTGTTGAGTTTGGCCTGCTCAAGGCCCTTGCCGGCGGCACGCTTGACTGTGGCGAAAGCGGCTCCACGCTCCGCTTTATGTTGCCCGTCGCCTGCGCGCTGGGCGCAGAAGCAACTTTTGTGGGTCAGGGACGCTTGGGCGCCCGCCCGCTCTCTCCGCTCTCGGACGAGATCATCGCCGCAGGTTGCGACCTGCAGGGCCTGGGCGGTTTTCCGCTCAAGACGAGCGGACGCATGCGCCCGGGCACCTTTGTGCTGCCGGGCAACGTGAGCTCGCAGTACATCTCGGGCCTGCTGCTGGCAGCCCCGTTGCTCGCCCAGCCCTCCTGTGTGCAGGTGACCGGCCTCATCGAGAGCCGCCCCTACATCAACCTGACGATCCAGGCCATGAAGGCCTTTGGCGTCGAGGTCAACGTCGAACGTATTCCGGCCAAGGACGGCCAGCCCGAGGTCACGAACTTCCGCGTGAGCAGTGGCTCGTATCGCACGCCCGGCAGCGTAGCCGTCGAGGGTGACTGGTCCAACGCCGCCTTTTGGCTGTGCGCCGGCGCCATCGGCTCCGACCCCATCACCGTCGAGGGTGTGTCCCTGAGCTCCGCACAGGGCGACCGCAACGTGCTTGCCGCGCTTTCGCGCTTTGGTGCCCGCATCGTGCGCTCCACCAACGCCGCCACCGTGCAGTCCGACAAGCTCGCCGGCTTTGAGATGAGCGCCCACGACATTCCCGACCTTGTGCCTGTTATCTCGGCCGTGGCCTCGCTGGCGCAGGGCCGCACGTTCATCCGCGATTGTGCCCGCCTGCGCATCAAGGAATCCGACCGTCTGGCCACTACCACCCACGAGCTCACCGCACTGGGCGCACAGGTACGCATTGCCGGTGACGACCTCATCATCAAGGGTGTCGACGCCTTTACTGGCGGCGAGGTCGACTCGCACAACGATCACCGCATCGCCATGATGGCTGCCATCGCTGCGAGCCGCGCCACCGGCGAGGTTGTGATCCACGGCGCCGAGGCCGTCAACAAGTCCTATCCCGATTTCTTCGACCACTATCGCCTGCTGGGCGGCAAGGTCACACTCGAGGAGGAATAGCATGTCCTCGACCTTTGGCAACGTCTTACACTTAAGCATCTTCGGCCAATCGCACTCCCCCGCCATCGGCTGCTCGCTCGATGGCATCCCGGCGGGCATCGCCGTGGACCAGGAGAAGCTGCAGGCCTTCCTCGACCGTCGCGCCCCCGGTCGCGACGAGACCGCAACCAAGCGCCGCGAGGCCGACGCCGTGCATATCATTGCCGGTGTAGTCGATGGACATACCACCGGCGCGCCCATCGCAGCGATCATTGAGAACACCAACACGCGCTCCAAGGATTACTCCGAGCTGCGCCGCAAGCCCCGCCCCGGGCACGCAGACTTTCCGGCACGTGTGAAGTACCACAACATGCACGACGTCGCTGGTGGCGGGCATTTTTCCGGCCGCCTAACGGCCCCCTTATGCATCGCTGGCGGCATTGCGCTGCAGGCACTCGAGGCCCGCAGCATTCAGGTCATGGCGCACGTCGCGCAGATCGGCGGCATCTCCGACCTGCCGATGGACGATATGGTCTATCGCGAGGCCGACCGCAAGGCAATCCTTACGAACGATCTGCCGTGCATTGACGCCGCCGCTGCTGGCCGCATGCGCGAGGAGATCCTAGCCGCGCGCGACGAACTCGATAGCATCGGCGGCATCGTGGAGTGCGGCATCTACGGGCTTCCCGCGGGCATCGGCGACCCCATGTTCGACGGCATCGAGAACCGCATCGCGCAAATCGCGTTTGGCATTCCCGCCGTAAAGGGCGTGGAGTTTGGCATGGGCTTTGCCGTGGCTGCCATGCGCGGCAGCGAGAACAACGATCCGTATCGCATCGATGCCGAGACCGGCAATATCGAGGTCGAGTCCAACAACGCCGGGGGCATCCTGGGCGGTATTTCGACCGGCGCGCCCGTCATGTGGCGCATGGCCGTAAAGCCGACGCCCTCCATTGGCCGCGAGCAGCAGACCGTAGACATGGACGCTATGGAAAATGCCGAGCTCTCGGTCCACGGCCGTCACGATCCCTGCATCGTCCCTCGAGCCGTCCCCGTAGCCAAAGCAGCCGCCGCCCTCGCCATCTGGGACGCTCTCCTCGAGGACGCAGGCCAGCTCTAACCCGACTCACCTGAGTTGCCCGTCAACTCTGCCATTACGCGAAAGGGGCCTCCATGGACCTTGCCGATATTCGCCAGACCATCGATGGCATCGACACCACGCTCCTAAACAGCTTTGTCGAGCGCATGGACATTGCCACCGAGGTCGCCAAGTCAAAAATCGAGATGGGCAAGGCCGTCTTCGACCCCGCCCGCGAGCGCTCCAAGCTCAACAACCTCGCCAGCCGCGCGCCCGAACGCTACGAGGCACAGACCATCGCCCTGTTCCGTCTCCTCATGAGCATGAGCAAGGCCGAGCAGCAGCGCTACATCAACGAGCTCAAGGGCATCACCGTCTCGCAAAAGGCCCACGCCACGGCTGCAGCCTTTGACACGCCCTTCCCTCAAACGGCCTCCGTCGCCTGCCAGGGCGTGGAAGGTGCCTATAGCCAGATCGCCGCGTGCAAGCTCTTCGACGTACCCGACATCGCGTTCTTCGAGACCTTCGAGGGCGTCATGCGCGCCGTGCGCGACGGCTTCTGCGAGTTTGGCGTGCTGCCCATCGAAAACTCCACCGCCGGCTCGGTCAACGCCGTCTACGACCTGCTCGCCCAGTTCGACTTCCACATCGTGCGCTCGCTTCGCCTCAAGATCGACCACAACTTGCTCGTCAAGCCCGGCACCAAGCTCGCCGACGTGCGCGAGGTCTACAGCCACGGCCAAGCCATTGCCCAGTGTGCCGGCTTTATCGAGTCCCACGACCTGCACGCCACCAAGTACCCAAACACGGCCATGTCGGCCGAGATGGTCGCCAACTCCAAGCGCACCGACGTCGCCGCCATCGCCTCGCGCAGCTGTGCCACGCTGTATGGCCTCGAGGTGCTGGAGCCCAATATCCAAGACTCGGACAACAACTACACGCGCTTTGTCGTCATCAGCCGCGAGCCGCGCGTCTACCCCGGCGCCAACCGTACCTCGCTCATGATCACCACGGCCAACGAGCCGGGCGCCCTCTATCGCGTGCTCGAGCGCTTCTACGCACTCAACATCAACCTCATCAAGCTCGAGAGCCGCCCCATCCCCGGTCGTGACTTTGAGTTTATGTTCTACTTTGACCTGGACTGCCCCTTTGGCAGCAAGGCCCTCGACGACCTGCTCGATTCGATCGACGACGTGTGTGAAAGCTTCACCTACTTTGGCAGCTACACGGAGGTGCTCTAGATGACCGATACCGACGCAACCCGCCCCTACGGCGTACTGGGCCGCGTGCTGGGCCACAGCTACACCCCGACCATCTACAAAGAGCTCGCTGGGCTTGAGTACGTGCGATTTGAGCGCGAGCCCGAGGACCTCGCGGCCTTTATGACCGGCAACGAGTGGGAAGGCACCAACGTGACCATCCCCTACAAACGCGCCGTCATGGAGTACCTGGACGAGCTGAGCCCGCTCGCCGAGCGCATGGGCAACGTCAACACCATCACGCGCCTGCCCGACGGGCGCCTGCGCGGCGACAACACCGACTACTTTGGTTTTCAGTGCCTGGTCGAGGAGCTGGGGGTTGAGGTTACCGGCAAGAAGGTCCTCGTGCTTGGCGCTACCGGTGGTGCCGGCACCACGGCAAGCATGGTGCTCGGCGACCTTGGCGCCACCGTGGTGCCCGTGGGCCGCACGAGCGAGGTCAACTACGGCAACATCGCGCAGCAGTTCGACGCCGCCCTACTCGTCAACTGCACGCCCGCCGGCATGTTCCCCCATTGCCCCGACGCGCCTTGCACGCTCGAAGGGCTCGATGCGCTCGAAGGCGTTATCGACATTGTCTACAACCCCGCCCGCACGGGCCTGATGCTCGAGGCCGAGCGCCGCGGTATCCCCTGCATCGGCGGCCTGCTGATGCTCGTGGCCCAAGCGGCACAGGCCGTCGAGCGCTATACCGGCCAAGTCACCCCGCGCAAGCGCATCTTGGACGTAACAGAGCGTCTGTCCCGCCGCGAGCAAAACATTGCCCTGATCGGCATGCCGGGTTCGGGCAAGACCCGCGTGGGCGAGCAGATCGCCCTGCTCACGGGTCGCGAGCACATCGACTTGGACGCCGCGCTTGAGAAGCGTCTGGGCATGCCCTGTGCCGACTATATCGTCGAGCGCGGCGAGGCGGCCTTCCGCGAGCAGGAGACGGCGGCGCTGGCCGACATCTCCAAGCGCAGCGGCCTGGTGCTCTCAACCGGCGGCGGCATAGTCACGCGTGACGAGAACTATCCGCTGCTGCACCAGAACAGCCAAATCGTGATGCTCAACCGCAAGCTCGAAGAGCTCGCCCACAAGGGCCGCCCCATCACCGCCCGCGACGGCATCGAAAAGCTGGCGGAACAGCGCATGCCGCGCTACCGCGCCTGGGCCGACTACATCATCGACTCACGCGACTGCGCCGCCAACACCGCCCAAGCCCTCCTCGACACCCTCCCACCCGCCCTCTAACCAAAACCACCACAAAGGGGACAGGCACCTTTGTGGTGGTTTTTCAACCGCAAAGGAAGCAATCATGAAAGCACTCGTCATTAACGGCCCCAACCTCAACATGCTCGGCATTCGCGAGCCGGGCATCTATGGCAGCGACAACTACGACCGCTTAGCGCAGATCTGCCATGAAGCGGGCGCCGCACAGGGCTTCGACGAGATCGAGGTTTTCCAGTCCAACCACGAGGGCAGCATCGTCGACAAGATCCAGGAGGCCTACGGCAAGGTCGACGGCATCGTCATCAACCCGGCGGCCTACACGCACACGAGCGTGGCCATCTTGGATGCCCTCAAAGCCGTCGCCATCCCCGCCGTTGAGGTCCACATCAGCGCCGTCGAGACCCGCGAGGACTTCCGCCAGGTGAGCTACGCCCGCCTGGCCTGCTTCGCCACCATCACCGGTGAGGGCCTGCAGGGCTACGCACATGCGCTAGAGCTGTTGAGGGAACGACTCGAAAAGTAGTCTCGCGCGCAAATCCATCAACCCCGATTCGCACGCCAGTAATGCCAGTGCCGCCAGCAGCAACCTCGCTACTGGCGGCACTTTATTACTGGCATATAATCGTTGCAGCCACAAAACGTCTGGAGACTCGCATGCTAAGCATCCATCTGGGAGATTACCCCGGTTCCATCTACGATACCGAGACCTACTTTAGGAACTCATACTTGGACTCATGGTTCGAAGACCCTATGGCCGCACAGATCATTAAAAGCGTGGACGGATCAGAGCTCATCGGCCCCCACAACATCGTAAGCAAGCAGCTGGGCTCGATCACCCCACTCGAACTGTCCGGCGGCGTTAAGACGCTGCTGCTGGTGCGCAATCTACCAAACATGGTGTTCAATGCATCCACTTGCGGAGATAACTGCGCCCGCTGGCTGCTCAAAATTGGCAAAGAGCAGGATGTGCTGGTGACCCTTTACCACATCATGAAATTTCCCTGGAAGCGTTTTGAGATTCGCATCAATAACGACGGCCGCATCGTCAGGAACATGCAGGAGTTCGTCGGTGCCACCAATGATTTTCTGGATGTTGATGAGTAATGAAAGGATCACACACCGTTGTCGTGGAGCGCGCAAAAGTCAAATACACGCTCACCTTTAAACGCAATATTTCCTTCATCCGCGGCAACAGCGGCACGGGCAAAACGACGCTCATCTCGATGATTCGCGACTACAACGACCGAGGACCGGAAAGCGGCGTTGCACTCAGCTGCGACGTGCCTTGTGAAACGCTTTCCGGCAGACGCTGGGAGCGCGAGCTTTCGATCATCGAAGATTCAATCGTCTTTCTAGATGAGGGCAACGAGTTTATCTACTCAAAGGACTTCGCCAAAACCGTAAACGGCTCGTCCAACTATTTTGTTCTGATATCTCGTCGCGATGCCAACGAGCTCCCCTACAGCGTTGATGAGATCCTGAAGTTAGTCAACACGACGAGTAAAACAATCAATGGCCGCAAGAGCGACAGGCGCTTCTACTCGGTGACCAAGCCGCTATATGACCACACGGCAAGCATGCTGTATCAGGATCTAAATGTTGGATTCGAGGTACCCGACGCCGTAGTTGTCGAGGATAGCAAATCTGGCTATCAATTCTACGACGCTCTTTGCAACCGGCTCGGAATCCCCTGCTATACCGCCACCGGCGTAGCAAATCTAAAGCGGACAATTCACGAATGCCCCGAGCAAAACGTTCTTGCCATTGGAGACGGCGCAGCGTTTGGTCCCTACATCGAAAAGGTGCTCGGACAGCGCGTTTACAAGAACGTTCGCTTGTTCCTCCCGGAATCATTCGAGTGGACACTTCTGCAATCTGGCCTCATTCCCAGTAACGACATTCCAAAAATCCTCAAGGATCCTTCGAGCTATATCGAAAGCCGCGACTACCTAAGCTGGGAACGATTCTTCACCGACGTATTGATCAAGTACTCGGCAGACACTCGCTACGCCTACAGAAAGGCAAAGCTCAATGAGCAGTACCTGAGGCCGCAGGCGATGAATGCAGTTGCAAACGTCTTGCCCGAGTGCCTGAAGGCAGACTAGACAGACTAGATATAGTGGGGAGGGCCAAGTTGGTCCTCCCCGTTTTTGTTACGCCTTCTTGATCACGTACACCAACCCTATGTCGCACCTGCGGCGCACAATCGACGCAAAGAGCCACGATGCTGGCAGCGTCATAAGCAGAGGCATGGTCTGCCAAGGAATAAACCAATCGACCGCGTGGATTGCAAAGATGGCAAGACTGGCCTGTCCGCAGAACACGAGCGCTCGCTCAAAGGACCCCAAAACCGGCACGTCTTTCAACTTCTCCAACGCCATCGAAACCCAGCACACGCAGTAGCTACCGGCAAGAGCGGCAACTGTCGCAACCAAAAACCCATCCACGCGGCGGCTCGAAAGCTCACCCCACTCAGCGCGGCAAGGACAAGCCAAGCAACACCGGCTCCAATAAACAGCAGAGGCTCGCTCACGCTCGGCTCCAGCCCCCTTAGGCGCGCCGTATAACCAATCCACATCAGCAGCACAACAGCAGCTCACGCCACGGCTTCGGCCTAAACGTATACCCGGCAAGAATAAAGAACACCGGCATGTGAAAAAGCCCAGACCACCAAGCGGTCTGGGCTTAATAAACGATGGTGCTCCATGGCGGATTCGAACCGTCGACCTTGGGATTAGAAGTCCCCTGCTCTATCCAACTGAGCTAATGGAGCAAATAACCGCACGCCCAGCCAAACAATTCGGCCAAGCGTAAGTAATTATAACCTAGTTGAACTGCTCACGGTACGCCTTGCAGACCTCACTGACCGGGCCGTCCATGCGAAGGTCACCCTTCTCAATCCAAACGGCACGCTGGCAGATGCGCTCAACCTGCTCCATGGAGTGCGAAACGAACAGAACCGTCACTTCGCCGCTCTGGATAAAGTGCTGGATGCGGGCCTCGCACTTCTGCTGGAAGAACACATCACCGACGGACAACGTCTCGTCAACGATCAGAATATCGGGCTCGGTAATCGTCGCGATTGCAAAGGCGATACGCGCCACCATGCCCGAGGAGAAGTTCTTGAGCGGCATATCGACAAAGTTCTGCAGCTCAGCGAATTCGATAATGCCGTCAAAGTTGGCATCGATGAACTCCTTGGTATAGCCGAGCAGGGCGCCGTTCAGATAGATGTTCTCGCGGGCGGTCAGCTCGGGGTCAAAGCCAGCACCAAGCTCAATCAGCGGCGCGATGTTACCGTGCACCTTAACGCTGCCCTCGCTTGGCTCAAGCACGCCAGCGATAATCTTGAGCATCGTAGACTTGCCGGAGCCATTGGTGCCGACCAGACCCACGACCTCGCCACGATGAATATCAAACGAGATATGCTTAAGCGCCCTAAACTCCTCAAAGAACAACTCATGCTTGGCAAGCTTGATGAAGTACTCCTTGAGGTTGGTCAGCGACTCGGACGCCATGTTAAAGATCATGGTGACGTCGTCGACCTCGACAGCCAGAGGCTGCTCGCTGTAATCAACAACAGATTCAGTCATCACAGCACTCCTTAGATGTAGAGGATAAATTTGCGCTCGGACTTATGGAACACGGTATAGCCAATAATAAGCGCAAGAACCGCCCAAGCGACGCACATACCAAACGTCATAAGCGAGGGCGTAGTCTGGAACAGGAAGATATCGCGCATAAACTGCAGGTAGTTGAACATGGGGTTCGCATACATCAAGATACGCACGAGATGCGGCATTTGCGCAATATAGTCAGTCGTCCAGAAGATGGGCGTAATGTAAGTCCACGCCGTAATGACGACGCTCCACAGATGCATAACGTCGCGGAAGAAGACCGTAAGGGCAGAGAGCATCATGCCCAGGCCCATGCAGAAGCACATAAGCAGCAGCAGGCAAACCGGCAGCAGAATCAGGTGCCAAGAAGGCATAACGCGGAACCACAGCATGACGATGGCGACGGCGACCAGCGAGAAGGCAAAGTTGACCAGCGAGAAGAGCACCTTCTGCACCGGGAAAACCCAGCGGTGCACCTTAACCTTCTTGAGCAGAGGGGCAGCGCCCACGATCGACGTCAGGGCCTGGTTAGTAGACTCAGACATGACGGCAAAGGTAATGTTACCCACGATCAAGTACAGCGGGTACATCTCGGGCGTCATTGAGCCATTGCGGCCCTGGCCAAAAATCGTCGAGAACACGATGGCCATGACGATCATCATCAGCAGCGGGTTGAGCACCGACCATGCGACGCCCAGAACGCTACGGCGATACTTGATCTTAAAATCCTTGGTAACCAGCTGACGAAGGATAAACGCGTCCTTCTCAAATTCGTTCTTAGCAAACGTCGCAGGCAGACTGCGAGTTTCTTGTTGCTTTGTCTGATCCGACACGGATGCAACTCCTTTACTCGTAATCGTTGACAAACGAACAGTATAGACCCGACGGCCATGCAAACGATTCGCGCAACAAAACTGGAGAACTAACCCACATCTTAGGATGCCAGGCCCAAACGGCTATACTTTCTAGGATTGAATGTATAAGGAGCATTAAGTGAATTCTGAATCCATCGCCGTCATCATCCCTTGCTACAACGAAGCGCTCACGATCGGCAAAGTCATCGATGACTTTCACCGCGAGCTTCCGCAGGCGACGGTCTATGTCTATGACAACAACTCGTCGGACGATACCTCACGCATTGCCACCGAGCACGGCGCCACAGTCCGCTTTGAGCCCCGTCAGGGAAAGGGCAACGTGTGCCGCCAGATGTTTCGCGATATCGACGCCGATTGCTACCTGATGGTCGACGGAGACGACACCTACCCCGCCGAGGCGGCCAAGGCCCTCTGCGAGCCCATCCTTAACGGCACGGCCGACATGACCGTAGGCGATCGCCTTTCCAACGGCACCTACGCCGAGGAGAACAAGCGTGCCTTCCACGGCTTTGGCAATAATCTGGTCCGCGCCATGATCAAGTGGATCTATGGCTACAGCTTCGATGATGTCATGACCGGCTACCGCGCCATGAGCCGTCCGTTCGTTAAAACCTTCCCTGTGCTTTCCGAGGGCTTCCAGATCGAAACCGAGCTCTCGATCCACGCCGTCGACCACCGCTGGCGCATCAAAGACGTGCCCATCGAGTACCGCGACCGTCCGGAAGGCTCCGAGTCCAAGCTCAATACCGTGAGCGACGGCATTAAAGTCGTTGCGATGATCGGCACGCTGTTCAAGGACTACCGCCCGCTGAAGTTCTTCAGCCTCGTCGCGCTTCTATTCGCGATTATCGGCCTGGTTTTGGGCATTCCTATCTTTGTTGAGTACTTTCAGACCGGCCTGGTCCCGCGTTTCCCCACTGCCATGCTTGCTGCATCGTTTTTGTTCCTCTGTGGTCTGAGCCTTGCAACCGGATTCATCCTGGATTCTGTGGCAAAGGTCGAAAAAAAGCAGTGGGAGGTCAACGTGTACAGCAAATACGCCTACGATGACCAGCCCGGCAAGTCCGCCACCGAGACAAGCGAGAGGTAGATCTTCCGCAGAATACTAT
>CATXXF010000025.1 GCA_958403395.1 uncultured Collinsella sp.
CGGGTGCCCTACCGGGAGTAGCCCCGACGGTTGACAAAACTATAGGAACACCCAACGACTACTTGCGACCAGGGCAACGTCGATGTTTTGGCAACGACAGCGAAAACGCCCCTAAGCGAGCAAGGTGACGTGAAAGAGGAGGGCATTGACCTTCTGGTCATGCCCGACGATTGAACGTCAGATTGCCGCTTAGGGGCGTTTGTAGCGTCGAGCCGTTTCGGCGTTTGGTAAAACGCCGTAACCCTAGAGTTCAGTCACGACAACGCTGTTGTAGACCTCGTCCCAGCGGTCCATGACCAGGTGGCCGGTCTTGGGATCCATGGCGTTGAGCTTGCCGCAGGTATTGGCGGTCTTGAGCACCGTGACGTCGTCGGCGCCGGCAGCAATGGCATGCGCAAAGCCGGCGATGGTCGAGTCGCCGGAACCCGTAGCGTTCACAGCCGCAATCGCGGGCGTCTTGGCGCGGAACGCGCGACCCTCATGGAAGCCCACCGAACCGGCAGCGCCCATCGAAACGACAACCCAGGGAATACCGGCAAAGCGGCCATCGGCGGCGAGCGCCTCGCGCAGGGCATCGACATCATCAGTCGTAAAGGACGTACCCAGCAGGCCGTTAATCTCGGTCAGGTTGGGCTTTACGAGCTCAGGCTTAGCGTCGGACTCAAGCGCGGCCTCCAGCGATGCACCCGAGGTATCGAGCAGCACCTTGGCGCCCGCCTCCTCAGCGATCTTGACGAGCTCGGCATAGTAGCCGGCATCGACGCCGCGCGGCAGCGAGCCCGAAAGCGTCACAACGTCCGCCTTCGCTGCAAGCTCGGCGAACTTGGCCGTAAAGGCCTCGAGCTCGGCCGGGGCGATCTGCGGGCCGCTCTCCAGCAGCTCGGTCTGGTTGCCCTCGTGCAGGATATTCAGGCAGATGCGTGTCTCGCCAGCGATGGGCACAAAGTCGTTCTTGACGCCATCGGCATCCATGAGCTCGGCCATATAGGCACCCATGTGACCGCCGAGCAGACCGGTCGCGAGCACATCGTCGCCCAACTGCAGCAGCACACGGCTCACGTTGAGGCCCTTGCCGCCAGCGGTCTTTTCGGGCGTCACACGGTTAACATCGTCGATGATCAGCTTATCGAGCTGATAGCGCGTATCAATCGACGGGTTCATGGTAACGGTCAGAATCATATTGAACTCCTGTTTCCGGGGCACGACACGCGCGGCCCCAAACATACGATAGCTCGTTAAAGGATCTCGATCTCAAAGCCGCGGGTGACGGTCTCCCCCGGCTTGGCCACCAGGCAGCCGCGCTTGTGCTCCAGAATATCGTCCTCGTCGGAGCAGGTGGACAGGCCGCCCCACGGTTCCACGGCCACAAAGTCGCCCTCGGGCTTGCTCCACACAATCAGGTACGGCATATCGGGGAACGTCAGGCGCACGCCCTTGTCCTCGGTCTTCTTGGTCAGCGTAACCACGCGGCTCTCGAGCACGTCAAAGATGGTCTCCGCGAAGTCGAAGAGCTCGTGGGTCAGCGGCAGGTTCTGGTCGATCATGGGGTTCTTGCTGCGATGCTCAACATCAATCAGACCCGTCGAAGGAACGGCAGTACAGAGCTCGGCGGCCTCGAGCTGATCAAAATGGAGCTCGTAGTCGTCATAGGACTCGCCCTCGTCAAGCGGGCACTTAAAGCCAGGGTGGCCACCCACAAAGAACGGCATGTCCTCGGTGCCCTCATTGGTCACCTCGTACGACACGGCCACCTTAGCCGCATCGATCGTGTAACGAGCAACGATCTTAAACGGATACGGGTACTGCTCGAGCAACTCGGCATGGTCGGCAGAGCTTAGGCTCAGCGCGACCATGTTGTCGCCCTGCTCCTCGAGCTTCCACTCCTGTTTGCGAGCAAAGCCGTGACGGGCGAGCTTAACCTCGCGGCCGCCCATGGTCATTGCGCGACCGTCACGAAGGCCGCCGCAGATCGGGAAACAAATGGGCGCCTGCCCCGACCAGACCGCCGGATCACCCTGCCACAAGTACTCACGGCCGTTGGCCGCAATAGAAGTGAACGACCCGCCCGCCGTGCTCAGTGCTACGCGGATAGAACCGCTATCAAGAACAAACTCCATAGGAGCCTTCCCTTTCTTACGACAGCCCGCCAAGTCAATAGGGCTGATAGAAAACCGGCCCGCGCCCCCTCACAGAAACGCGAGCCGTCAACGGACTAGTTAATTACGCCGGATACCCGCTAATCATGGTATTCGCCGCGGTCCCACTTCTCGAGGAACTCGTCAAAGAAGTGCGGGTCGGCCTGAGCCTCGGCGTCGGCCTTATTGCAGGCATCGATCTTGGCGATCAGGGCATCGTGCTCGGAGGTCTTCTCGTAGGGCTCCTCCAGGAAGGCAAGCATGATGTCGGCCATCAGGAACTCGCCGGTGATCTTGCCGCCAAAGCCCACGATGTTGGCGTTGAGCTCGCGACGGGCATACAGGGCAGAGGTCATGTCGCGGACCAGGGCGCAGCGGGCGCCGGGAACCTTGTTGACGGCGTTGGTGATGCCGATGCCGGTGCCGCACAGGGCCACGCCAAAGTCGGCCTTGCCGCTGGCAACAGCCTCGCCCACGGCCTTACCGTAGATGGGATAGTGCGTACGGGTGTGGCTGTAGGTGCCGCAGTCGAGCACCTTGTAGCCAGCCTGCTCCAGGCGGTCGGCCAGATAGATCTTCTCGTCCGTAACGATATGGTCGCAACCGATTGCGATGGTCTTCTTCATCAGAACGTCCTTTCGTCTGAATTCACAAGTTGAGGTAGAAGTTCGAGTTCTCGGTGGCTCTCGTTAGGCCATCTTGTTGAGCATGTCGACACGGATCTGGTGACGGCCGCCGGCGTACTGGGCGCGCAGGAACTCGCGGGCGATCTTCTTGGCGACCTCGGTGCCCACAACGCCCGGGCCCATGGTGACCATGCGCGAGCCGTTGTGCTCGCGGGTCATGTAGGCAGAACGCTCGTCGGAAATGTTGGCGACGACCATGCCCTTAATCTTGACGGCGGCCATATAGGAGCCGACGCCGTACTTATCGAATGCGAAGCCCTGGGAATCCTTGTGCTCCAGCAGGTCCTTGGCAACGGCGGTCGCGGAATCGACAAAGTCCGCGGCAGGGGTCTCGGAATAGTCGACGACCTCGTGACCGTCGGCGATGAGCATCTCCTTGATGGACTCCTTCATCGACATACCGTCGGCATCGGAAGCGATTACAACCCTCATGACATCCTCCTTGAGAGATACGCAGGTGCGTAGTTTCTGTTTGGAAGTGTTGAATCGCGTTCAGGTCCGGGCATCTGAATGCGCGGTTCTTCACTGTTCATGTTTATTTGAACACATTCGAACAGTACCTGCAACAACTATTTGTTTATCTTTGTTCTTTTTTGAACAAATACCGTTCACGGATGATTGCTGACCGTTTGGATTCAGGGAATGCCCGGCTTGTCACGTATTCAACAAACAAAAAGGGCGGCTGAGAACGCATCTCGGCCGCCCTTCTTACGGTTGGTTTTCCAAAGATCGCTTTGCCGCCTACTCAGACTGCCCACCCTTTTTGGCGTGCTTGGAAGGAGCGCTCAAGAAACGACCCGTCAAATAGTTCGCCGGGCCGGAAATATCGATCCCCAGCAGCACGTGGCCCAGCCACAGGAACGCCACGAGCACCAGCAGCGGGATAACGCACGAGGTCACGATCATCACGATGACACCTTCAATCAGATCGGTCACCTGCCGCACGATCTCATCGGTCATCTGCTTGGCGCCGCTGGTCACCGACGTAACAAGGCTCGATGCCCCATCAGTCAACTGCTCGAGCACGTTTTTGGACTCCGTGGTCTCGGATTTTTTCTTGTTCGATTTTGAGCTGGTCTCGGCTGACTTGTCCGTGGTGTCGGCCGCATCCGCAGCGTCCGCAGCCTTTTGCTCAGCTTGCTCAATACTTACGCGATACGTTTCGTCGACCTTCTGCGACACCCATACGCTCGCGGGCACGAGCGCCATGCCGATCACGGCAACCACCAGCACGCGCGTCGCCACACGGCGCAGGACAGCGCTCGTGCTCCAGCGCCCGTGAATGCCGAGCGACACCGCAAAGAGCACCAACGCAAACGGGATTAAGATGCCCAGGCCAACCGACCACAAAATGGTTAGCAGGTATTTCTCTAGGTAGAGCACGGCAAGCACAATACCAAGGTTGCCCGAAAGCTGTGCGAGCTGCTCGGCAACCGGCGTTCCCGTATCACCCGGCAGCGCCGTAATACCCGCAGATAGAGCAACGCATGAAGCCGTGAGCGCCAAAACGTTGCCCTTCTTTTGATCGATGACCTCGATGGTGGAGTCCCAAGTTTTGGTATCGGCGAAATGCGGACGAGCTACAAAGCCCGACAGCAGCGCCAAGACCACGAGCGCAACGATAAAGCCAATCTGCAGCTTTTTGTTTGCGCACACGACATCGGACAGGCTGGGCTGCAGCTCGGTTACCGTCGTGTGCTCGGTTATCTGGACAGGACGCCCATGAGCCATCTCGTGCGCGCCTCTTTTTTGTATTGACCCGTTATCCGGCATTTGGATACCTCCTCAGTCCGGCGTTTAATGCGAAAGGAAGTATACCCACCGAGCAAAAATCGAACGGGAGGACGAACGGAGCGCACCAAGACTGTCCCCAATGACTAGTCGTTTAAGAACGTCCCCAATGACTATCTCGGGATGAGCTGCGGGGAGGAGGACAGAAAAAGCCCTGCTGCGGGTAGCGGCAGGGCTTTTGGAAGGGGACTTGGTTGCGAGGGCTCGTTAGGCGAGCTTGGCCTCGAGCTCGGCAATGCGTTTGTAGGCATCGATGGTAAAGCGGGCCTGCTTCTCCAGAATCATGGTAGTCATGAGGGTATCCTGAGCATGGGCCATGATGAAGGTCATCTCCATCTCGCCGCCGCCGGCCTCCTGCGAAAGCAGCTTGGTCTGCGTGTCGTGGGCACCGATGAGTGCATCGCTGGCATCCTTGTGCAGCTGCTCGGCCTTCTCAAAGTCACCCTCGCGAGCAGCATCGAGCGCTGCGAGCAGATCGGTCTGGGCGTCACCTGCGTATGCGACAATCTCGAATCCAACCATCGAGATTTCTTCTTTGGTTGCCATGTTGCGTTCCTTTCACATATGAACCAATGGAGAGCATCGCGTCCGGGCATACGCGCTGCGTTGTGTATGTCAGAAACAATAACATTCAAACAAAAAAGAACAGCGCAAAACGTAATTTCGAGCTATGAACGGTCATTTTTCGCCCGTGAACGGCTTTTAAACCAATCTGAACAATATCGAACACAATTAGCGGAAACCCAAACAGACCCGCGCTCTAGCGCCAATCGCGTACCGTATCGCCCTCGACGAGCACGCCCGGAAACAGCATGTGCTCCACACCGGGTTCAACGCCCTCGGCGCCGGCAATCTTGTCAACCGCCCACATGCCGACGCGCTTGTTGTCAAAGCGCACCGTAGTCAGGCGACAATCGGGCACGATATCGCCCAGGCTGTCATCAACACCCACCACGCTCACGTCCTCGGGCACGCGCTTTCCACGCGACTCGAGCCCGCGAATGCAGCCATATGCCATGGCATCGTTGGAGGCATAGATGGCCGTACAGGTCGGATCGTCCGCCAGAGCCTGACCGGCGGCATATCCGCTCTGTGCCGTCCAGTCGCCGCGCACGAGCTGCGGGGGCTCAATGCCATGCGCGCGCAATGTCTCACGCCAGCCTTCCTCGCGCCGCATGCCCGAAAGCGAGCGCTCGGGGCACGAGATAAAGTGCACAGTCTTGTGTCCCTGCCCCAGCAAATACTCGACCACCTGGCGCGAACAATCGAACTGGTCGTTATCGACCGTTGAACAGAGCGGGTGCTCCAGCATGGTAACGAGCACCGTCTGCATGCCAGGTAGCGGCTCGAAGGTGCCAAAGTCCGCCGGCATGCGATTCATGATCACAACCATACCGTCCACTGGCAGTGCGCTCATGCGTGACGATGCGCTCTCGAGGGTATACGGATGCCCGTCTACTTTAGTGAGGGTGATGGCATAGCCATGTTTGTCAGCCGCGGCGGCAAAGCCCTCCATACGGTCGAGGTTGCCGGTACCGGTAATGTTGAACATGGCAACGCCGACGGTCTTAAACTTGCCACGGCGCAGCGATCGACCGGCAAAATTGGGGCGATACCCCAGCTCGCGCATGGCGGCACGCACGCGCTCCTTGGTCTCGGGGCGTACGCTGGGCGAATCGTGCACCGTACGCGAGACTGTCTGCTCCGAGACGCCCGCGAGACGTGCCACATCCTTGACGGATACCGATTTTTTAACAGCGGCCATAGGTCGATCTTTCTATGTCAACGATGCCATTGGTGGCACCTTGCGCAGTCATTTTTAACGCCTTCAAGTATATCCAACGCCTCCCCCACCATACGCTCACCACCCAAAACCTACCGTTCACCGACATTTTTGCTTCCCCGAACGGCTTTTGTCGACCAAATGTTAACGTTGCCATTGTGCAAACACAGAGCCACCGGGCGGCTCAAACGTTTACGCATAAGGAATCGACGGTTCGCAGGCACAGGAACCACCGGTTCGCGTCTTTTTTTGTGTCGCAAAATGGCAACGTCAACATTTTGGCAACCGAACGTCAAAAGCTACCATCGTTGCTAACCCACCGACTCTTAGGAGCATTGCATGGAGCAACTCATCGCCATCATCGAAAAGGGCCAGCCCTTTTTCAACGCGATCGCCCGCAACAAGTACCTCAAGGCGATCCGCGACGGCTTTATCTCCGTCATCCCCATCATCATCTTCTCGTCCATCTTCTGCCTGGTAGCCTCGGTCCCCAACATCTGGGGTTTCTACTGGCCCGATGACATCAACAACGCCCTGTGGAAGTGCTACAACTACTCCATGGGCATCCTGGCCATCGCCTGCGCCGCCACCACGGCCAAGCACTTCGCCGACGCTCAGAACCGCGATCTGCCCAAGAACAACCAGATCAACTTCATCTCGTGCATGTGCGCAGCCATCATCGGCTTCTTGCTCCTTTCGAGCGACACCATCGCCACGGACGCTGCCAGCGGTTTCAACACCACCTACCTTGGTTCCAAGGGCCTGCTGACCGCTTTCATCGCTGCGTTTGTGACCGGCATCATCTACAAGTTCTTCATTAAGCGCAACATCACCGTCAAGATGCCCGAGCAGGTTCCGCCCAACATCTCGCAGACCTTTAAGGACATCATCCCCTTCTCCGTCTGCATCACCGTCTTTTGGGTTTTTGACATCGTCTTCCGCGCTGCTTTTGGCTTCTGCTTTGCCCAGGGTGTCATCCAGGTGTTCCAGCCCCTGTTCACCGCTGCCGATGGCTACATCGGCCTCGCTGTGATCTACGGCGCCATGAGCCTCTTCTGGTTCGTGGGCGTCCACGGCCCCTCGATCGTCGAGCCCGCCATCGCCGCCGCTCTCGTTGCCAACATGACCGACAACCTGGCTGCGTTCCAGGCCGGCCAGCACGCTTCCGCTGTCCTGACCCAGGGTGCCCAGTACTTCGTCGTCTGCATGGGCGGCACCGGCGCCACGCTCGTCCTGGTCTTTATGTTCTGCTTCCTGGCCAAGTCTCAGGAGATGCGCGCCGTTGGTAAGGCCGCTATCGTCCCCGTGTGCTTTGCCGTCAACGAGCCGCTGCTGTTCGCCGCACCCATCGTGCTCAATCCCGTCTTCTTTGTCCCGTTTGTCTTTGCCCCGATCGCCAACATCTGGATCCTCAAGATCTTTATCGACTTCTTGGGCATGAACGGCTTTATGTACACCCTGCCCTGGACCGTCCCCGGCCCCATCGGCACCATCATGGGCCTGGGCTTCCAGCCGCTCGCCTTTGTGATGCTCGCCCTTATCCTGGTCGTCGACTTCGTTCTGTACTATCCGTTCTTCCGTGCCTATGACGCCCAGAAGTGCGCCGAGGAGGCCGAGATCTCCCAGGAGGAGCTCGCCGCCAAGAACGCCGAGAAGGCCGCCAAGCTCAACGATGCCTTCCAGGGCAAGGCCGATGCCAAGAGCGTTGCCGCCGGCGCTGCTGCCGAGGCCGTGAAGTCCGACGCGCCCGCCGCTTCTGCAGCATCCGCTGCCGAGGCAACGACCGCCAGCGACCTTAACGGCAAGCGCGTACTCGTGCTCTGCCAGGGTGGCGGTACCTCGGGCCTGCTCGCCAACGCGCTGGCCAAGGCTGCCAAGGAGCGCGGCATCAATCTTGAAACCGCTGCCGAGGCATATGGCAACCACGTGGACATGCTCCCCGACTTTGACCTGGTCGTCCTGGCCCCGCAGGCTGCCAGCTACCTGGCCGACCTGCAAAAGGACTGCGAGCGCGTGGGCAACAAGTGCGTCGCCTGCCGCGGAAAGCAGTACATCGAGCTCTCCCAGAACGGCGACAAGTCTCTCGCCTTCGTGAGTGAACAGCTTTCGAAGTAAGTAACGCCCAGGGCCAGCCGACCATCCACAGCCGGCTGGCCCTTCGATCTAGACGATTGGATCATTATGTCCGTTAACCCCGCTAGCGTCACCAACCCGCCTGCGCAGTTTCCCGAGGACTTTGTCTTTGGCGGCGCCACCGCTGCCTACCAGGTAGAGGGCGAGACCCGCACTCACGGTAAGGGCAAGGTTGCCTGGGACGACTTCCTGGAGGCCCAGGGGCGCTTCTCCCCCGATCCCGCTTCGGACTTCTACAACCAGTACCCCGTCGATTTGGAGCTGTGCGAGGAGTTTGGCATCAACGGCATTCGCCTCTCTATCGCCTGGAGCCGCATCTTCCCCAACGGTACCGGCGAAATCAACCCCGAAGGTGTCCAGTTCTATCACGATCTCTTCGCCGAATGCCACAAGCACCACGTTGAGCCGTTTGTCACGCTGCACCACTTCGATACGCCGCTTCCCCTCTTTGAGAAGGGCGACTTCCTCAACCGCGAGACCATCGATGCCTTTGTGGACTTTGCCACCTTCTGCTTTAAGGAGTACGCCGACCAGGTGACCTACTGGTTCACCTTTAACGAGATCTGGGCCGACGCCTCCAACACCTACATCGAGGGCACCTTCCCCGGTGGCGTCAAGGCGCATCTGGCCGAAGCCTTCCAGTGCGAGCACAACATGATGCTCGCCCACGCCAAGGCAGTACTGGCCTTCCACAACGGTGGCTTTAAGGGCAAGATCGGCGTCATTCAGTCGCTGGAGTTTAAGTATCCGCTCAACGAGAACGACCCCGCCGACATCAAGGCCGCCAACAACGAGCACGTGCTGCAAAACCAGTTTCTGCTCGACGCCACCTTCCGCGGCGACTATGCGCCCGACACCCTCGAGTGCGCCAACCGCCTGGCTGCCGTCTCGGGCGGCACCATCGAGATCCTAGACGAGGATCTGGAAATCATGCGCGAGGCCGCGCTCTACAACGACTACCTGGGCGTTAACAACTACCAGTGCCGCTTCTTGAAGGCTTACGACGGCGAGAACGACCTGCACCACAACGGTACGGGCGAGAAGGGCACTGGCCGCTGGCGCGTTAAGGGTATTGGCGAGCATGTGAACAAGCCTGGCATCCCCACCACCGACTGGGACTGGATCATCTATCCCGAGGGCCTGTTCGATCTGCTCGTCTACATTAAGCAGCGCTACCCCAACTACAAGCAGATTTTCATCACCGAGAACGGCATGGGCTACAAGGATCCCTACAAGGACGGTTTTGTGGACGACCAGCCGCGCATCGACTATATCGAGCAGCACCTGCGCTGGTTGCTCAAGGCCATGGAGGTGGGCGTCAACGTGGGCGGCTACTTCCTGTGGAGCCTGCAGGATCAGTTCTCCTGGACCAATGGCTACAACAAGCGTTACGGCTTCTTCTACGTTGACTTTGAAACCCAGAAGCGCACGCCCAAGGCAAGCGCATACTGGTATAAGCACGTGGCGCAGACCCGTCGTCTGGACTAGCGGCTTTCAACTAGCGGTTGGCGGAATTGCCCCGCTCACATAACCTGTCCCCATTTCTCAGCCGGGGGCGGCACGTCACACGGCGCGCCGCCCCCGGTCTTTTGTTTTTGTTCGGCCTGGGGGCCGTTTGTCTCGATCTGTAACATCTAGCCGAGTTTTTTGGTCCTAGCTGTTACAGATTGAGACGAACAGGATTGCTCTTTCCGAAGAATCTAAATCTGTAACACGTAGCCCGCTTTTGACCGTCTACCTGTTACAAATCGAGACAAACGGAGTAGGACCTAACCCCGTATGTCCCTAACAGTCGAGCGTTCGACCAGCGTACTCGGCACATGAATCGCCTCGATAGACGAGCTCTCTCCAATCGCCGCCTCAAACGCAAGCTTACCGACACCGCGCAAATCAAATCGCAGCGTCGTCAGCCGATTGTGAGGAACAAGTCCCTCGAGTGCGTCGTCGATACCAACCACGCTCACGTCGTCGGGCACGGACAGGCCCGCGTTCTCGAGCGCGGCGATAACGCCCAGCGCCATCTGGTCATTTGCCGCAAGCACGGCAGTCGGCGCCTGCGACCCGCCGGCAAGCACCTCGGCCGCAATCCGCTCGCCCATGGCGTACCCACTGTCCGCACTCCAATCGCCACGCAGCATCGGAGCGGCATCGACATGAGCACGACCCAGCGTATCGCGCCAACCGGCCTCACGAAAACGCGAGGAAATCGAGTTTTCCGGACCCGCCACAAACCGCATATTCGAGTGACCATGTTCCAGCAGATAATTGGTCAACAGCTCGCACGAACCATACTGGTCGGAGTCGATCGTCGTGCAGCGCGGATGCGCATACATGGACAGGATGACCGTTCGCACTCCCGGCTGGGGAACAAACTCCTCAAAATCGGGAGCCATGCGGTTCATGTTGAGAATCATGCCGTCGACGGGTCGCTCGACCATGCGGCGCGAGGCATCGGCAAGTGTATAGGGCTTGTCGCCGCCCATCTCGATCATAGTGACGGCAAAATCGTGCTCGCGCGCCGCTTGCATGATACCCTCGAGCGTCGCCAGGTTACCGACACGTGTGATGTTGTACATGCACAGGCCAATAGAACGATACGACCCGCCGCGCAACGCCGCTCCAGCAAAATTGGGACGAAAGCCCAGCTCTTCCATGGCGGCCAGCACACGCTTGCGCGTCTTTTCCGTCACGTTGGGCATACCGTTGACCACGCGAGACACAGTCTGGCGGCTCACGCCAGCGAGCGCCGCAACCTCTGCCGCGCTCGCCGAATGACCATTCCTTGTCTGCTGAGCCATGCCTTCCACGCTAACCTGCTTCCCAACTATTCCCCGCGCCCATGGCGCATCGTACATACATCGATAACGTGCTCATGATACCCGAGCCATATACCACAACATGAAAACTTCTGTCAATCAAAACCGCTTACCGAACAAATACAACCGTTCGCGGCTGTTTGAAGTTGTTTTGTTTCTATACATCCCAGCCGGATGTTAACGTGCTCATTGTCAAATGTTCACGTGCTCATTTTGGTTCTAATCATTTTAAGATAGTGTTTATCGGGCTTTTTCACCGCTGAACGCTAACCAGGGAGCCTCCTGAGCGCAAACGCACAATATCGAACAGCGAGACGAGAGGGTGTATGCATATGTCTTTGCTAAACCGCGTACAGCAGCTGCCGAAGGGCTTTGTTTGGGGCGCCGCAACCGCCGCGTACCAAACGGAAGGTTCCACGAAGGTGGCAGGCAAGGGTAAGACCATGTGGGACGATTACCTTGTCGCCCAGGGTCGCTTTTTGCCCGACCCGGCCAGTGATTTCTACAACCGCTACGAGGAGGATATCCGCCTTTCTGCCGAGCATGGACTCAACGCCATCCGTGTGTCCATCGCCTGGACCCGCATCTTCCCCAACGGCGACGATGCCGAGCCCCTCGCCGAGGGCGTTAAGCACTACCACGAGCTGTTCGCCTGCTGCAAAAAGTATGGCGTCGAGCCCTATGTGTCCCTGCATCACTTTGACTCCCCCGCCGCCCTGTTCAACCAGGGCGACTGGCTCAACCGCAAGACCGTCGACGCCTATGTGCGCTATGCCGAGTTCTGCTTCCGCGAGTTCCGCGAGGTCAAGAATTGGTTCACCATCAACGAGCTCATCAGCCTCTCGCACTCCCAATACATCCAAGGCAACTTCCCGCCCAACCATCACTTTGATGTGACGAGCGGCATCCAGAGCCAGCACAACGAGCTCGTTGCCCACGCCCGCGCCGTCAACCTGTATAAGGATCTTGACGAGACCGAGCACCTGGGCGGACGCATTGGCATGGTCAACGTCCTGACGCCGGCATATCCTGCCACAGACTCGCCCGCCGACCAGCACGCCGCCGACCTGTACAACGCCTTCTACACCGACTTCATCATGGACGGCGCCTTCCTGGGTCACTACTCCGCGCGCACCCTCTCACTCATCAACGAGATTCTGCGTGCCAACAACGCCACGCTTACGGTTGAGGACAGCGACATGGAAGAGCTCGCCAAGGCGGCGCCCCGCAACGATATGTTCGGCCTCAACTACTATCAGTCGGCGTTTATCGCCGCCTACGATGGCGAGTCCACCAACAGCTTTAACGGCACCGGAGACAAGGGCACCTCGTGCTTTAAGTTTAAGGGCGTCGGGCAGCAGGTCGATATGCCGGGTATCCCCACCACCGACTGGGATTGGCTCATCTACCCGCAAGGCCTCTACGACACGCTCAAGCACATCAGCGCCACCTATCCCAACCTCCCCGTCATCTATATCACCGAAAACGGCCTGGGCCACAAGGACCCCGAGCCCGACGCAAACGGCATCGTCGCCGATCCCGAGCGCATCGACTTTGTCGACCAGCACATGGAGAAGGTGCTCCGGGCGCGCGCCGAGGGCGTCGACGTCCAGGGCTACTTTATCTGGAGCCTGCAGGACCAGTTCTCGTGGGCCAACGGCTATAACAAGCGCTACGGCCTGTTCTACATCGACTTCGACACGCAAAAACGCTACATCAAGCAGTCGGCACTCTGGTACAAGGAGCTCGCCGACACTATGGCGGACGCGCAGTAGCGCATCGCCTCGCTTTCCCCCGAGAGGGGAGCGGCCCTATGCGATACAAACCCAGCCGCTCCCCTCTCTCCCCCTGGGACCGACCCCGCCTGCACCCGGGCTTTTAGCAAGCGGGAGACCATATAGGTTTTCAACGTCCATGCCATTAAGATTTCATGCAAAGAGGAGCGTGAACTATGGAATCGATCGTTAAGTTCTTGGAGAAAGGTCAGCCGTACTTCGACAAGGTCTCTAAGAACATCTACCTTCAGGCCATTAAAGACGGCTTTTTGGCAGCAATGCCCATCATCCTGTCTTCTTCTGTCTTCCTGCTTATTTCGACCCTGCCGGGCGTTGTCGCCACGGTCGGCGGCTTTACGCTGCCCGACTGGTGGAACGTCGACGTCGTGAACTTCTGCAACAAGGTTTACAACTTCACGATGGGCGTCGTGGGCATCATGGTCGCCGGCACCACCGCAAGCGCGCTGACCGGCTCCAAGAACCGCCGCATGCCTGCCGGCAAGGCCATCAACGCCACGAGCACCATGGTCGCCGCCATGTGCGCTATGCTCATCTTGGCCGTTACCCAGACGAGTGCCAAGATCGACGGCGCCGATGTCTCGGTGTTCTTTACCGACAACATGGGCACCAAGGGCCTACTGAGCTCCTTTGTCGCCGCATTTGCCACGGTCAACATCTATGCCTTCTGCATTAAGCGAGACATCACCATCAAGCTGCCCAAAGAAGTCCCCGGCGCCATCGCCCAGAACTTCCGCGACATCTTCGCCTTCAGCTTCTCCATCCTGTTTGTCGCCGTCATCGACGTTATCTGCCGCACCTGCTTGGCCGTCCCGTTTGCCAACGTCATCTCCACGCTGGTGAGCCCGCTGTTCGCCGCTGCCGATTCCTACGCCGGCCTCGCCCTCATCTGGTTCATGATCCCGCTGTTCTGGTTCATGGGCATCCACGGCCCCTCGGTCGTTAAGCCTGCCCTCAACGCCGCGCTGTTTGGCAACATCACCACCAACCTCGCCACGCTGCAGGCCGGCGGTCACCCCGCCCTCGCCCTGACCGAGAACTTCGGTAACTACATCGGCGAACTCGGCGGCACCGGCGCCACGTTCATTGTCCCGATCATCTTCCTGCTCTTTATGCGCTCCAAGCAGCTCAAGGCCGTCGGCAAAGCCTCTGTCGTACCCGTGATGTTCGCCGTCAACGAACCGCTGCTGTTCGCCGCGCCCATCATCCTCAACCCGTACTTCCTGATCCCGTTCCTGTTTGCCCCCGTGGCCAACGTCCTCATTGGTAAGTTCTTCATCGACTTTTTGGGCATGAACGGCTTTATCTATGCCATGCCGTGGGCACTCCCCGGACCGATCGGCACCTTCATCGACACCAACTTCCAGCCGATCTCTCTGGTCCTGGTTGTCGTCCTGCTGGTCGTTGACTTCTTAATCTACTACCCGTTCTGCAAGGCCTACGACAACGTCCTGTGCAAGCAGGAGGCCGAGACCCTGGCCGAAGAAGAGGCCGAGGAGACCAAGGCCGTCAAGACCGCTGCCGCCCCCGCCGTTGAGGCTCCTGTTGTCGAGACCGCTTCTGCCACTGAGGCCTCCGCAGCTCCGTCCGCCCTTAAGGGCAAGGATCTGAGGGTTCTGGTTCTGTGCGCTGGCGCCGGCACCTCTGCACTGCTCGCCAACGCGCTTAAGGAAGGCGCCGACGAGCTGGGCATCGACATTACCGCCAACGCCGGTGCCTACGGCAGCCACTACGCCATCATGGACCAGTACAACGTCATCGTCCTGGCTCCGCAGGTTCGCACCTATTACAACGAGATGAAGGCCGACACCGACCGCCTGGGCATCACGCTGCTGTCGCCCAAGGGCAAACAGTACATCGACCTCACTAAGGATCCCAAGGGTGCCGTCGCCTGGATCGAGGAAAACCTCGAGGCATAAAACGCTGACGCCACCTGCCGCTCGCAGAAAAAAAAATGGCCCGTGCATCGATGCGTGATGCGCGGGCCATTTTGTTTAGACCGCACCCGTCCTCCTGTTCATCTTAATCTGTAACATCTAGCCGAGTTTTTGGGTCCCAGCTGTTACAGATCGAGGTGAACGCACAGGCCAAGCCAAAAATCTCAATCTGTAACATGTAGACCGCTTTTGACCGCTTAGATGTTACAGATCGAGACAAACAGATGGGTCAATCCAATCAATCTAGATCTGTAACACCTGGCTGGTCATTTCACTCCTAACTGTTACAGATCGAGACAAAGATGATGGCTGGGTAGACAAAATCTCAATCTATAACACCTAGTCGAGTTTTCGGGTCCCACCTGTTACAGATTTAGACGAGCAGGCCGAGCACGTCTACGCCCGCAGGTCCTTTACGCTGGAACGCTCGACCAACACGCCCGAGACGAACGTACGGCTTCTGGAGCTCGGGGCTTCCAAACCTGCGACGACCTCGTTAAGCGCACGAATGCCCAGCTCGCGGTGGCGAAACTTCACCGACGTCAGAATCGAATTAGGTATCGTCTTGTAGAGCTCATCGTCGAAGCCGATCACGGACACGTCGTCGGGTACACTGAGCCCTTTGTCACGTAGAGCCATCATCACGCCGTTTGCCATGCAGTCGTTAGCAGCGAGGACCGCCGTGCAATCGGGCTTATCGGCAAGCACAAGGCCCGCGGCATAGCCACTATCCGCATTCCAATCGCCTTGCAGGGGCGCGGGCGGCTCAATGCCACGCGCCTCGAGTGCCGCACGCCAACCTTTCATACGGCACTGGCTCGACAGCGACTCTTTCTTACCAGAGACGAAGTACACGTTTTTATGCCCGCGATTTAAGAAGTACTCGCACGCCATGCGCGCACCACCCTCTTGATCGTCACTGACGGTAGAGCAGGTAGGATGCTCCATCGGTGTGATAATCACCGTCTTGAGGTCTTTCGGAGCCTCAAAGGTATCAAAGTCATCGACCATCTGACGCAGGTTGAAGATCATGCCATCAACAGGCAGCCGCGACATCCTGCGCGCCGCATCGGCAAGGGTCATCTTCTCCGCTGCGCACTTCTTAATCATCGTGAGCGCAAAGCCTCGCTCTTCGGCGGCATCGGCGATACCGTCGATCATGTCCACGGCGCCGCCCGACAAGTGGAACATCACCACGCCGATGCACCCGTAACGGCCTAACTTGAGTGAACGCGCGGCAAAGTTGGCTCGAAACCCGAGCGCCTCCATGGCCGAATGAACCTTATCGCGTGTCGACTCTCGCACGCTATCGGGCTCGTTGATCACACGCGACACCGTCTTGAGAGAAACGCCCGCGGCAACTGCCACATCATTCATTGAGACATTTTTCTTGTCCATCGTTGCCACTACTTCTCCAGTCGGTTTTGCATCGCTTGTTTTTTGCGTTCTAGCATACACTACCTGCCCGACTGACAAATCAACCGTTTACCGGACAATATCGACCGCTCACCCGTATATCCTTGTTGCTCTTCCAAAAATGTCTTACGTTGTCATTAACGAAATGACAACGTTGTCATTTCGCAACGCCTTCCTTAAACAGGAAGGTTTCCGGGCAGTCCTGACCATCCATCGACGACCAGTTCCATCCACATGCATCGCGCATCAAGTAGCAAAGGAGCTCTATGGACGCCATCGTAAAGATGCTCGAAAAGCATCAACCGTTCTTTGAGAAGATCTCAAGGAACATCTACCTCCAGGCCATCAAAGACGGATTCCTTGGGTGCATGCCCATCGTCCTCACCTCTTCGATCTTTCTGCTGATCGCCACCCTTCCCGGCGTAGTTGGCATCACGCTGCCCCAGCCGCTCATCGACTGGTGCAACAAGCTGTACAACTTCACCATGGGCGTCATGGGCATCATGGTTGCCGGCACCACCGCCAAGAACTTCACGGCTTCCATGAACCGTCGCATGCCCGCCGGCAAGGTGCTCAACGACGGCTCCACTATGGTTGCCGCCCAGTGCAGCATGCTGCTGCTCGCTGTTACGCAGTTCACCACCAAGTTCAACGGCTCCGAGCTTTCGGTCTTCGATTGCACCAGCATGGGCACGCGCGGTCTGTTCTCCGCCTATATCGCCGCGTTCATTACCGTTTGGGTCTACAAATTCTGCGTCTCGCGCGATTTGACCATTAAGCTGCCCAAGGAGGTCCCGGGCGCCATCGCTCAGAACTTCCGCGACATCATCCCCTTTGGCGGCGCCGTCATCATCTGCGGCATCATCGATGTCGTCGTGCGCAACCTCATGGGCGTTCCGTTCTCCGAGCTGCTCATCAAGCTGCTCTCCCCGCTCTTCACTGCGGCAGAGACCTACCCCGGACTCATCCTTATTCAGGCGGCCACCGCGTTCTTCTGGTTCATCGGCGTCCACGGCCCTTCGATTGTCCAGCCGGGCATCGACCCCATCCGTCTTGCCAACCAGGCCGAGAACCTGCAGGTTCTGCTGGCCGGTGGCCACCCCGCCCACTCCCTCACCTTTAACATGTCGCTCGTGGGTGAGTTCGGCGGCACCGGCGCCACGTTCATCGTGCCGCTTCTGCTGATTCTCTTTATGAAGTCCAAACAGCTCAAAGCCGTCGGCAAGGCCTCGATTGTTCCTGTTGCCTTCGCCGTCAACGAACCGCTGCTCTTTGGCGCGCCGATGATCCTTAACCCCTACATGCTCATCCCCTTTGTTGCCGCCGGCTGCGTCAACGTGAGTGTTGCCAAGTTCTTTATCGACAACGTGGGCATGAACGGCTTCTCCTTCGTGGTGCCTTGGGCTACCCCTGCCCCCATCGGCATCTTCATCACCACGAACTTCCAGCTTATCGCCCTGGTATTTGTCGCGATCATCATCTTGCTGGACGCCATCATCTACCTGCCGTTCTTGAAGGCATACGATAAGCTGCTCTGCGACCAGGAAGCCGAGCGCGCCGCCGAGCTGGGTCTCGAGTCCGATGGTGCTGCCACCATCGCCGCCAGCACCTCTGCGCCCGCTGTCGAGCAGGCCACCGCTGCCGTCGAGCCGACCGCCGCTGCCGCTGACAGCAAGCCTGTCGCCGATCAGCCCGAGCCCGCTGCCGATGCATCCGCTAAGAAGGATGTCGACGGTCTGAAGGTCCTCGTCCTGTGCGCCGGCGCCGGCACCTCTGCCATGCTTGCCAATGCCATCAAGGAAGGTGCCGCGCAGACCGGAGAGAACATCGCTTCCTCCGCAGGCGCCTATGGCCAGCACACTGCCATCATGGATCAGTACGATGTCATCGTGCTCGCCCCGCAGGTTCGTAGCTACTACAACGACATGAAGGCCGACACCGATCGTCTGGGCATTAAGCTGCTCGCTCCCCGCGGCAAGGAATATATCGACCTTACTCGCGACCCCGCTGGCGCCATCAAGTGGCTCCGCGAGAACCTCGACTAGTTCCTCCCTCTGTTGGTGCCCGGATCCCCAGTTCGGGCACCTCTCCCTATTCGTATCCCACAGAAAGGATGACTCATGACCAACCCCATGCAGTTCCCCGACGGCTTTGTGTTTGGCGGCGCCACCGCCGCTTACCAGGTTGAGGGCGAGACCCGCACGCACGGCAAGGGCAAAGTGCCCTGGGACGATTTCCTGGCTGCTCAGGGTCGCTTCTCCCCCGACCCCGCAAGCGATTTCTACAACAAGTACCCGGTCGATATTGACCTGTGCCAGCGCTTCGGCATTAACGGCATTCGTGTCTCCATCGCTTGGAGCCGTATCTTCCCCAGTGGCACCGGCGAGATTAACCCCGAAGGCGTTGCCTTCTATCACGAGCTTTTCGCCACCTGCAACAAAGCCGGCGTTATCCCCTATGTCACGCTCGATCACTTTGATACGCCCGAGGCCTTTTACCAGAACGGCGATGAGGGTTTCCTGACGCGCACGACGATCGACGCCTTTGTCGAGTACGCCAAGTTCTGCTTTGCCGAGTTCACCGAGGTCAAGCACTGGTTTACCTTTAACGAGATTCCCGCGACCGCCGAGGGCAGCTTTATCGTCGGCAACTGGCCGCACGGCGAGAAGTATCGCCTGGACAAGGCCTTCCAGCTCATGCACAACATGATGGTGGCCCACGCCAAGGCTGTCGTCGCCTTCCATGAGGGCGGCTTTGAGGGCGAGATCGGCATTGTCCAGAACCTGGAGCCCAAGTATCCCCTCGATCCCAACAGCGCTGCCGACTGCGAGGCCGCCCGCATGGCCGACGTCATCAACAACCGCTGGGTGCTCGACGCCACTTTCCGCGGCCACTATGCAGCCGACACCATGGAGGCTGCGACCAAGCTGGCCCATATCGCCGGCGGCGAGCTCGACGTCCGCGACGAGGACATCGCCGCGCTGACCGCCGCGCTCCCCTACAACGATTGCCTGGGCGTCAACACCTACAAGTGCCAGTTCCTGCGTGCCGCCGAGGGCGAAAACGACATCAACCACAATGGCACCGGCGACAAGGGCTCCTCGCGCTGGTTCCTCAAGGGCGTGGGCGAGTCATGCGTGCGTGAAGGCGTACCCACCACCGATTGGGACTGGATCATCTATCCCGAGGGCCTCTACGACCTGCTGCTCCGCATTAAGAACGATTACCCCAACTACAAGAAGATCTACATCACCGAGAACGGCATGGGCTATAAGGACGACTTCGAGGACGGCTTTATCGATGACGCCCCTCGTATCGACTATATGCGTCAGCATCTTGCGTGGATCCTCAAGGCGATCGACGGCGGCGTGAACGTCGACGGCTACTTTGTGTGGTCGCTGCAGGACCAGTTCTCCTGGACCAACGGCTATAACAAGCGCTATGGCCTGTTCTACATCGACTTTGAGACCCAGAAGCGCTATCCCAAGGCGAGCGCGTACTGGTACAAGAACGTCGCAGAGACCGGTCTGCTCATGGCCTAACTTCAGCCGCGTATCCCCTGTCGGCCGCATGCGAATCCCCCACGGGTTCGCATGCGGCCTTTTTTGTTTTTGGTGAGCCCGAGCAGGCCGTTTATCTCGATCTGTAACATCTAGCCGAGTATTTCGGCCCTAGCTGTTACAGAT
Organism: uncultured Collinsella sp.; assembly: GCA_958403395.1. Classification (GTDB taxonomy): domain Bacteria; phylum Actinomycetota; class Coriobacteriia; order Coriobacteriales; family Coriobacteriaceae; genus Collinsella. The sequence continues at coordinate 20,177 of CATXXF010000025.1, forward strand.
TTAGACGAACGGGTGGCCCGGGCCGAACAATCTCGATCTGTAACATGTAGACAACTTTTGACCGTCTAGATGTTACAGATCGAGACAATAAGATAGTCAAATCCGAACTTTCCAAGCAGTTATGAACCATGGTTTCCAGTTTTCGGTATCACGAACATACTTTCGGTATCATTTAATGATACTATGATATCGAAAGTATGTTCGTGATACCGAAAGGAGCCGCATGCGCCAGTTCGATTACACCACAGTCCCAGCGGAACTCGAAGCAACTCCAATCACCAACCTCCTCCTCTCGATACGCGAGCATAAAGGCCGTCAGCTTGCTCTGAGTCAAGTCAAACCCGAGCTTCTATCGTCCCTAATGGAGGAGGCTAAGATCCAAAGCACCCGATCCTCCAACGGACTTGAAGGAATTGTTACCACCCAAAAAAGACTCAAAGCGATCATGGCGTATTCCGCCAAGCCAAGCTCCCGCGCAGAGGAAGAAATCGCTGGATACCGAGATGTGCTGTCGCTTATTCACGAGCAACACGATTCCATTCCCGTAACGCCATCGGTCATTCTGCAGTTGCATCGTGACCTCATGGCGCACACGGCAATCTCGTATGGAGGCCATTGGAAAGATGGCGATAACGAAATCGTCTCCATTGACGATCAAGGTAATCGATTTGTGCGCTTTAGGCCCCCTTCGGCTCTAGCAACCCCGGGACTTATTAAAGAAGCCTGCCAGTCCCTCAACGATGCTTTATCTCGCCAAGTTTGCGATCCCCTCCTTATATCGCTCCGCTTTATCTTCGATTTTGTTAGCATTCATCCCTTCAACGATGGCAATGGCAGGATGAGCCGGCTCCTTACAACGCTGCTGCTCGAAAAGACTGGATACGATGTTGCGCGTTACATCAGCATCGAACGACTTATTGAAGACAACAAAGCGCTTTACTACAACGCCCTCGCTGCAAGCTCCACTGGATGGAATGAAAATCAAAACACCGAAGTACCCTTTATCCGTTTCATGCTCGGAACAACCCTGGCCGCCTACCGACAGCTCGAGCAGCGTACCTTAATTGAATCAAGCACTCGTCCCATGTCGAAGCAAGCGCGCATCGCTGTTCTATTTCAACAGAGACCCGGCGTCATTAAGAAATCCGACATCCGGTCCAGCTGCCCCGATATCAGCGAGGTAACCGTTAAACGAACCCTCGGCCAGCTTGTTAGTTGCAGCGCAATCGAAAAAACAGGAGCGGGTCGTTCGACGGGCTACATACTCAAAGACGTCCATGCTCTAGAACTATTCTTGCAAGCCACAATACCCGATGGCGAGGCCGCAATAACAAAAGAGGCTTCAAAGGATAAGCTCCTTGAACGTGTAAACCACGCCGAGGATGAAAGCAGAGAAGGGCTCTATGAAGACTACGATTCATTCTCAAGGGACATAAAGACGAGATACGGAGTCTAGTCATATCTCAGAATAGCCTCATCCTTGTTGCCCAAAGTTATTTGCGCGTCATTGTGAAGCGGTAACCCCGCGCTGGCAAGGGCAAAAGTCCTCCTGCTGCGCTAGCTAGCAAATGACCTGCGCGTGCTCCTCGATGGCGGCACGGTCCTCGGCGGCAATACCCGGCTCACATACCACGGCGTCCAGGCTGTCCAGGCGGCAGAAAGTGCAGAAGTCGCGCCTGCCCATCCTGCTGGAGTCGGCAATCAGATAGCGCGCATCGGCCTTGCTAAAGGCGAGCTGCTGGATGCGGCCCTCGTCCATGTTGGACGTGGACACGTCGCCGTCCAGAATGCCGTTGGCACCGATAAACGCCGTGTCAATCCCTAGTGCGCGCAGGGCATCCTCGGCCATGGGGCCCACAAAGGCGGCGGTGCGGCGACGGTACATGCCGCCCACCAGGCACAGCTCGCAATCCTCGCGCGCCTCGAGCAGGCTAAAGGCCGAAAGCGAATTGGTCACATAGATGGAAGGCAGTTTGTCGGTGACTCGGAGAGCGCCAATGCGATCTCACGACGGTTGCGCTCATTGTCTCAATTAGATACTCAACGAAATACGGCCCCGCAGCTCAATAAGCTGCGGGGCCGTACCATACACCGACGAATCAACGACGAAGTGCATCCACTATTTAGCCAGCTCCTGAACGATCCAGTCAATTGCACCTTCGGGATCGTTGGTAAGGTCGATATACTCCTTGCCCCTTGTGGTGAGCAGTTTAATTCCAAGGCGATCGGTATCGGCCTTCATAGCGTCATAGTACATGCGTGCCTGGGGCGCCAGAACAATCACGTTGTACTGATCCATCGTCTCATAGTGGCTTCCGTACGCACCGGACTGAGAAACCAGATCGATACCCTTAGCAGCGGCACCTTCGCGAAGAGCATTTGCCAAGAGAGTCGAAGTGCCGGCACCCTGGCAAAGCACAAGCACGCGGATCTGCTCCGCCTTGTCCTTTACCGCCTCGAGAGCTTTTGCGACATTTTCCTGTGCGGCAATAGCATCTGCATCCGAGTTTCCTGCAGTCTCCTTTGCAGACTCTTCCAAACAAAGCTGATGGTCATACGCCTTGCAGAACGGATAGTAAATCACAAAGTCAACGACCAACAGCACTGCCATCAATACGAGAGAACGCAGATCGAGACCCGTGGTGAGGAACGCACCAATTGGGCCGGGAAGCGCCCACGGCATGGTATACATGGGGGCGTTCATTCCAATGACGTCAATGAAAAATTTACCGATAATGGCGTTGACCATAGGAGCCACTAGGAAGGGCACGAACATATAGGGATTGAGAACAATCGGCATACCGAAGATAACGGGCTCGTTAACTCCAAAAATCACCGGGATAATCGATGCCTTGCCCATGGCTTTAAGCTGCTTGGAGCGCATAAACATGATCAGGATAATAGGAACGATGAACGTGCAGCCAGAACCGCCCAGACCGCCGATGAAGCTTGTAAAGTCCTGCGTGAGAGCAATTGACGGGTGTCCACCTGCTTGGAAAACCTCAAGATTGGTAACGGTATTGCCGTAGAGCGCAGCATTGATCGGACTCATGACAACCGAAGCACCGTGGATACCCATAAATTGGAAAAGCGCGACCGCGCCTTCGATAAGCGCCATGCCAGGATAGGTGTCGACTGCGGAGAACAGCGGCGAGATGAGAGCGGATACCAAATTGGCGAACGGCGCAGCAAGCAGCTTGCGGCTCGCAAGATCGATAAAAGCGCACGCAAGGATCGAAAACCCAAATGCAAAGATATCGCGAAAACTCTGCGCAATAGAGCCAGGGACCTCTTTGGGAAGCTTGATCGTCACATTATGGCTAATGCACACCTTATAGATATTAACGGTCAAGAATGCGGCTACGAACGCAGCGAGAAAACCCTTGGTTCCCATATAGCCGGTTTCAAAAACAGATGTATCTGCTCCGCCAATCGAGACAACATCGTTCGTCACCGATAGCAAGAGCATGCCGCACATGGCACAAACCATGCACGAGGTGGGGTTGAGAGATTTACCCGAAGGCATGCGACGGTTCATCGACATGGCAAGTGAGCTCGCCGTGGTGCCGGCCACCATAATGCCAAGAAGTCCCATGGTATATGCATAGATTTTATTGAAGAAATCCAGCACCTCAGACGGAAGCGTGATGCCTACATAGGCAGGGAGCGTCGAAAGAAGAAGGAACAGGCTCGAGAACAGCACAATTGGCATATTCGAGAGAAAGCCATCCTTAATTGCCACCAGATAAATGTTCCTCGAGATTTTGTCGAAGAGGGGCTGGTGTTTTTCAAGGAATTTGACAATAGCGTCCATAACACATCCTTTCATGATTCCCGGGCACACAACGATTTATCCGGACTCAACCGTCGTCGTCCCCGTTTGTATCCACTTATGTAAGTGAATACGTTCTTGTGCGAAATGTAATATCATTTGCGCGATTTGTCATAACCAATTCTTTTTCCGCTTTGTCGATATGTCAAGAATTCAAATACTTATTCGGTGAACGGTAGTTGATTAATATAATGTTTTCCCAGCTAAAGGCTATTTTTTTCGAGCAATACAATAAGCTTGCAACCGTTCACCGATTGGATATAACATATTGAATATATTGTTGTAACAATATTAGAGACAATGTCACAAGCCTGTCGTTCTAGTCAAAGGAAGTAACAATGCCCAAACGATTACTGAACATGTCCGCATCCGATTTTGCCGCCACGTCACCCATGGATCTAAAACAGGCAATTCTGGCTTCCGAGGGACGTACCATCATGGCGGAAAACGTACCCTCTTCCCAATTTCTCGGCGGCGTTACTAATGCAGAAATCGAACGTGCCGCAGGTGCCGACCTGCTTCTGTTTAACGCGCTCGATGTGTTCGATCCAGTTATTGCCGGTATTCCAGATGATCTCAATGAAAACCCGGTCACTTGGGTGAAGCGAGCATGCGGAAGGCCCATTGGCGTCAATCTGGAGCCAGTTGATAACGAGGCAGAGATGTCTGAATCCCGAACGGAAATCCCCATGGGTCGTCGCGTCTCTCCCAAGACCTTAGAAAAGGCTAACGAACTCGGATTTGATTTTATCTGCCTGACGGGCAACCCTGGAACCGGCGTCTCCAACGATGCAATCGCCCATTCGATTAAACTCTCCAAAGAGCATTTCAATGGCCTGGTCATAGCCGGAAAAATGCATGGAGCGGGCGTTGCGGAACCTGTCATGACGCTCGAAATTGCGCGCAAGTTTGTTGACCTCGGCGTCGATATCCTTCTCGTGCCAGCCCCCTACACCGTCCCTTGCTTCCAAGAAGCAGACCTGCGCGCCATCGTAGACTTTGTACGATCCCACAACGTAGGCAAGTCAATTGAAGAGAAGGTTCTCGTCATGGCGGCGAACGGGACGAGTCAAGACTCCTGCGACAGCGAGACCATTAAGAAAATAGGCCTTGCAGCAAAAGCAGCCGGCGCTGACCTCCAACATATCGGGGACTCCATGAACGGTATTTGCCTGCCCCAGAATATCTTCACGCTCGGACAAGCCCTTCGTGGATACAGGCATCAGATCGTCATGCTGAGCCGCTCTGTGATACGTTAAGGTTACCTTGCCCACGTTACATCCCGACTGAGGCAACTATCAGGTATAACCAACATGCAAACTGAGGCTCTAATGCTCGATACACACGAAAAACGGCCACTCTATTTACAGCTCACCGACGCGCTGCTCAAGCAGATCGTCGATGAATATCAAGCAGACGATAAACTTCCAACAGAAATGGAACTCTGCGACGAATACGCCGTAAGCAGAACAACCGTCCGACTTGCCATGAGTGAGCTGGAGCGTCGTGGAAGTATCTATCGAATCCAAGGTAAGGGGTCGTTTGTTGCACCGAAACGCGTTAGCGAGCTCAATTCACTTTTAGACTTTGACTTTGCAAGCCATTGCGATGGCGTTGATCCAGATGCCATTACCAAACATTTCGGCGGCCTCACATCAGGTCGTCCAATTTCCGTAATGATGCTCCAACAATTTGGATGTCAAAGTCGCGACAAAATTCAGCGTCTTGAATTGACCTACGAACTTGAAGGCAGCTTCATAGGCGCTGATACGTTCTTCATTTCAAAGTCGCGCGTTCCGAATAACCAGTTAGATTTTCAGGCATTTAGCAGAATCATGGACGACTTGTCCAAGTCTATCCAATCTGTTAGGGAAAGCTATAGAGCACGTCAGCTTAGCGATTCCGAAGCCAGTAATTATGGTGTTGCAAAACTTCCGGTCATCGAACTGACTCATTATGCTTACGACTCCGGAGGCAAACTAATCTCAATTGTCTGCCGCACCGTCTTAACTGGGCGAATCCCTTATCAAAACTTTATTTTCAAGTCCTAATGTTCTTTTTCTTTTGTCTCGATCTGTAACACGTAGCCGAGTTTTTAAGTCCTAACCGTTACAGATCGAGACAAACAAGGTAGGCCCCGCCGAATTGTCTCAATCTGTAACATCTGGTTGGTAGTTTCACCCCTACCTGTTACAGGTTGAGACGATTTGATAGTGGAGTCCTTATTTGCGCGTCATATCGCGTAGCGCTGACGCGCTGGTTTCCACAATGACAGGAGGCAAAAGTCCTCCCGCATCACCCGTTGGCAATCCCGTAGCGATAACTAGCAAATAACCTGCGTGTGTTCCTCGATGGCGGCACGATCCTCGGCGGCGATGCCCGGCTCGCACACCACGGCGTCCAAATTGTCCAGGCGGCAGAAGGTGTAGAAGTCGCGCTTGCCGATCTTGCTGGAGTCGGCGATCAGATAGCGCGAGTCGGCCTTGCTAAAGGCGAGCTGCTGGATGCGGCCCTCTTCCATATTGGATGTAGACACGTCGCCGTCCAGAATGCCGTTGGCACCGATAAACGCCGCGTCGATGCCCAGCGCACGCAGGGTATCCTCGGCCGTTGGTCCCACAAAAGCGGCGGTGCGGCGACGGTACATGCCGCCCACCAGGCACAGGTCGCACTCTTCGCGCGCCTCGAGCAGGTTAAACACCGAAAGCGAATTGGTCACAATGCGCAGGCGAAACGCCGGCAGCATCGAGGCCATCTGCTCAACCGTGGTGCCCGTGCCCAAAAAGATGGTCGAGCCTTCCTCGATAAGCTCCACAGAACGGCGCGCAATCTGCAACTTTTCCTCGGCATGCTTCGTGCGCTTTTCGCTGTGCGAATACTCATGGCGCAGCATAGCGTGTGGACGGCCCTGCGCACTGCGGGCTCCGCCGTGCACGCGCTCGATCTCGCCCAGGCTCGCAAGCTCCTCAAGGTCACGGCGGATCGTCATATCCGAGACACCTAACGCATCCGAAATCTCCTTGACCGAGACCGTTCCCTGTTCCTCGAGCAGCTGCCGAACCTTATCCTGTCGCTCCGCTTTAATCACGATGAGTCCTCGCTGTTCCACGCTCACGTCAATTCAAACAGTAACGAACAAATTGTATCAGACTCGTACGCGTCAAAAATGAACGCCCGCACAGCTCCAATCATCACTTTTTTAAGAAAAATACCCCCTGCTTTAGTGGGGTGTAGTGATAATCGCGCCTGTTCGCGCTACAGTTTGTCCGAAATACCTCGATGTTAGGAACCAAATGATCACTTCCGAGCTTTTCGGCACCGCGCCGTGCGGTACCCCCGTTCATCGCTACACCCTCAACGGGCCCGAGATCTGCGTTCGCATTATGGACTATGGCGCCACCGTGCTTGGTATCGATGTGCCTGACATTCCCGGCAACGTGCGCGATGTGGTACTGGGCTTCGATAAGCTCGAGGATTACTTTGACAACCCCGCCTGCTTTGGCGCGACCATCGGACCTGTGGCCAACCGCACCGCGGGCGCCACGATCACCATCGCCGGCACGGACTGGCATATGCCAGCCAACGAAGGCGTCAACAACCTGCACAGCGATCTTGAGCATGGTCTGCACAAGCGCGTATGGGATGTTGAACTCGACGAGGTCCACAACGCCGTGTGCATGACCACTTCGCTTGAGGATGGCGAGCTGGGCCTGCCCGGCAACCGCACGTTTACGGCCGTGTTTACCGTTACACGCACCGGCGTCTTTCGCATCGAGTATGGCTGCGAGAGCGACCGCGCCACCTACGTGTCCATGACCAACCACACATACTTTAACCTTGCCGGCCATAACGCCGGCATGGACTGCGAGCACTTCTTTGTTGCCAACGCTGCCCACTACCTGCCCATCAACGAGCAGAATATCCCCACCGGCGAGATCGCTCCGGTCGAGGGCACGCCGTTTGACTTCCGTGAGCTGCACCCCGTCGCTCCTGGCATGGAAGCCGACGACCCGCAGATTAAGCAGGCCCGTGGCTACGATCACTGTCTGTGCATCGATGGCTATCAGTACGGCCGTAATCTGCGCCGCGCGATGCACGTCGAGGAGATGTGGACCGGTCGTGAGCTGGACTACTACACCACCGCCCCGGGCGTGCAGCTCTACACCGGCAACTGGCTGGGCGACGAGCACGCCAAGGACGATGCTAACTATGGCTGGGGCGCCGGCTTTGCTCTCGAGGCCGAGATGTACCCCGACACGCCGCACCAGCCGTTGTTCCCGCAGGGCATTGTGGGCCCGGGTCACCCCTATAGCAATGTGATCGAATACCACTTTATGAGGCACTAAGCCCACAACGCGACATATCGCACAGCAACGCCCGCCGGCACACCGCCGACGGGCGTTTTGCTACCTAGTCATTGGGGACGTTCTTAAATGACTAGTCATTGGGGACAGTCTTTAACGTTTGGCGAGAAGGACTGTCCCAATCTGCCGACACTTGGGGACGTTCCTAAAAGGCCGGCACATAAGGAACGTCCCCAAGTGCCAAGGGTGTCCCGTTTGACTAGTCATTTAAGAACGTCCCCAATGACTAGTTGGATGGGGTCGGGGTTGGAGCTGGGGAGGTAGCGGATTTCCAGCTCTACTCCGAGCTTTTGCAGCTCTTTGAAGGCAGCGATGTCCGTATCGTCTACGGCGACTGCGGGCGTTATGGGGTGCTTGCCCTCCCCCGCCTGCATATGGCCGATGCTGATCTTGGTTATTGGTACACCGCCCTTAACCAGCGCGAGTGCATCCGTGGGCGACGCCACCATGATGAGAATCCATTGGCGCGGCGTTGCGGTATGAATGATGTCGACAGTCCTTTGCACCGAGAAAAACCGCGTCCAGACACCCTCGGGTGTCGCCACCCTCATAGGGGCCCACCTGCGCGAATCAGCCGCAATCTCATCGTTGACGATCAGGACAAGGTTGGAACCAGTCGCCTCATTCCACAGCTCAACGTCTTGCCCGTAAATAAACCGGTCATCGATGCGTGTGAGAAGAATCTTGGGTTGAGCCATCGCTGCCCCATTCTCTTTGAGACCCGTAAGAGCAAGACATCA
>CATXXF010000026.1 GCA_958403395.1 uncultured Collinsella sp.
CAGTCCGGACCGCCCCGCGGTCCAACTTTCTGTCCGCACCCCCTTTAAAGCCCCGTGACTTTAATTTAGGGACTATTCCACCGCAACTTATTGGGAGGTTAGCTAGTCCTTGGGTGTCCAGGACCAGAAGAAGTTGATAAGGGCCACACGCGAGGCGGTACCGGCCTTTTTGTTGATCGAGGAAATGTGGCGATAGAGCGTGGAGCGCGAAAGAAAGAGCGTTGTGGCGATGTCCTGAACGCTCTGGTCCGAAACGACCAAGACCTCAAGAATATCGCGCTCGCGCTCTGTAAGCCCAAAGGTGGCGACGAAGGCATCAAGGCGTTCATCGGACGTGAGCTCCGCTGTCTCCACGGGCTCGGGGTCGGAGCATGTGGGCGCAAGATCCCCACCAAGATCGTCGGTGGCAAGCGGCAGTCCGTCCCGCATCGCGGCATCATCGGCTCGTTGCCCCAACTGCCCCAGCAGCGTAATCGCAATGCCCACAAACATCACGAGCGCCGCACCGACCGCAGCCAGCACATTTTGACTCGAGATAATCGCCACTGCCGGCGCCGTCACGAACATCGAGCACACGTTGTTGACGACGCGACCCATGCACGGCCAAAAATATGACCAGCGCGCATAGAGCGAGACGGCGGCATATTTTGTGGTAAAGAACACCACGAAAAAGCCCGAGCCCAGATAAAAGATGATCGTGGCAGCAAGCTCGTTGCCGCCATTGCCATCGACGATGAGCACAAAGAACGAAAGCGTGGACAGTATGGCGGCACATGTCATGCCGATATTCATATACGAGCGGCCGTGCAGGTCAAATAGTGCGCCAGCGACCAACGAGCTCACGACAAGCAGCAGGCGCGGCCAATCGCCCAAATCGACGGCTCCGACAGCATGCAGGGTCGTGAAGCCCGCGTTGAGAGCGGCGAATACGCCGGAAAGATACGCCGTCGCCACGGTCAGGCGAACTACGGCGCGACGGAATGCCGCCTTTGCCTCGGGATCGTCATGCCACTTGGCGCCATATTCCAGAGCATCTACCGAAAGCCCGGCAGCACTGGGTTCAAAGTTGGGATTGGACTCGTCGCGCAGCTTGGCGCGTCGGGCACCGTGGAGCAACGCCACCTGCGCGATCGCGCAGACGACCAGAACAGCCTGCTGAGGAATGCCGGCAGGCATCACCATGTGGTTGAGCACCTGCACCAGAACGCCCATGGCGTAGGAAAGTGCAGCCGCACGCGCCAAGCAGGGCGTCCGTGCAAAGCGCCGCGCAAAGTTTGCATGGGCAGTCGATCCGCAGTAGCCCAGCGCGCAGCACGCCACCAAACCGCCGGCAATTACCACCTCAACCTGAACCGCCATAATCAACAGCAGCAATGCCGCCACCAGCAAAACGCCCGTAACGTCACTCGTTGCTTCAATGGCATGGGGACGGCGATAGTACAGAATAGGACGCACAAAAAAGCCAATCACGCTCGCGCCGATAACAAGGCTCTCATAAATAACGACCTCGTCCGGAGACACGAACTCGGCCATGCGCGCATCAAAAAGATACTCGCACGCCAAAAACGTGAAGAAGAACAGCGCCAGGCATATAATCTCCCGAATGCCCCGACGCAGATATGCGGTTGTGTCTCCCATATCCCTCATGGTTAACCCCCAGCCGCTCAATTGTCTGGAAAACTATTTTAATAAAGAACCAGTCTCAATATCGAAGCCGAGCTCGAAATGCTGCAAATTTGACCCCAGCCGTTCACGTCACACCGCGGTTTTGAGCCTCATGGACCAGAAGGGACACGCGCGGCCTCTAGCTCGGCAAGGAGTGTCTCCAGCTGCCACTCATTTAAGTACGTCCCCAATGAGTGGCCGAAGAACGTCCCCAACGACTAGTCAAAATGGGCCATGTGTCCCAGTTGTGGAGACTCCTTGAGCCGTCTGGGTATCGTGAAAGATCGCGTACTCCCCCATCATCAAAAGTGACACACGCTACCTGTTGATGGGAGGCAGCCATGGGCTTCTTTGACAAGATGTTCGAGAAGAAAGAGTGCGCGATTTGCGGTACCGAGCTGGGACTTTTGGGAAAGACCAAGATCCACGAAGGCTACCTGTGCAAAGAGTGCGCCGGCAAGCTCTCCCCCTACTTCCACGGCTATCGCTCCAGCACCGCGGACGATATCCGCGAGCAACTCGCCTACCGCGAGGCCAATGCCGAGCGCCTGGCCTCGTTCAACCCCACGCGCACGCTCTCTGCCGGGCGCACCAACATCATGCTCGACGAAGACGCGGGCCTGCTGATCATTACCTCGCAGAGCCGCTGGCGCGACGCCAACCCCGACATCATCGAGTTCTCGCAGGTACTCGGCTGCGATATGGATATCGACGAGCATCGCACCGAGATCTATCGCGAGACCAAAGACGGCGAGCGCGAGAGCTATAACCCGCCGCGCTACGACCTGGATTACGACTTTAATCTGACCATCCACGTCAACACGCCGTACTTTACCGAAATCAACCTGCGCGTGAACGACTCCACCATCGAGCAGCGCGGTTCCATCGAATACCGCGAGGCCAAGCGCCAGGCAACCGAGGTCCGCGACGCGCTAGTGCAGCTGCGCCAGGAAACGCGCGACAGCGTCGTGGCCGCCAAGGCCCCCAAGACCGCGGTCACCTGTCCCTTCTGCGGTGCAACCACCATTCCCGATGCCAGTGGGCGCTGCGAATACTGCGGCGGCGCCATCGGCGCATAGCCTCCGGCAGCGAAAGGACCGATCATGGCCTTCGAGAGCGTTAACTATCAGTGCCCTGCCTGCGGTGGCCCCTTGCATTTTGCAAGCGCCGAGCAAAAGCTCGTCTGCGACTACTGTGACTCGCGCTTTGAAGTCGAAGAAGTCGAGGCCCTCTATCGCGAGCGCCAGGACAAGGCAGATGCCAAAGCCGATGCCGCAGCCGCGGCCCCCAAGCCTGCTGTCGACGATGCCGTGCAGGAGCTGGCTCAAAACGCCGGTTACATCTGCTCGTCGTGCGGCGCCGAGCTCGTGTCCGACGGCACCGTCGCTGTCACCACCTGCCCGTACTGCGGCAACTCCGCCGTAGCGCCCGGTCAGCTTTCGGGCGACTTCTCGCCCGACCTGGTGATTCCATTTAAGCTCGGGCGCGATGACGTCACGGCCGCACTCAAGGAACACTACAAGGGCAAGATCTTGCTGCCCAAGAGCTTTGTCACCGGCAACCACATCGACGAGGTCCAAGGTGTCTACGTGCCGTTTTGGCTCTACGGTGCCCGCGTTGACGGCGAAGTGTACTTTGACGCGACCAACGAGACCGTGACCGAGGAATCCGACCGCACCGTCACGACCACCGACCACTACGATGCCTATCGCAAGGGCAATATCTCGTTTAAGCACGTGCCCGTCGACGGATCGTCCAAGATGCCCGACGGCCACATGGACGCCATCGAGCCGTTTGACTACGGCGCACTGCGTCCGTTCTCGGTCGCATATATGCCCGGCTACATCGCCAACCGTTACGACGAGGACTGCGAGACCTGCAAGGCGCGCGCCGAGCGCCGTATGAAAGAAAGCACGATCTCGGCCCTGCGCGAGACCGTCGTCGACGAATACGACGATGCTACGGTCGAAAGCAAGCAGCTCGACTACACCTGGGAAGACAGCGACTACGCCCTGTTCCCCGTCTGGATGCTCTCCACCTCGTGGAACGGCAAGAGCTACCTGTTTGCCATGAACGGCCAGACCGGCCGCTTGGTCGGCGAGCTCCCCTGCTCCAAGCCCAAGCTCGCCATCGCCTCGGTGCTGTTCTTCGTGATCGGATTTATCCTCTCCCAGATTCTCTTTATGGGGGAATACGCCTTCGATCCGGATTACCTCACCTTTGATATCGAGGGCATCCTCATCAACGTCATCGCGCCGCTGATCATCGTGATTATCGGAGACGTGCTACTGGTAGGCCAGCTCAAGACGGCCAACGAAGCAACCCATGCCGATGAGTATTGTGGCGAGCTCGACCTGACCGAGAAGCACGACACCTTCAGCCACACCGAGACCACCGTTGTCATGAAAGACGACAAGGACGACTAAGCAATCCAACCAATACCACCCGGCCTTTGACGAGAAAGGAAGATCACCATGGGACTCTTGAAAGCTGGATTGGGAGCTGCCGGCGGCGTCATGGCCGACCAGTGGAAGGAATTTATCTACTGCGAATCGATGCCTGCCGACGTCTTGGCCTGCAAGGGCAGCAAACGTACCGGTGGCCGCAGCTCCAACACGCGCGGCGAGGACAACGTCATCTCCAACGGCTCGGTCATCGCCGTCAACGACGGCCAGGGCATGCTCGTGGTGCAAAACGGCAAGATCATCGAAGTCGCGCTGGAGCCCGGTGAGTTCGTCTTCGATACCGGCAGCGAGCCGAGCGTCTTTAGCGGCAACCTGGGCGACTCCATCAAGGAGACCTTCGCCAATATCGGCAGCCGCTTTACCTTTGGCGGCGACGCGGGCAAGGACCAGCGTGTTTACTTCATCAACACCAAGGAGATCATCGGCAACAAGTACGGCACCGCCTCGCCCGTGCCCTTCCGCGTGGTCGATAACAACATTGGCCTGGACGTCGACATCTCCGTGCGCTGCAACGGCGAGTATTCGTACCGCATCACCAACCCGCTGCTGTTCTACACCAACGTATGCGGCAACGTGACCGATAGCTACACGCGCGACAAGATCGACAGCCAGCTTAAGTCCGAGCTGCTCACCGCCCTGCAGCCCGCCTTTGCCAAGATCTCGGAGATGGGCATCCGCTACAGTGCCATCCCCGGCCACACCACCGAGCTCGCCCGCGCGCTCAACGAGGTCCTCTCTGCCGACTGGCGCGACCTGCGCGGCGTCGAGATCGTGAGTTTTGGCGTCAACTCCATCGCCGCCTCGCAAGAAGACGAGCAGATGATCAAGGACCTACAGAAGGCCGCAGTCATGCGCGATCCCACCATGGCGGCCGCCAACATCGCCAGCGCCCAGAGCGACGCGATGCGCGCGGCAGCGGCCAACCCCAACGGCGCGATGGCAGGCTTTATGGGCATGGGCATGGCAGGTGGCATGGGCGGCATGAACGCTAGCCAGCTGTTCGCCGCCGGTCAGGCACAGCAGCAGGCCGCCCCGCAGCCGGCTCCGGCTCCCGCCCCGGCACCGGCACCCGCTGCCGCACCTGCGGCCGGCGCATGGACCTGCAGCTGCGGCGCCACCAACACCGGCAAGTTCTGCTCCGAGTGCGGCAGCCCCGCACCCGCCCCGGCACCGGCCAAGTGGTTCTGCCCCAACTGCGGTAGCGAAAACGGCGGCAAGTTCTGCAGCAACTGCGGAACGCCCAGGCCCTAGCCCCTCTACCTGGAAATTGGCGGGGGTTCCGCCACCCCCGCATTTGCTTCTGTGGGTTTCGTTCGATAAAGGAGGACACCATGAAGGCAACGTTCAAAAAGTCCGTACTCGCATTTCTGACATGCGTCCTGGCGCTCGCCTTTGCCCTGACGGGCTGCAGCGGCGGCGGCAAAGACCCCAAGACCAACTTCGTCGGCAGCTGGCAGTACTCGGGTGGAACCTTGGACGGCGAAGAGCTCACCGATGAGTACATGGATATGCTCAAGGAGTGGGGCCTCAACTGTATCCTGATCCTCGACGAAGACGGCACGGGCGTCCTCGACATGTTCCTTGAGGTCGCTGACCTGAAATGGGAGGCCAAGGACGCCACCACCGTAACGATTACCGCCGAAGATGAGTCGCACGACCTGAAGCTCAAGGACGACAAGCTCGTCCTCGAGGTGGAAGGCGACAAGCTTATCTTTACGAAGTCCGACAAGGATCTGTCCGGTACGGTGAAGAAGGATCGCGAGGCGGCCGAGAAGGAAGAGGAGATCGATGAGGCCGTCGAAGACGACGACGTCCAGAGCATCGAAATCTCCCCCGCCGTCACCGTCGCCGATGACGACCTGTGCACCATCACCATCACCGAGAAGTTCAAGGACGACTGGGACGACATCGGCTTTGTCGTCAACATCACCAACAAGAGCGACAAGGACCTGACCTTCTACGCTCCTTCCGGCAAGACCAACGTCAACGGCACCATGAAGGAACCCTGGTTCTCGGCTCACCTGATGCCCGGCACCAACGCCACCGAGGAATTCACGTTCTCGAGCGGCGAGCTTGACAGCCTTGACGACCTCGTCAATACGACCATCGGCATCGACGCCTACCTGACCGATTCCTACGAGGACGTCGCCTCCTACAGCGCAACCATCGCGTAACGGCAGACACCGATAGCCGCGGATTGGCGGACACATCCGCGCACATGCCAGACGGGGCCGCAGGAGTTGATCCTGCGGCCCCGCCGCTTTATGCCGATGCGTAGAGAGCGCTAGCGCTCCATGTTGGGAACGATGCTACCCTCCGTTACTGCGCGCACGGCCAAGCGCATGATGTTGTCGTAGCCGGTCTTATTGAGAATCTCCGAGATGCGGCGTTTGATGGTGCCCTCGCTCATAAACAGCTCGGCCGCGATCTCGCGGCGGCTCTTACCCTCGCAGGCAAGGCGCAAGATCGACAGCTCGACATCGTCGAGGGCCGCCGTGCCCGAGAAGATGCTCTCGGGCGGCTTGGGAAACGTGCAGTAACCCGCCAGCGTGGAGCGCATCACGGCGAAAAGCTCGTCGATACCGACGTTCTTGTACACAAAGCTGTCGACGCCCGCCTCGCGTGCCTGGTCCACAAAGGTGATCTCGGGCATACCCGTCATGATAATGACGCGGCACTCGGGCAGTTGTTCTTTGATGCGCGCCGCCGCCACGATGCCGTTGGAATCATGCTCGGTGCATACGTCCATCAGTATCATGTCCGGGCGCTCCTTGAGCGCGACACCCAAGGCCTCGGAGGCATCGGCGATCGCGGCGACGACGGTCATATCGGGCTGGTCACCGACGGAGCGCGCGAGGCTCTCGCGCAAGATAGCCTGGTCTTCGACGATTAACACGCGAATCATGAACTTCTCCTTTGGACCGTGGCGCTGGAGGCGAGCGGGATGGACACCGTAAGCGTGAAGGGCGGGGCGGTGTGGACTTCCAGGCTGCCGCCCAGATTCTGTGCGACATGCCTCATACCTGGGATACCCGTTCCCTCGCGATACGATACGGGTGCAGGCGCGCCGTCGTTAGAAACGACCATCCGCGCAACAGCGCCGTCTTCCGCCCCCTCCTGCCACAGGCGCACATGGACCTGATGGGCCTGTGCATGCTTGGTGGCATTGGTCGAGGCTTCGCGGATAATCTGTAGAAAGGCTGCGGCGACGCGCGCGTCGCTTGGTAGCTCGCCCTCCACATCGATCTGCACGCTCACTAGGCCAAAGGCATGGACGATATCGCCCAGTTGCTCTGCCGGTTCGGTGTCGCCCCCGCTGCGCAGATCGGCAGCGATTGAGCGCAGCAGCGGGTCGATCTGCTCGAGTGACTCGTCATCCAGGCGCCCCTCCTCCAGATAACGATGGAGGATGGACAGGCGCTGCCCGATCACGTCGTGCACGCGAGCGCGCATACGCAGATAGGCCGCATTGTCAGCAACTTTTTTGACTTCTTCGATCTGGGCTTGGAGCTCTTGGCCCGCAAGCTCAAGCAGGTGGTTGGCTTGCGCTAGGCGATCATGGGCATACGCATGCTCTGTTACATCCAGACCGATAATGCGCTCGAAGAGGCGGCCCGAAACCATAACGTCATCGTGCACGAACAAGCGAATCTCGGCGGGAGAAACCTCGACCACAACGCGCGCCTCACCAAAACGGTCCAGATTAATCCGCACACGGTTCCTGCTGCTTTCGGGCATTTGCATGCTGAGTTTGCGCAGGTCGTTCCATGTACCGCTCATATCGCCTAGGTCGGTGGGCATATGAAGCTCCACCAGGTTTTTGCGCATGCAGCGGTTCATGAGCAGCGGACGGCCCCTCGGGTCCAGATACAGGATGCCCACGGGAATCACGTTGATGGTTTCGATCGTCGAGAACGCGGTGATATCCTCCTGGCGGTTGCGGACATCCATCAAGAGCGCCGCAATGGAGCGGAACAGGAAAAACGCTCCCTCTGCGATAAGGACAACGGTCCACGCCGAGCCCATGGCAAAAACCACCGGCGGCGTCACGGCGGCAACGAGCAACAGTTCGGCCAGCATGACGGGGCGACGATAGTGCACCATAAGCACCACGCCGTAGGCAAAGATCGCGGCATTGAGCCACAACGCTCCGCCCATTGCCCTGGCGCAAACGTCAAGCGGCGCCACCAGATACGAGCCAGACGACGCGAACAAGACGAGCGCCGAAATAACTAGGTGAAGCACAAGGCTCGCCTCGTAGGCACAAATCACCTTACGGTTATAGGACGAGCGGCGCGATGCGATGAGCGGGACGTGAATCGTCTGCAGACACGCAGCCAGGGCAAAGACAACATCGAGCGCAACGATTTGGGGAAGAATGAGCGAAATCTGCATCGTCACTCACCCGCCCGCGGCATCAAGACGATCATGCGCAGCTGGCCGGGCTCGCCCTCAAGGCGGTATGCCACGTTGCGCCCTTGCAGAGCGCTTTCGAGCTCTTGCGCAGCAGGCGTCTGCGAAAGATCTGCATCATCGTTGGAAAAAAGCGCGGCACGCAGCTCGACACTGCATCGGTCATGATCGCCCAAGTGATACATAAGCGCCGGATGGTCGGTGGTGTAGGCAAAAAACGCAAAGTCATACACGCAGTCGTACAGGGCGCTTACCGTACTGGCGTGCATCGGGCGCCGTATGGCGATAATCGAGGCGCAATCGATATCGATGGTGCGCAGGTCGCTTGCGAGCTCGTTGGCAATGAGCTGAATGCGGTCGCGATCAAAACCGCTCTCCCCGTGCTGTGCCAACGTGAGCGACCCCTTGCGCTTGCAATAGGCGACGAGCATCTTGGCGCGCTGCAGCATGCGGTAACGCTCGTGCGAAGACGATTCATCGGTCAACGGCGGTAGCGAGCTCAGCAGGTCGTACATCCCATCGAGCGCGCGGGCAAGCGCCTGGTCCACGTCTTGGACCAGCAAGGTCTCGGCCTCTTGGTCTGCCAGGTGCGTCTTAAGGTCGTAGTCGGCAGCGAGCAGCTCGTTTTGACGCTGCAGCTCCATGCGACGATGTGCCAGTTCACGGTTAAGCTCGTTGAGATCCGACACGTCTTGGGCAAGCAGGGCCGATCCGCCCAGCAGTGGAAAGGCACGGTACATCACATCGGGATCGGACGCCACGGCAAAGGCATGGGCGCGGCCGTGCGCCTGGGTCCGCAACTCCTCGCGCACGCCTACCGGCATTGGCTTTGACACTGGCGTGGCATAGACTTCCTGCAGGTCGCGCGTTAGAACTTTGAGGTCAAGCGGCAAGGTGTCGAAAATGCCGGCGATGTCGTGATATGACGGAATGACACCGCAATCGAGACAGATTTCCATCGCCACCACGCACAAGACGCAATAGATGAGCGAAAAGTTGAGCCTCCATGCCCAGGGCACGCGCAACGCATATGAGATGGCAAAGAACGCGCCGCCCAGCAGCACGAGCGCCGCCGTGCCCGAGAAACGTTGGATGCGAAAGGACGAGGACCGGCCCACCAGGATAAAAAAGGCCACAAAGTTAAAGGCCGTCCACACGAGAACGGCAAAATAACCCCAGCCGTACGTGTAATCGTTGCTCCAGGTGTCGCTTGTACGGTCAAAGTGGAAGACCTGCTGGTGAAAATCGTTGGTGAGCACAAATCCGATAAGCAGGATGGCCACAATCCACAGCGCAGCGCAGTAGCGGCGACCCAGGCGGTGTTGCTCCAGACCCGCAAGGCGCAAACCACACAACTGGTAGAGCAGCGGAATGAGCGTCATGGGCACGTAGTACAGGTACCACAGCACGGTGGCATAGAACGGCGTGAACGACTTGTACTTGAGAATGACTTCGATCATCCACAGGGCGCAGATGGTGGCGACGGCAACAAGGCGGCGGCGCAACACATAGTCCAAACAGCGCAGATAGACCGATACGCCCCAAATTGAAAATACAATTGCGGCGACAAGCAGCGGGAGAGAGCTCGAATGGACGAGCGCATCCACGACCTCTTCGGACACCTCGCTATAGGCGGGCACGGCGTTAGAAAGTTTGGGGTCGAAGGCGAACAGCGCCGGCAAGACTGCCAAAAGCATGAGGAACAGCGCGGTGATGGCGCCGGCGATAGCAAAGACGCGGTGGCGGTACACCTGATGTGTTATGCCAACAAGGAATCGCGGCATGGCGAAGAGCCTGCCGCCCCTGGGATCCGCCACGGGTGCGGATCGGGCGGCCGCGTTGCCGATATGTCGCTCGCGGGTACCCATAGTGCTTTTAGTGTACCGACAGATGGGTCGAAAAAGCGGGCCGCATGTCCCAAAATCCGCAGACGGCAAGGCGCCCGGCGAGCATTAACTACTCGCCGGGCGCCTTGGTTAGGAGACTCTGAAGTTGAGTGTCTCAGCTTCCTTAGGACAGGTCCTCACCGTTCGTTTCAATGACATGCTTGTACCAGTCGAAGCTCTTCTTCTTGGAGCGCCTGAGGGTACCGTTGCCGGCGTCGTCGCGATCCACATAGATAAAGCCGTAGCGCTTGGACATCTCGCCCGTGCCGGCCGAGACCAGGTCGATCGGGCCCCAGGTAGTGTAGCCCAGCAGGTCAACGCCGTCCTCGGTCACCGCGTCGCGCATCGCGGCGATATGCTGGCGCAGGTAGTCGATACGGTAGTCGTCGTTGATGGAACCGTCCTCTTCGACAACATCCTTGGCGCCCAGACCGTTCTCAACCACAAACAGCGGCTTCTGATAACGGTCGTACAGGTCGTTGAGGGTGATGCGGAAGCCCAGCGGATCGATGGCCCAACCCCACTGGCTCTCCTGCAGGTAGGGGTTCTTGGCGCCGGCGAAGGCGTTGCCCTGGGTACGCTCGACATCGGGGTTGTCGGCACCGGCGGAGCAACGGGTGCTGTAATAGCTAAAGCCAATGAAGTCGACGGTGTTAGCGGCCAGGATCTCACGGTCCTCGTCGGTCATGCCCACATCGATGCCCAGACGCTCGAGCTTCTTGACGGCATAGGCCGGGTAGTAGCCACGGCTCTGGACGTCGACGAAGAAGTAATTGTCCTGATTGTCGAGCTGCGCCTGGCGCACATCGCCCGGACGGCAGCTGTAGGGGTAGTAGCTACCTGCGGCGAGCATGCAGCCGATCTTGACCTCAGGATCGATCTCGTGGGCGATCTTGGTTGCCCAAGCGCTGGCGACGAGCTCGTTGTGGGCGGCCAGGTACTCGACGGCCTCCTTGTTCTCGCCCTCCTCAAAGACCAGTCCGGCACCCATAAACGGCAGGTGCAAGATCATATTGATCTCGTTAAAGGTAAGCCAGTACTTCACCAGACCCTTGTAGCGGGTGAAGATCGTGGTCGCGAGGTTCTTGTAGAAGTCGATGAGCTTGCGGTTGCGCCAGCCGCCGTACTCCTTGATGAGGTGAATCGGGCAGTCGAAGTGCGTGATGGTCACGAGCGGCTCGATGCCGTGCGCCTGACACTCGCGGAATACGTCCTCGTAGAAGGCCAGGCCAGCCTCGTTGGGCTCGGTCTCGTCACCGTTGGGGAAAATGCGGGTCCAAGCCAGGCTCATACGGAAGGTCTTAAAGCCCATCTCGGCAAAGAGAGCGATATCCTCTTTGTAGTGGTGATAGAAATCGATGCCGGTCTGCGCGGGATAGTAATAGCCGTCCTCGAAGTCGAGCATCTTGCGCTGGCCGGAGACCACCGCATAGCGCTCGGGGCCGTGCGGAGCCACGTCCACGTTGGCCAAGCCGCGGCCGTCCACGTTGTAGGCACCCTCGCACTGGTTGGCAGCCGTCGCACCGCCCCACAGGAAGTCATTACGGAAAGCCATGCATCGATCCTTTCACACGCCGCTTGTCGTGGTTTCAGTATCCCCGCAAATGGGGCCTCGCTCAACGACAGCGACGCAGGCCGACACTTCTTTTCGCACACGGCGGCCCGGCAGCCGCCCCTGCCTGACACTTTTTGATACCCGCCTGCCCAAGCCACCACAACGGGGACAGGCCCCTTTGCGTCGGCTTGGGCCCGTTTTGTCTCGATCTGTAACAGCTAGGCCGTCAAAACCGGGCCTGGTGTTACAGATCGAGATTGTTCGGTCTGTCCCATGCAGTTTGTCTCGATCTGTAACAGGTAGAGACGATTTAGCCCGCTAGATGTTACAGATCGAGACGGAAGATTCTAGTCCACGGCGATGTCGAGGTTCTTGCCGATGAGGCCTACGTAGCCGCCCTCGGCAGCTTTGGGACTGTCGGCGTGGCAGAGGACCCACTTGTCGGCCTTCCAGTAGCAGTAGCTGTCACCGGCGGCAGGCATGTCGGATGCAGCCTCGGGGCGCGGGCCGTTGGTGCCCGCCGGCAGCGCCACCATCACCTGGAAGCCGCCTTCGTCGACCATACAGGGCGTGTAGTGGAGCGTGGTGTTGAAAACCTCGACAACCGTACCCGCCGGCACGCGGAACGCCTTGACGCACGCGGTATCGAGCTTGCCGTCCTCGATCTCCCAGCGATGCGCCACGAGCAGGATAAAGTCGCGGGCACCTAGGTTAAACTCGCTGGCGCGGTGATACTCCAGGCAGTTGAGCTGCGTGTTGTGGCCATTGCACCAGCCCAGCTGGAAGGGTCGACCGCCAAACATGAGAAAGCCCAGTTTATCGGCATCTTTGACACCCTCGAGCTCCGGCGCGCTTGCTACGTACTTGCTGCCCTCGGGAATGGGCGTGGCAGAGAGCGCCTCGAGCACGGGCGACGTGAGCTCGGACGGAACGTCATCCCAAACGTTGCCATAGGATTTGAACTCGGGATCGTTGACAGAGTAGATATGCATGTTCACTCCTGTTTGTAAATGTGACTATACGAACATTCTAGAACAAACATGAGCGATTTTGAACGCTCGTCCCGACCAATCAACAAAAAGGCGCCCCCGCATAAGCGAAGGCGCCCAATGCGCGCGTTTTGGGCGATAAAGCCCTTACGCCTGCTGATAGTGCAGGTGCTTCTCGTCGATATCGGCCAGGTCGCGGTCGAGGTAGCGGCGCGCAAGCCAGTTGGCCATGGGGAGGTTCTGGTCCAGGTAGTTACCGCATTCCTCGGGAGCGGCACCGGGGACATCGCCCTCAAAGCCGGCGACAAACTCGAACAGCTCACGCACGAGCGGCAGGATCTCCTCGCTCGTCACCTCGCCAAACACAACCAGGTAAAAGCCCGTGCGGCAGCCCATGGGGCCAAAGTAGACAATGCGGCCCGACCACTCGGCATGATTGCGAAGGAACGTCGCGCCCAGGTGCTCGATGGTGTGGCACTCGGCCGTGTTCATGACCGGCTCCTTGTTGGGCGTGGTCAGGCGCAGGTCAAAGGTGGTGACGGCGGCCCCGGTCGCCGGATCGCGGTCGATGCGGCTCACATACACGCCGGGCTCAAGCAACAGATGGTCAACGGAAAAGCTCGCAATGCGCTCCATGGCAGATCCTCTCGGTAGTCAATTTGGGACGGGCTCTTTTAGCTGGTTCGAATGGTCGCACCAATCATACCAGTCAAAAAAGCCCCGTCCAAAAAGACAACTTAGCCAAGGACACGGGCCATACGCGTCTTGAACTCGGACAGGAAGCGCGGAGCATCCACGGTCAGTGCCACAAGCGCGCTCTTGTCCGGATCGGACAGGCGGCGCTCATCGCAGATGGTGCGACCGCGGTACTCGCCCAGCAGATCAACACGCAGGTTGCAGCCGAGCGCACCTACGAGCGTGGGGTCGATCGCCACGGCAACGGCCAGCGGATCGTGCAGCGCACAACCACCCAGGTAGGGTGCGTTCATCTCGTACGAGCCAATGTAGTGCTCGACCATGCTCGCAAATGCGCAGCCCGCCATGGTGCCCGAGCCCGTCCAGCCGGCAATGTCGCGGCGTGTGAGCACCACGCGATGCGTCACGTCCAGACCCACCATGGTGAGCTTACGGCCCGAGCGCAGCACCGCGTCGGCTGCCTCGGGGTCGCTCGCCATATTGGCCTCGGCGCCCGCGCTCACGTTGCCGGGCACGGTAAGGGCGCCGCCCATCACGACCACGCGGCCGATGGACATCATCGCCGCCGCATCGCGCTCCAGGGCGAGCGCCAGGTTGGAGAGCGGGCCAGTCGCTACGTAGACCAGATCGGGACCATAGGTGCGCGCGGCATCGATCAGATAATCGACCGCAGCGTTGCCGTCGGCCGAGGTCGCCCCCACCGGCTCGTAGGGCGACGCGGGCACGCTCGCGCCGCCGATGCCGTTCTTGCCGTGAATGAGCGCGGTGGACGCCGGCGGCGTATAGGGCTCAGTCGCCTGCAGAGGACGGTCGGCGCCCAGGTACACCGGCACCTCGGGACGACCCAGCAGATCGAGCACCGCCAGGCAATTGTGCGCCGATTGCTCGACGCGCACGTTACCAAAGCACGTGGTGATGCCCACGAGCTCCACCTCGGGGCTCGCGATGGCATAGGCCAGCGCCATCGCATCGTCCACACCCATATCCAGATCAAGGATCAGCTTCTTGATTGCCATTGTTCTACTCCGCTTCTCCGTCTTTATCGTTTAACCAAACCAATGTTCAACTTCGGTGCGCATGGGAATCGATTGCTGAGCGCCCAGGCGCGACACCGTCACTGCCGAGGCGCGAGCACCCGCGGCCATGCACTCAAAGAGCGGCAAGCCCTCTAGGCGAGCCGCCGCCAACGCGCCGATAAACGTATCGCCGGCGGCCGTGGTATCGACTACCGTACTCGAAAGTGCCGGCATGCGCAGCAGCTCACCGCCATCGCCGAGCGAAACCGAGCCGGCACCGCCCAACGTGATGACCGCAGCCCCGGCACCCTTGTCGAGCAGCGCATTGAGCGCGGTGACGCAACTCGCGTCATCCGTGGGCAGAATGCCCGTCAGCACCTGGCACTCGGTCTCGTTGGGACAGACCAGGTCGACCGCAGGCCAGACCTCCGCAGGCAGCTCGCAGGCGGGCGCTGGATTAAAGACCGTATAGAACCCCAGCTCGTGAGCGCAAACAAGCGCCTCGGCCGTCGCCGCAAGGTCGCATTCGCCCTGGGCGATAAAGACGCTTCCGGCAGCCGGGGCAATCTCGCTGGCGCCGCCGTCGAGCTCATGGGCCACCAGACGCCTCAGCGCGCAGGCAACGTCCGCGCCCGCAAGCGCATGGTTGGCGCCCGGTGACAGTATGATGCGGTTGTCGCCCTCGCAGCGAATGATGGTCGCCGTTCCCGTCTCCACGTCATCGCGATGCACTACAAAGTCACAGTCCACGCCGGCGCCTTGGAGCCCCGCCACGAGCGACGCGCCGAACGCATCGCGACCGACCGCGCCGATCATGTGCGTGCACGCGCCCATACGCGCGGCAGCTACGGCCTGATTGGCGCCCTTGCCTCCGGCGTTGGTGATAAACCCGCTGCCGCCGACGGTCTCGCCCGCACGCGGTATGCGCTCGCACGCCACCGAAAGGTCCATGTTCATGCTGCCGAACACCGCAACGATGCCGCGATCTGCCATGGAAACCTCCTCATCTGCGGGCTTTGCACCCACCGTCGACCGTCGATTGCGCGCCTTCGCACCTCTATAACTTTAGTTCACTTTGATGTGAACGCACCCTTGAGGTTGCGCCAGCAGCAAGCATTCACAGGAGCAGGCAGCTACAATGAATACGTGCTGATTATTCTCGTCATTGGATGATGTTTTATGGAACAATTCTCGCAATCGGGCTCGCGCGGTCGACGCCGCACGGGCAACGAGCCGGCGCCGCACGAACGCGTGAAGAGCGAACGCCGTGCCAGCGAGCCGCGACGCACCGCGAGCCCCCATCGCGCTTCTGCCAACAACGCGGGCCGCGCCAACACTCCCGCCGCGGAGCAGACGCCTGCTCGCCCCAAGTCCCGCTACATCCCTGCCCTTGACGGCCTGCGCACGCTTGCCGTCGTCGCGGTGGTGCTCTATCACCTTAACCTCACGTGGGCTCAGGGCGGCCTGCTCGGCGTCACGATCTTCTTTGTGCTTTCGGGCTATCTGATCACGCGCTTGCTGCTCAACGAAGTCGCTAAGACCGGCCGCATCGACCTCAAGAGCTTCTGGATCCGCCGCATCCGTCGCCTGGTCCCCGCCGTGGTGACCGTCGTGGTGGTGACCTGCGCGCTGTGCACCATCTTTAACCACGTGATGCTCACCAAGATGCGCCCCGACATCCTGCCGTCGCTGCTGTTCTTTAACAACTGGTGGCAGATTGCCCAAAACGTCTCGTACTTCAATGCTCTGGGCGACCCCTCGCCACTCACGCACTTTTGGTCGCTTGCCATCGAGGAACAGTTCTACCTGATTTGGCCGCCACTGCTGTTTGCCATGGTATCCATGCATGTGAGCAAGCCCAACACGCGCCGCGTGGTTCTGGGCCTAGCTGCTGTCTCCGCCATCGCCATGATGGTGCTCTATAACCCTGCCGCCGACCCCAGCCGCGTGTACTACGGCACCGACACCCGTGTGTTCTCGCTGCTGCTGGGTGCCTGGATGGCCTTTATCCCCGATCGCGACCTGGCGCCGGTGCGTCTCGCTCGTCGTTTGGGGCTCAATCGCCTAGCTGGCGCCGCCAAGCACGGCAAGAACGCCGAGGGCAAGCCTGGCGAGAAGGCCGACGAAGCAGCCGAGACCGCCCCGGCACAGCCGAGCGCCCTCGTGCGTTTTTGGTCCTCGCCCGCATCCATCGATGTATTGGGCGTCGTGGGTCTGGTTGGCCTTGCCGCCATGGTCGCGCTCACCAACGGCTACACCGCCTTCCAGTATCGCGGAGGCACGCTGCTGTGCTCGATCCTCACGCTCATGGTCATCGCGGCCTGCGTGCAGCCCCAGGGAATGGTTGCCCGCGCGCTGTCCGCCGAGCCGCTCGTGTGGGTTGGCAAGCGCTCGTACAGCATCTACCTGTGGCACTATCCGCTGCTGTTGCTCATGAACCCGGTCGCCAACATCAACGATACACCGTGGTGGCAGTACATTTTGCAGGTGCTGTTGGTGGTCGCCGTGGCCGAATGCTCATATCGCTTTATCGAGACGCCGTTTAGAAAGGGCGCCTTTGGGCGCACCGTATCCGAGTTCCGCGACGGCACCGCCACGCCCGCCAACTGGGCACGCGCGCACGTCCCTGCCTGCGCAGCCTGCGCCGTCGTGTTGGTCGTTGCGCTGGGCGGCCTGATCTTTGTGCCGGAGACCTCCGCACTGAGCGGCGAGGGCGCCGAAGTTCTGAACAAGGAAGCCAAAAACACCGCGCCCACCGACCAGCAGGCGGCCGACGACACCGACAAGGACAACGACGGCTTCCCCGATGGCTCCTACGATCTGCTTATGATCGGCGACTCCGTGTCGCTGCGTGCCGTAGACACCTTTGACGGCGTGTTCCCGCACAGCCATATCGATGCCGAAAAGGGCCGCCAGTTCGATGCGGGCCGTGCGACATTTGAGGGCTATATCCAGCAGAACCTTGCCGGCAAGATCGTGGTCTTTGCGCTGGGCACCAACGGCTTGGTAACCGACGACCAAATCGACGCCATCATGGCCGATGCAGGAGATAAGCGTATTGTGGTGTTTGTGAACACGCGCAGCCCGCAGCCGTGGGTTGGCTCTACCAACCAGGCCATCGCCAACGCCGCTACGCGCTACAAGAACGTACGCGTTATCGACTGGTACGGATACAGTGCCAACCGCAACGACCTGTTCGATGGCGATGGCACGCATCTATCGACCACTGGCGTGACTGAGTACCTCAACTTGATCCACGATGCCGTCAAGAAGGACCTGCCCGTACACCCCGAGGATCACGTCAACGATCCGCAGCCGGCAGCCGTCAAGTCTGCCACCGACGCACTCGTCAATGCGCTCGCTCTCAAGCCGCACAAGCTGGGCACCGACAAGTAACCTGCAGCGCAAACTTCCCACATCCGGAGGGGGTGCCTGCCACGGCAGACACCCCCTCCAGCAGTTAGGGACGTTCCTTATGTGCCGGCACCTAGGGACACTCCTGACACAGCCGAGGAACGCCCTCCTGCGACCAAGTTCTGGGCGCCTCGCCACCCTGAGCGCTGTTTCCAAGCCCCACACCCGCAGCAAACACCCCATGGTCGCTCTTTTCGAGCTGCCCCCAAGGGGCTGTGGGCAAAAAAGGGCAAATATGAGTACTGTTACCATTTTGGTAGCAGGCAAAATGGCACAAAATGGCTTCCTCTCGGTCGATACATACCTTTGGACCGTCCGCAATAGATGGTTAGAGCTTGATGGGATTAAAAGTTAATGAACAGCTACTTTAGTAATGTTCATTAACTTTTTCGTCTTAATTGTCACCTGCTTAGCAACAGTACTCATATTTGGCATTTTTTGACCACAGATATATAGCAAACCCCCTAAAGTAGGCAAAAAACAGGCCGCAGCCCATGGCGGCGGCCTGTTTGGAGTCCAAAAGAGGCGTTAAGCGCTGTAGCCCATCGCCTGCAGGACAAACATGACGACCGTCAGCACCGTAATCACGGCGATAGTCGCCCAAGTGAGCACGTTCCACACGCGGCCGTTGCGGTTGGCGCCCATAATGTGACGGTCGGCGGCGATAACCACCTGGAACACCAGAACCACGGGCAGTAGCACGCCATTGATGACCTGCGAGGTCATCATAATCTGGAACAGATCGACGCCGGGCATAAGCACCAGCACGGCAGAGATACCGATGATGGCCGTAATGATGCCGCGATAGACCGGGGCCTCGTCCCAGCTGCGGTCGGCACCGCGCTCCCAGCCAAATGCCTCGCAGATAGCGCTCGACGTAACGCCCGGCAGCACGCAGGCGGCCAAGAAGCTCGCCGCGACCAGGCCCGAGGCAAACAGTACCGTGGACCACTGACCCGCAATAGGCTCCAGTGCGCGGGCGGCATCGGCAGCATCGCTAATCTGAATACCCGCCGGGAACAACACCGTACCGGTCGTGATGATAATAAAGCCGGCAA
Source organism: uncultured Collinsella sp. (assembly GCA_958403395.1). Classification (GTDB taxonomy): domain Bacteria; phylum Actinomycetota; class Coriobacteriia; order Coriobacteriales; family Coriobacteriaceae; genus Collinsella. The sequence continues at coordinate 19,158 of CATXXF010000026.1, forward strand.
TGACATCGGCGGCAAGCGAGCCGCTCACGGTATCGATGCGCTGCAGCACGATATCGTCCTCGCCCGCGTTCTTATCGACCACGTTGTTCTGCGCCAAGAAAATCATCCACGGCGCGATGGTGGTACCGATCGTTGCGACCACGAGCGACACGTAGCTGGGGTCATTTTGAATGTTAGGCACGACCAGGTCGACCGCGACCTCACCCCAGTTGGGGCCAGCCATAAACGCGGCGACAATATAGGTCACGAACACGCAGCTCACCAGCAGCAGAATCTTCTCGATGCGCTGGAAACTACCCGACATGGTAAGCATCCACACCAGCAGCGCCACCAACGGCACCGAGATGCTCGCCGGCACGCCAAAGAGAGCAAGGCCGCTGGCGATACCCGCAAACTCCGAAATGGTCACAGCCGTGTTGGCGATCAACAGCGCCGCCATAGCAAGTACACTCTTGCGCACGCCAAAGCGCTCGCGGATGAGCGATGCCAGGCCCTTGCCCGTGACGCAGCCGCAGCGCGCCGCGGTCTCCTGCGTCACGATAAGCAGCACGGTCATGACGGGAAGCATCCAGAGCATCTTATAGCCATAGCTGGCGCCCGCGCTGGAATACGTGGCGATGCCGCCGGCGTCATTGCCCGAAAGCGCCGCCAGAAGACCGGGGCCCATGGCGCCAAAGATGGCCGCGATGGTCAGCTTTTGCTTGGTGCTCGGCTTTTGCTTCGTATTTTGCACGCGACCACCTACCCCATGACCGACATGGTGAGCAGCACCGCAGCAGCACAGTACGCCACACACGAGATCATGACGGCGATGACGTTCATGGCGGTGCCCGACGTATTGAGGTCGTGCTCATCGCGCCAGAACAGCACCATCAGGTAAATCACGGCGCTCATGTTGCCCACCAGGCAGATGATGGCCGCGATGTTAAAGCAGCCGGTAAAGAGCTGCTCCTCAAGCATAGGGGCATCGAGGAACGCGGCGGTGCGCACCAGCTGCGCGCACAGGTAGGTCACGAGCGAAAGGATCAGGCCCATACCCGTGCTCTGGAAGAAGAATCCCAGGTACGGTTTGGGCTCGTCGTCGTGACCGTCGTACTCGAGGAAGTAGTTCTTGACGAACGACACCATGCGCGAGGCCGCCAGCAGCACGAGCGGCATGGCGCACATGGGGAACACCACCAGATGCGCGGAGCCCAGCGCCGTCCCCAGCACCGTCGCCATAATGCACGAGGCGATGCCCCACACGACGACCCAGTACTGACGATGCACGAACCAGCTGAGCACGTTCGTCGAGTCGTCCGACGCGCTATCGCCCGAGCCGACACCGGCGATCTGCAGGTCCTCCTGATGCTCCTCGGCGATAACGTCCATGGCGTCGTCGAAGGTCACGATACCCAGGATATGACGGTTCTCGTCGCAGACAGGGATGGCAACCAGGTCGTACTTGGTCATCTCGTCCGTCACGTCTTCCTGGTCCTCGTCGGGCGACACATAGACCAGATCGCGATAGGCGAGCTGGCCCAGCGTGGCGTCGCGGTCGGCCACGATCAGCGTGCGCAGCGAAAGCACGCCCGTCAGCATGCCGCTCGGATCCTCGGTATAGACGTAATAGACGCTCTCAAAGTCCTCGTCGAGCTTGCGAATCGCCTCGATGGCATCGCCGACCGTCGCCGTGGCGGGCAGCGAGACAAACTCCGAGGTCATGATGCGGCCGGCGGTGTTGTCCTCATAGCCCAGCAGATTACGAATCGCCTTCTCCTCCTTGACGCCCATCAGACGCAGGAGCTTCTCGGCCTTCTCATAATCGAGCTCGTCGATCAGGTCGGCGGCGTCGTCCGGGTCCATCATGGCCAGCATCGACGATGCGTCCGTATCGGACAGGCCCTCGAGCATCTCGGTCATGAGCTCGTCGTCATCGAACTCCGAGATGGCCTCGGCGGCCTGGGCGGTGTCGAGCTGCGCGAACACCTGCGCGCGCAGGCGCGGGTCGAGCTGCTCGATGATGTCGGCAATGTCAGCAGGATGCAGCTCGCCAAGCGTCTTGTGCGACACCGAGAGCTGGATGTTCTTAGTCGAGCGATCGAGCAGGTCCATGTAAGACCAGGCGATAATGTCCTCGCTGAGCGGCTTGCCAAGGTGCTTCATAAAGCCCTCGACGACATGCTCGAGTGTGGGGCTGATCGCGCGCAGCAGACCGCGGGCGCCAACTTCGGCACCCAGTAGGCGCAGCTGATTTTCGCCCGACATGGAAAACTTGATGTCGTTTACGCGCACGACCTTCATGCCCTGCGTGTCGACAATTTGCTTGTTAAGCACGTCGCGGGCGAGTAAGAGTTCGGTCGGCTGCAGGTACGAAAAACGGATTTCGGTGGCCGACGTCTTAAGGTGTACACCCGTCTCGTCGATACGGTCGACCCATTTGCGCCAGCTGATCATAAACGGCGTCTTGCCGGGTCCGCGGAACGCGAGCGACGTCACGTGCGGAAAAACTTCACCGGTAGCAATACCAAAATCGTTGACCACGCCGAGCTTTTCGCCGTCGACGTCCAAGACCGGCAATTTGAGCATCTCACTCAGATAATTCAATGGTGCTCCCCATCATTATTCCTCCGGACGCGGCCGCGCGTGCGGCGTCTGGGGGCTTCTGGATATGTATACGCATGCGCGGGCGGCACGCCGCTCGACGCTTACACCCCGTGCATGCGCAAAAAGCACCTGCATGGGGTCATCGACTGTATGGTCGAGGTTTGGATTTCACCTGTAACCTTTCTCTTGACCCTCATTAACCGCAGTAACTATAGCATCAGCATCGCCCTGCGGCATCGAATTTATGCGCTGCACATTGCAGGCATACCAAACGCTGACGCATCCGTGACATAGTCATTGGGGACGTTCTTAAATGACTACCCAATGACTACTCTGTGGTTACTCTGTGGTGTCTTCGTCCTCGGCAGGTTGGGGGAACACGGCGTCCTTGGGCATGGTGACCTTCGTCAGCGAGGTGAGCTTTTTGCTCAATGCCGTGTCCGTCTTGACCAGGTCGCTGAGTGTCACGATTTTGTAGCCGTCGGCGACAAGGCCATCGATAATCTGCGGCAGCGCCTCGAGCGTCTGCTCGGCGCACTCATCGCTATCGGTGAGCAGCACAATATTGCCCGGCGTCATCGAGTCGAGCACGGTCGATACTTGCTCGTCGGCGCCGTTGAGCAGCCAGTCACCCGAATCGATATTCCACGAAACCACGGCGGACACCAGATCCATCGAGTCAATCCAGTTTTGCTCATCAAACGCGGCGTAGGGGGCACGCAGCAACATCGTCTCGACGCCGGCCGCCGACTTAATCGCCTCGGTGCCCTTCGCGATCTGCTTGCGCACCGTCTCGCGATCCTCGCCCTTGAGCGAATCATCGCTGTAGCTGTTGGAGCCGACCTCGCACCCGGCATCGACAATCGCTTTGGCAGTAGCGGGCGAGGCCTCAGCCGCATCGCCCGAAAGGAAGAATGTCGCCGTGACGCCCTTTTCCTTGAGCACCTGCAAGATCTGCTTGGTCGCTCCGCTCGGACCCTCGTCAAATGTCAGGGCCACGTACTTTTCGTTGCCCTTGGGCGCTACGCTTGCGCACTCGACCACGCAGTCGGTGGCGGGCACGACCTCGCCGCGGTCCTGCGTCTTGCCCGACTGCTCGCCGACCCATACCTCGGAGCGGCCCTGAACACCCCAGGTTTTGACATACTCAATGGCACCCGTGCCCTCGACCTTAAGCTTTGGCTCGATAGTCGTGGCCTGGACCTCATGCTTTTCGTACACGTTGCGGCCGTCCTTGACCGTCACCTTCTCGCCACCCGTAAGCTCGTGACTATCCCATTTGCCTTGCTTCACGCGCTTGCCGTCGACCTTCACCGACAGCTTTTCGCCGCCATGGCGCTTGAGCACGCTATCGTCGACGGCCAGCAGATCGCCGGCGTCGTACGTTTCGGTCAGGCTTTGATCGTCGATGAGATTCTGCAACGTAGAGCCCACGCGCACCGCGGTCTTTTGCCCGTTGAGCTCCACGTCCACGCTGCGGTTGACGTAGCCCACGACGGCAGCGATAAACAGCACGAGCGCGCAACCCACGGCGATGAGCGCATAGGGCAGGCGGGACGGTCGGCGCGGCGAGCGCCCGTTGCCGATGCGCGCGCTGCGATCGCTAAACCCACGGCTATGGTTGAGGTACATCGCGCCGGGCTTACGGCGACGTCGACGCTGGCCGCTGGGCAGCTGCCCCAGGTCGCGGCGCGCCGTCGGACGCGCACCCGAGGGCCCGTTTAAGTTAGATCCGTTTTGGCGCATGTGCCCTCCCCCATAAACACAGCGAGCCGGAGCAACATGTCTCCGGCTCGCCTCCCATCATTTGGTACGTCGCTATTTGCTAGCTTTTGACGAGCCCCCGCTCGCCTTTTGATATTCGTCCTTAAAGGCCTTGAACATACCGCGCGTCTTGCCGAGCTGCTTGCCCAGTGCGCGGCTGCCCTTGTCCACGGCGACCGATCCCTTGTCATCGAGCACCTTGGCGCCCTTCTTGACCTTATCGCCCACCACGACACTGGCCTCGGCAGCCTTGGCGGCCGCGCCGCCCGAATACCCGAGCGTCTTGACCTCGTCCGAGACAATCATCGCGCCGTTCTCGTAGCCGCGCAGCATCGTCGGCGGCACCTGCGTGTCGCCCACCAACATGCTCGATGCGGCGCTGGCGGTCACATAGAACGTCTGCACAACGCCCGAACGCGGCTTGAACTCAACGTCCGAGCAGTAGCCCACGACATCGCCCGATTCCGTGCGCACGTCCATGCCAACCCAGATGATGCAATCGTCCAGGTTGATATCGAGGCGCTTGGCCGCAGCGGCATCGTAGGTGCCCTTGACGTCGTCGACCGCGACGGCACCCTCATAGACGCCGATGGCATCGAGCGCCACAAAGCGGTCGGGGCGCTCGATCATGCCTGCGATATCGGACTGGCGGACCATAAAGCCCACCACGCGCGTGCCGCCCGGAGTAAAGACGGGAAAGTGAATCTTGCCGAGCTTTTTAGGGCTGCGCGGCGTGCCATCCTTTTTGGTGCGCTTGTCTTCGGCAGGCTTACGGTAAACCTTGACGCCGACAAAATCCCCTGCGCGCATTATGCCTCGGTCGAGGGCTCCGTGGCCTCGGTGTCGGCCTCGGCGACGTTCTCGACTACGACGTCGGCAGCGGGCGTCACGTTGCCGCCCGAGATGGCGTCGTTGAGCTGCTCGCGAAGCTGATCCATGCGCTCGCGGGCCAGATCGACCTTGGCGCGCAGGTCATCGGTCTTGGCATCGACCATCGGACCAAAGTCGCTGACCGCGGCACGAGCCTCCTCGGCACTGTGCTCGTAGGTGTCACGCATGTTGTCCCAGGCATCGTTGGCGATATCGGCAGCCATGGCGCGGGTCTCGGCACCCGAGCGCGGGGCCAGAGCAACGCCGATGATAGCGCCGGCGGCAGCACCAAAGAGCGCACCGGAGACAAAGCTGAAAGTCTTTCCCATGATCATTCCTCTCCTGCGGGCACCTCGATGCCCACCGTTTGAATGCTGTCCATTATACCCGCAGCGCAACACTTGCCGTCGCGCTCATCTGCGTACGGTAAAAGCGCAGGTACATGATGGTGATAAGCGAGTGAGCCTACTCCTGCGGCATGGCAGGCATGGCCACCGTGGCGGCCGGGTCCTCGCCGGCGCCATCGACGAGCGGCAGGTTGCCCTCGTGCGCCGAGCCGGACGGAGCCGTTGCCGCACCGCCAAAGACGGCCGCGGGGGCCTCGTGGTTCTCGGCGACCGCACCCTCGGTATCGATTGACATCTGCGGCTCGTCGTCAAAGCTCGGGACGCCTTGGGGCTCCGCAGGCTCAGACGCAGCAGGCGCCTCGGCAACGGGCTCAGTGTCGGCGTCGGCAGGAGCGTCGCCCTCGGGCACATCCTCGGCCACGTCCTCGCCGTTCGCAGCGGCAACGGCCTCGTGCGGGTCCTTGCCCTCGGCCTCGGCACGCATGCCCAGCACCAGGTTGCGCAGGCCCGCGACCGTGCCTTCCACGTCGGGGGCCGGCTGGTCGGCGTACAGGTACGCCCAATCCATCATAAAGGTCGCCGACGACAGCGCGCCGATGGCCAACGCGTCGTCGGGGCACGAAAGCTCAACCTCAAAGACGCGCTCGTCGTGCTCGCTTACGCGCGTGCGGCCGCACGAGATGCTACCGGCAAGACCGGTCTCGTTCATGAGCTCGACCGTCACATGCTCAAGCAGATGGCAAAGCTCGGTCTGGCCCATGCAGTCCTGGAACTCGCGACCCGAATCGCCCAGGCACAGATGCTTGGCAATCGCGGGCACCAGGTAGTACACGCGCGCCGTGGCCTCGATATCCTCCGAGGTCATGAGCGGCATACCGGGGTTCACCAGCACGTGCGCGCAAATCTTGTCCTCGCTGACGGTGACCTTAAGGATGTTGAACAGGCCTGCCATAACTCTCCCCTACTCGTCCTTGCCCTACTCGTCGCCATCGTGCGGATCCGCAGAGCCCGCACCCGACGCCGCCGGCTTCTCTGCCGAAGACTCGGAATCCTTCTTATCGGTTTCGGCCGGAGCGATCACGCGAATGAGCGAGATGCGCTGGCCACGCATCGACTGTACCTTGAACTTGTACCCTGCGACCTCAAACACCTCTCCGATGTCGGGCACCGAGTCGCAAAGCTCCAAAATCCAGCCGGCGATGGTCTCATAATCATCGCTTTCCTCGAGCGGCCAACCAAGCTCAATCGCGTCATCGCACGAAAAACGCCCATCGACGAGCCACTCGCGACGCGAAAGGCGCGTGAGGTACTTGTTGTCGGGGTCGAACTCGTCCTCGATTTCGCCGACGATCTCCTCGACGATGTCCTCGATGGTGATGATGCCGGCCGTGCCGCCGTACTCGTCCACGACGACCACGATCTGGTCGTGCGAGGTCTGCATCTCGGACAGCAGCGGCAGGATGTCCTTGGTATCGGGCACAAAGGTGGCGTCGCGCAAAAAGCCGGCGATGGGCTGGTCGCCCTTGCCGTCGAGCGCGGGCTGGATCAGGTCCTTGATGTGCGCGATGCCCGCGACGTTGTCGGGATCCTCGTGGTAGACGGGGATGCGGCTGAAGCCGGTCTGGCGCATGGTGGACAGCACGTCGGCGACCGTCTCGTCGTCCTCGCACATGGTGGTGTCCACGCGCGGCACCATGACCTCGCGAGCCACGGTGTCACCCAGGTCGAAGATCTCGTGGATCATGCGCTTTTCCTCGTCGAGCAGGTCATCCTGCTCCGAGACCATGTACTTGATCTCTTCCTCCGAGACGTTCTGGCGGTCGTCGGCGCTCTTGATGCGCAGGATACGGGCCAGGCCGTCGGAGCAGGCGCCGGTCAGCCACACGAGCGGGCGGGCGATCTTTTGGAACACGGAGAGCGGTCCCACGACCTGCTTGGATACGCCCTCGGCGTTAGCGAGGCCGATGCGCTTGGGCACGAGCTCGCCGATCACGATGGACACAAAGGCGACGGCGACGGTGATGATGACCGGCGCCAGGCCGCGCGCGATGGCGGAAAGCGGCGCGATGCCAAAGCTCATGAGCCATGTGGCAAGCGGGTCGGACAGGCTCGTCGAGGCGACGGCGGATGAGGCAAAGCCCACGAGCGTGATGGCGACCTGGATGGTGGCGAGCAGCTGATCGGAGTCGGCGGCGAGCTGGACGGCGCGCTCGGCGCGCTTATCGCCCTCCTCGGCATCGTGCTCCAACACGGCGCGCTTGGCCGTGGTGAGAGCCATCTCGGACATGGAGAAGTAGCCGTTGATAAGCGTCAGGACGAGCGTGGTAATAAGGGAGATGGTTATGTCCATCGGGAGTTTCTCGAACCTCCAAGATTCGGGACGTCAGGGTAAAACGTTGATGGCGGATACGGCAATTGCGCCGGTCGCCCGCGCGAGCGGGGCCGTGGGCGCGGGCGCTAGATTACGAAGAGGATCACCGCCATGAACTGGAAGATACTGCCGGCGAGCACCCACAGGTGAAACACGCTGTGCAGATAGCGCACGTTTTTGGCGATATAGAACGGCACGCCCACGGTATAGCACACGCCGCCGACAGCGAGCAGGGCAAGCGCGACGGGGTTGAGCAGCGACACGAGCTCGGGCAGCTTAAAGATGACAAGCCAGCCCATCAGCAAGTAGACCAGGCCGCTTACCCAATGCGGCTGACGCTCGCGCAAAAAGCACTCGAGCGCGATGCCGATGATGGCGATGGCCCACACGGCAAAGAACAGCATAGGGCCGCCGTCGTTTGCGAGCGTGATGAGGCAAAACGGCGTATAGCTGCCGGCTATGAGCAGGTAGATGCAGCTGTGGTCGATGATGCGAAACACGCGCTTGGCGCGCGCGGGCTGAATCGCATGGTAGAGCGTGGAGGCCAGATATTCGAGAATGATGCTGACGCCATAGACAATCGCCGCGGCCATGTGGGCCGGGCCTCCGCCGCGCAGGGCAGCGAATACGATCAGGAGCACCAAGCCCGCGATACCCAGCAGGCAGCCGACACCATGGGTGACGGAGTTCATGATCTCCTCGCCCACCGTGTACTGCGGAACGGCCGCGGTCTTGGGTCGCGGCTTAGAACTGTCGCTCGAATCGGACATGCCGGTTACATCCTCCAACGTAAAGAGTTCTCAACACTATATCAAAGCGTCTGGGTACGTGCGAAATTTGCACCATACGTGACCCTTTGTTTACCCATTCTTTGCTTGTTGACGCATCAACGGCGAACATCCATAATGCGCTTGTTTTAAATGTTGATGTATTAACATCTTTAAGGAGAACCGTAAATGCCTCAAAGCGCACACCCCCATCGAAAGCTCAAGATAGCCGGCATCGTTGCACTGGTGGTTGTCGTTGCGCTGCTCGGATTTGCCGGCAACTTTTTGTTTGACTTTGCCCTGAACCCCCAAGCGCCGTACACCATGAAGATGATGCAGGATAGCAAGAACGACAAAGAAGGTGAGCAGCCGGATGCCGAGGACACCGAGGCGCGGGCGTGGTTTAAAGAGAATCGCGAGAGCAGCAGCCTCACCGCAGATGACGGAACCGAGCTTGCCGCTTGGTATTTTGCTGCGTCGGAGAGCACGCACGACTACGCCGTCTGCCTCCATGGATATACCAACGAGCCCATCGGCATGGCCCGATACGTCAAGCGATTCCACGACCGCGGCATGAACGTACTCGCACCCGCCGCCCGCGCCCACGAACGCTCCGGCGGCGACTATATCGGCATGGGCTGGCCCGAGCGCCTCGACATCGTCGCATGGATCGAGCGAATCGTTCAGGCTGACCCCGAGGCGCGCATCCTGGTCTTTGGCGAGTCGATGGGTGCGGCAACCGCCATGAACGTCGCGGGGGAATCTCTGCCTGCAAACGTGAAATGCATTATCGAGGACTGCGGTTATACGAGTGTTTGGGACGAGTTTTCCCTGCAGCTCAAGGACGTGTTCGGCCTGCCCAGCTTTCCCTTGCTCGATGTAGCAAACTTGGTATGCAACGTGCGCGCGGGCTACGACTTTCATAAGGCGAGCAGCGTGGAGCAACTCGAACACGCGACGGTTCCCATGTTGTTTATCCACGGCGACCAGGACACCTTTGTGCCGTACGACATGCTCGACCAAAACTACGACGCGTGCGCCAGCAAGGTCAAGCAAAAGCTCACCATCCATGGCGCCACCCACGCCAAGAGTGCGCAAGTTGACCCCGAGCTCTACTGGAGCACAGTCAACAACTTCCTCGACGAGTATTTTTAGGCAAATAGTACGGTTTACTGGTCTATCTGACCCCCTGTTTTCGAAAGTGCGGGGAAAATCGCGGGAAGCCCAACCAGACCA
>CATXXF010000027.1 GCA_958403395.1 uncultured Collinsella sp.
TGGGTTGAGCCATCGCTGCCCCATTCTCTTTGAGACCCGTAAGAGCAAGACATCACGTCTCCAATATTAGTGCATTTAAAGTGAGAAAAGCCGTCAGAACACTTGCGCGGATTTGCGATGTCCCGTATCATAGACAGCCGTTGACGCCTCAGTTGCGTCATCACATGGCCGCCAGCGTAGCTCAGTTGGTAGAGCACCGCTCTCGTAAAGCGGGGGTCACCGGTTCGAGCCCGGTCGCTGGCTCCATTGCACAAGATAGCCGCCTTCGGGCGGCTTTTTTGTTGCCGATTTCGAGCGCACATCCGCCAATGCAAGCACATCGCCGCCGGCAACTCCCCACTCAACAACAAGCCCCGCCAACCGCAATCCCAAAAGGAACCGCGATCAGCGGGGCCCTAGCGCGCTCCCCCAAGGGATAACGCTCGTAACACGGACAGCTCAGCCGAGCAGTTCGTTACTCCTCCCAGTAAGCATCTGCAAGCAGCTTAAAGCAGATCTTCTTGACCGGCTGCGCGCCATCGCCCGGGAACTCGAGCGTGGGCATATGAGGCTCGCCGGCAACGAACAGCGCAAACTTGTCGTCGGCAAGATCGCCGGCAATCGAGGCGTCGGAATCGACCAGATCGTAGTCGTCCTTCTCGTCAAACTCCTGGACCAGCGTCAGGCTGCCCGTGGCAACCTTAAAGGCCTCGCGACCCTCGACGTCGATCTGCAGGTCGTGATAGCGCTGATGCGTCTCGTAGTGAGCCTCGGCCTCGGGACGCGTCGTGGGAGCCATGACGTTCGCAAAGACCTTGTCGCCCAGAATCTGATGGCTGCCGACCTCGAGCTGCGCCGGGTCGTTCTCCTCGAGCCAGTCGATCAGCACGTCGAGGCCCTTGAGCATTCCGCGGTACTCCTCGATATCGCCCAATGCACCGTAAATCATCTAAATCCCCTCTCGGATCGTTTCTTTGGCGGCTACTCGGTAAACGCGTTACCGACGCTGTTGCCACCCACATACGTCTCGACCAGGGTAAGGTCGGGATTGAACACGACAACGTCGGCGTCGCGCCCCGACATAATGCTATCGCACTTGTCGTCGACATGAGCTAGCAATCGATGCCGGGGCCGACGCCCAAGCCCTTACAGCTCGGTCACGACAACGCCGTTGTAGACCTCGTCCCAACGGTCCATGACTAGATGGCCGGTCATGGGATCCATGGCATTGAGCTTGCCGCAGGTGTTGGCGGTACGCAGCACCGTCTCGTCGTCGGCGCCGGCAGCAATCGCATGTGCGAAGCCGGCAATGGTCGAATCGCCAGAGCCCGTGGCGTTAACCGCAGGGATATCGGGCGTCTTTGCGCGGAACGCACGGCCATTGTGGAAGCCAACGGAGCCGGCAGCACCCATGGACACGACGACCCAGGGGATATCGGAGAAGCGGGCATCAGAGGCGAGCGCGGCGCGGAGCTCGTCCACATCGTCGGTGGTAAAGCTCGTGCCCAGAAGGCCGTTGATCTCGGTCAGGTTAGGCTTGACCAGCTCGGGTTTAATTTCGGACTTAAGGGCGGCCTCGAGCGAAGCACCCGAGGTATCGAGCAGCACCTTGGCGCCGGCGTTCTCGGCAATGCCCGTGATCTTGGCATAGTAGTCTGCCTCGACACCGCGGGGCAGCGAACCCGAAATGGTTACGACGTCGGCCTTGCCCGCAAGCTCGGTAAACTTGGCGGTAAAGGCATCGAGCTCCTCGGGGGCAATTGTCGGGCCGCTCTCGAGCAGCTCGGTCTGGTTGCCGGCGTGGAGTATGTTGAGGCAAATGCGAGTCTCGCCCTTGATGGGCACAAAGTCGTTGTTAATACCGTTGGCGTCCATGAGCTCAGCCATGTAGGCGCCCATGTGGCCGCCGAGCAGACCGGTTGCCACAACGTCGTCGCCCAGCTGACCCAGCACACGGGCCACGTTGAGGCCCTTGCCGCCGGCGGTCTTTTCGGGCGTCACACGGTTAACGTCGTCGATAATGAGCTCATCGAGCTGATAGCGCGTATCGACAGACGGGTTCATCGTAACGGTGAGGATCATTTTTAGCTCCTTATCTCGCAGGCTCCTTATGCCTCGCGATACGAGTCGACAATACGGAATTACAGAATCTCAATCGTGAACGAGCGAACGACGGTCTCCTTGGGCTTAGCGACAAGGCAGCCGCGCTTATGCTCAAGTACGTCGTCCTCATCGGAACAGGTCGAAAGGCCGCCCCAGGGCTCAACCGCCACAAAATCGCCCTCGGGCTTACTCCACACAATGAGATACGGAAAGCCCTCAAAGCTCAGGCGGACGCCCTTGTCCTCCCCCTTCTTGGAAAGCGTGACCTGACGGCTCTCGAGCACATCAAAGATGGTCTCCGCAAAATCGAAGAGCTCATGCGACAGAGGCAGTGTCTTTCCCACCATGGGGTTCTTGGAGCGATTGGTCACGTCAATCAGGCCAGTCGAGGGGACGGCAGTGCAAAGCTCCGCAGCCTCGTCCTTCTCAAAGCGCAACTCGTAGTCCGTATAGGCCTCGCCCTCATCGAGCGGACACCTAAAGCCGGGATGACCGCCGATAAAGAACGGCATGTCCTCGGTTCCCTCGTTGGTCACCTCATAGGAGACGCGCACGGCAGCGTCCTCGAGCGTATAGCGAGCGACAAGCTTAAACGGATACGGATAATCACTCAGCAGCGCGGCGTTATTCTCCGAAGCCAGGCACATCACCAGCTCGTTTTCGCCTTGGCTCAGCAGCTTCCACTCCTGTTTGCGCGCAAACCCGTGGCGAGCGAGCTTTACATGATGCCCGGCAAACGTCATGGCGCTGTTGTCGCGCAAGCCTCCGCAAATCGGGAAGCAAATCGGTGCTTGGCCGGACCACACGGCGGGATCGCCCTGCCACAAGTACTCGCGACCTCCAGCCTCAATCGAGGTAAACGAACCACCAGCCGTGGACACCTTAATAGAAATCGAATCGTTGGAGAGAGCGTATTTCATTGCCCATCCTTTCGAACAACTGCTTTTGCTCGCAAGTACCTGTCTCGGCCCTGACCAAAGGACAAACCCGCACGTTCACCGATGCATCCGGTATCCCAGGCATGCAACGGGGCACCATACAAACATTGATGCAATTACAGCTGAAAGGCCTTCTTATGCGAACCATCATCCTCTATGCCTCGCGCCACCACGGCAATACGAAAAAGCTCGTGGACGCCATCGTCGAGGCGCACCCCGAAATCGATACCCTCGACGTCAAGGCGCTTGGCAAAAACGAGTACCCCGACCTGCACGAATACCATCTGATTGGCGTCGCCACGGGCATCTATTACTCCGAGATCGACAAGGACATGGCGCGCGTGCTCACGAACGTGCTGCAGCCGCAGAACAAGGTGTTTGGCCTTATGACCTACGGTGGCAAAAACAAGTGGTACGGCAAGGATATCGATGGTATCTGCCGCATGAGGCAGGCCATCTTTATGGAGGTCTACGGCTGCCCCGGCTTTGATACGTGGGGGCCGTTCAAACTCACCGGCGGTGTCCAAAAGGGACACCCGACCGCTGAAGAAATTAAGGGCGCCGTCGACTTCTTCGACAAAATCGAAGACGAGTACGGCGACATCATCGTCGAAGAGTATGCCAAGCGCGTGAAGCGTCTAGCCTACGAGAAGGAGCATCCTGCAGGAGGCCTGGTGGCCGGCGTCAAGCGCACGGCAAAGAAGATCGCTAACAAGCTGTAACTGTAAAGGTGCTTTTGAGCGTTTAACCCATACGGCGGGTCCGAGCAGATTCGGGCCCGCCGTTTTTTCTATCGTTACTCGGTAAAGGCGTTGCCGACGCTCTGACCGCCAACATACGTCTCGACGAGGGTGAGCTCATGGTCGAACACGACAAAGTCGGCGTCGCAACCTGGCATGATGCTGCCGCACTTATCCTCGATGTGCGCAGAGCGAGCCGGCACCTCGGTTGCCATGCGAATGGCGATATCGGCGCTGGCGATGCCCCAGTCGACGATGTTCTTGACGCCCTGGGCAAGCGTGAGCACCGAGCCGGCAATGCTCTTGCCGTCGGCGAGCCAGCACAGGTTGTCCTTCATGATGACGTCCATGCCACCACTGGTGTAGCTGCCCTCGGGCATGCCGCCGCAACCCAGGCAGTCGGTAATGAGCACCGTGTGCTGCCAGCCCTTGGCCTGCAGCAGCGCCTTGATGGCAGCAGGGTTAACGTGCTTGCCGTCACAGATGATCTCGGCGTAGGTCTCGGGCGTGGACATGGCAGCGCCCACGACACCGGGCTCACGGTGATGCAGCCCGCGCTGGCCGTTATAGGTATGCGTAAAGCAGCTGGCACCGGCGTTGATGGCAGCGATGCACTCATCGTAGGTGGCGTCGGAGTGACCGATGCTGGTCACCACACCCTTGGCGTTCAGAGCAGCCGCATAAGCAGCGGCACCGTCGCGCTCGGCCGCCATGGCGCTCTTGACGATGCGACCGCCGGCGGCCTCCTGCCACTGATCGAAGATCTCCTCGGAGGGATCGATAAGATAAGCGGGGTTCTGCGCGCCCACGTGCTTCATGGTAAAGAAGGGGCCCTCCAGGTAGATGCCCTGAATGCGAGCACCGCAGAAGTCGGGGCCGCGACCCTCGTCCGCCTGAGCGATGGCGGCGCAGGCGTCCTTGATCTGCTCGACGCCATCGGTGAACGTCGTGGGCAGCCAGCTGGTGGTACCGCGACGGGCGAGCTCGGTCGAGCTGATATCGATGCCCACGGGATCATTATCGGTAGTTGAGTGGTTGTAGAAGCCATGGATGTGAGTATCGACCATACCCGGTGCGATCCACGACCCTGTGTAGTCCTTAATCTCACAAGAGGGCTCGTCGGCCTGCCAGGCGCCAAAGACGCCATCCTCGACCATAAGATAGCCGCCCAGTTGCGGGCCTGCCGGCAAGAAGAACTTGTCAGCCTTAATTGCGTACGTGCTCATATGCACTCCTTGCTTTAAAGCAGTTGACTGTGGTGATGCTATACCCAGCTCAGGTAAAACAAAAAGCGCCCGCCCGCCGTTATGAGCGGACGGGCGCCCTTACAGAGGGACGCGACTAAGCGGTGAAGGGGTGAATCGTCACGCCCTTAACCACGCGGTTGACCGTACCGGTGGGGCTCGGCGTATCGGGCGTGTTGCCCACGCGCACGGAGTTGAGCAGGCTGATGGCCTGGGCAAACATCACGAACGGCAGAGCGAGGTAGCCCTCGGGAAGCGCTTCGTAGCCCTTAAAGGTGAAGGACTCACCCTCATAGACGGTGGCACCTTCCTGCTGAACGGCGATGGTGTGCTGAGCGATCTCGTCGCCACCGATCTCGTTGAGGATGTCGATGTCGTACTGACGGGTGTAGGCGTCGTTGTTGACGAACACGAAGACGAGCGTCTTATCGTCGACAAAGGACTTAGGTCCATGACGATAGCCCATGGAGGTGTCGTAGGAAGTAGCGACCAGACCGTGAGCCAGCTCGAGGATCTTGAGCTGGCTCTCCTGGGCAAGGCCACCGAAGGAGCCAGAACCCAAGTAGGTCACGCGGTTGAAGTCGCCAGCCAGGTAATCGGCGATCTCGGGCTCACGGGAGATGACCTCCTCGCCCATCTTGGCGATGGTCTCGACCCACTCGGCCTTCTGCTCGTCAGAGGCAGTGTCGAAAATAAGGGTGGAGAGCAGGGTCATGCAGGAATAAGAACCGGTCATGGCGAAGCCCTTGTCGTTGGCGCGCGGAATGAGCAGCGTCAGCGCGTTGGGATCATCGGCAGACTCGACAGCGAGCTTGCCCTCGGGAGCGCAGGTGATGTTGAGGAACTTGACGTTGTGGACGAGCTCCTTGGCAACGGCAACGGCGGCAAGGCTCTCGGGGCTGTTGCCAGAGCGGGCAAAGGAAACCACGAGCGTGGGATCCTCGGCGCGCAGGAAGTCGCGCGGGGCGCTCACGATGTCGGTCGTGGCGATGGGCTTAAAGTCGTAGAGATCAGTGTTGCCAGCGTGACGCAGGTACGGGGCGCAGGTATCGCCAACGTAGTCGGACGTACCGGCACCGGTGAAGACAACGGACAGACGACCCTCGCCCATGGCGCGAGCCTCGGCCAGGAAGGCCTCGATGGCCTCCTTGTTCTCGCGATAGATGTTGAGCGTATCACGCCAAAGCTCGGGCTGCTGAGCAATCTCGGCCGTGGTGATCTGGGCGCCGAGCTCGGTGAGCTCCTCGACACTCTTCTCGAACATTTCTAATACCTCTTTCTTTACTAAATTGTCTGATATATAAAGACTTAATCTGAAAAGTAAATCGGGTAGTAGTCATAGGCTGTTTTTCTTTCGTTAACACTCGTATCCGATCACAGAGTATCTCGATAATGAGAAATCCTGTACTTAAACTTGTCCGCACGAGCCACCGAAAGCGTAAACTCGACAACATCATTTTGGGTGTTGTGAGTAGTTCGGACTATGTCCAGAACTGGCGCACCCTCACCAATACCTAGAAGCCGAGCGTCACATGGACGTGCTATACCCGCAGAGAACTCCTCATCCGCTACTCGAATTTTCTGCTGATAATCCTGCTCAATGACATCGTAAAGGGGCTTCTGTTCGAGTAGAGGACGCTTGAGTGAAATAAAGAGCCTTGCTGGAAGATAGCTACGCTCAACCATCATAGGAATACCATCTGCCATTCGTAAACGTTTGAGTTTTAATACCTTTTCACCCAAATGAATCCCCATTTGCATCGAGAGCGTTTTATCTGCTTCCATTTCACAGAACTCTAAGATGGTTGTTTCTGGCAGCCGGCCCATCGCTTTCATCTGTTCAGTAAAACTGTACGATTGGGTAAGATTTGTTGCTTGAGCTAGTCGATCGGCAACAAACGTACCGCGACCTTGTTTTCGCACAATCCGACCAAGATACTCAAGTTCCTGAATTGCAAGCCGGACAGTCGACCGCGAAAGCCCGAAACGTTCGGCAAGCTCACGTTCGGACGGAATCAAATCACCTGGCTGATATTCATGATCAATTTTTTCGATCAGAATATCTACGAGCTGTTCATATAGCGGTTGTCCGTGCCTCTTGCACGTCATGATATTCTCCACGTAATGAGCAATTGACCAATACTTCAGCCTTCAGGTAACGCACCAACATGTCCAATAAATGGGCTAATAGCGACACTACAGCTCATCGTCTTCATCATCGTCAGCACTCTCGAGTTTCTTGAGATCGACTCCCTCACGACCAACGACCCGTGCGCGTTCGGCAAGTTCATCAAGCGTTGGGTCTCCAAACGCACGCGTCATAACGAGCTCCACCAACATAGGTAGATTTGTTCCGGTGACAACGGTCACGTTATCGAGCTCAGTCGTCATTGGGATAGCTTGATTGAACGGAGTACCGCCAAGCAAATCAACAAACACCAATACGCCATCACAAGCTTGACGCATCTTGGCAATGCAGGTTCGCAAATCATCACCAAAAGTAACCGCCTCCGAGCCCGCAAAAGGAACTACCTCAAAATTAGGCTGTTCGCCGGCGACCATATCCACAGCGCTTTTCAAACCAGGTGCAAACTGACCGTGACCAGTTAGTACAAATCCAATCATTCTATCTATCTTTCTACCGTTCGCTTTCTCTAGCCAAAGAACCCCTCAAAAGGGCTCTTACGACCACTGCATCATTAAAGTTTAGTGAGTATTTTGTTTTATCGCGGGAGGTCTGTGAGCGTCTCTAAGCTGCTTTTCAAGGTTGCGATATCTACGTGCTTCGCCCTTGTTCCCGCTGCTCTCATATTGATATGAAAGCAGCAGATAGAGCTTTCCGCGTAACCCAAGGTCGTTCGTATCCAGCATAGCTTCCATCTCATCGATCTTATCATGCCGACGGCAAAAGACTATGTCGTAGGTCAATTGACTGTCCGCCAAAATGCCCTTCGACACGATGGGGCGCATCTCTTCCAACATGGACGCCGCCCGCTTCCGGTCACCCGTCTTGATATAGAAATTAAAGGCGCGAACCGCAAGCTGTCGACGTTGTTTATCGCTGCACGACATCTCCAGCAAGTGGTCAAGCATTCGATCTGCATATGCGTCCATATCAGCAGCTTCATAGATCGTGAAACGCAGGTAATACTGCTTATACGTAGACATTACTATACGCGCAAGTTTGCGATCGAGCAGGTCTATGCAATCTTGGTATAAGCCCAAGTTAAACAATACCTGCAATTTCATATCGAAGTATTTTTTCGCTCCTTCGGTCACAGCGAAATAAGCCACTACAACACAAATGAACAGGACGATCCAAAATGGCATTGCACTATATTCCCTTCAAGGCAGCCTTAAGGAATTAATCGAACACGATGACTGCATAACCGCCTATGAACAACGGTGTCCGACAAAACAAAAGAGGCGCACACTCCAGGGGATATGGCGATAAAGTCGCCTTGGAGGTGTGCGCCACGTCTCAATTGAGGCTCAAATGCCGTGACAATATGGGGTATTTAGCCCTTGCAAATGATACCGAATGCACCCAAGGCAATGGACAGAACCAAGACGATAAAGATGGCCTTCGTCGAGGTCATGCCCTTCTTACCGAGGAGCCAGTATACGAAGCCGACGAGTGCGGCAGGAACCAGCTTGGGGCAAATCATATTGCAGATGTTCTGCAAGTCAACGGTAACGCCGCCGATAACAGGCTTCGCCGCAATAACGATACCGACATTGGTTGCGACCAGAGCACCGACCATAAAGACACCCATTACGGAGGCCGCGTCGGTCAACGCGTTCAGGCGATCGCTCATGGTGGTGACGAGCTTCATACCCTGCTCATAGGCCATGTGGGTCTGCTTGCAGCGGAACCAGTCAACAAGGATGTTCACGACGACCCAGATGAAGATACCCAAGGGGTTGCCGTTCATGGCCATATTGGCAGCCAGAGCGCCGAAAATGGTCGGGAGCAGCGAACCGAAGATGGAATCGCCGATGGAAGCCAGCGGTCCCATGAGACCAGTCTTGAGACCAGCAACAGCCTCGAGGCCCTCAATGCCCTCCTCTTCCTCGATCGCCAAATCGATACCGGTGATGATCGTGTTGAGGAAGTTTGAGGTGTTGAAGAACGGTGCGCACTGGGCGCGGCAGGCTTCCTTTAGCTCCGGCGTGCCGTCGCCGTACAGCTTGCGCAGTGTGGGCAGGATAATCCAGAGATAACCAGAGTGTTGCATGCGCTCGTAGTTCCAACCATCCTGGAAACCAAGCAGGTTACGACGGTTGATCTGCGCAAGGTCGTCCTTGGTAATCTTGTAGCCAGTGGTGCCATTGGCGAGTTTCTCATTAGAGCTCATCGTCGTCGTCTCCCTCCGCAGCGCCAGCAGCAGCGACGGGACGCTGGTTGTTCTTGTAGTACAGCAAAGACAGAGCAAAGCCAATAATAGCGATCGCCAGCATCGACATGTTATTGAACATACCGACCATATCCACGGCGCCCTTACCAAGCGCGCCGTTCACAGCGACGATGTTGGCGTTGAGGTTCATGATGCTCGTGAAGGCCGTACCAAACAGGGCGGCAACTACAAAGCCGAGCAGCAGGTAGGCGACGTGCTTTTTGACCGGCAGGTAACGGAGCAGGATGGCGAAGCCAACAGCGGGCAAGGCACCGCCAGCAACAGACAGACCGTCACCCAGCCACTTCCAGTCGCCGTTAAGGGCGGTAGTGATGCCCTCGACCAAGCCCTGGCCAAATGCGAGAGCCAGGAAGACCGGAATCATGCGGGACAACATCCAGGAAACGGCACCGAGCAAGTAGTGTACGTTGTAGGCACCCCAGTTCATCTTCTCGATATCGGCATCGCACATGTGACCGAAGAACGTGTTGGCGAAACGGCCGGCGATATCGGTGTAAACGAGAATGGCAGCGACAGGTACGCCGATGGCGGCAAGGGCCGTCTCGGGATTCATGCCCGCACCCACGGCAAAGGCAGTGGCGACCAGAGTGCCGGAGTTGGCATCGATACGAGAGGCGCCGCCAAAGGTACCAACGCCCAGGACGGTGAGCTGCATGCTGCCGCCGATAAACAGGCCAGTCTGTAGGTCACCCATAATCAAACCGGTAATCATACCAGAGAAGACGGCTGAGCCGGCACAGGTGTACCAGTTCAGCTCATCCAGAATCTGATAACCCGCATACAGGGTTAACAGAAGAATCTGCCACCAAGCAATCATGGTAAACTCCTTATTTAAGGTGTAACAGTTTCTACAATACCAATACGCTTATATAAACCGTGCATCCCCCTTCACGGCCTAGCGTTAATTCGACTAGAGCGTGAGAGCCTCTGGGTTATCCTGCGGCGTCAGCTGAATGACAATAGGAAGATTATCGGCCTTGAGTTTGGCAAATGCGTCAAGGTCCCCCTGGTCGCAACTAATGTTGCGAGTCAGCTTCTTGACCGGCTCCATTGTCGTCATATTACCGACGATGAGCTGCTCAAGCTTAACACCTTGCTCCAAAAGTCGAACGTAGACCTCAGGCTTTTTCGCAACAATAAAGAGACGTTGCGCATCATATTTGCCAGCAGTGATGTTGGCAGCGGCCTTGTCGACAGGAAGCACGGACAACTTCACAGTTGCCGGGCAAGCCATGCGAAGAACCTGCTTTTGGGTAGCATCTTGCGATACCTCGTCGTCAACTACCATGAAGCGGCTTACCTGACGGGCGTTAGACCAGAGGTTTGCCACCTGTCCGTGAATCAAGCGAAAGTCGACTCGTGCGCCTACAATCATTTCTACTCAACTCCTTCTTGTTCAAGTGTACGGATAACGGGCTCAGAGCGAAGGGAGATTTTCGCATCATACACGCCCTCTGTTTCGAACATAACGAGCTCATTGGTACCAGGGTGCAATAAACCGTGCGGAACATAGAGCGTCATGATGGGACCCTTATCCCAAAAACGTCCGACATTCGTTCCGTTTACGAATGCCACACCCTTTCCAAAACCCGTAGTGTCGATAAAGGTATCAGCCGGCTCAGATATATCAAACTTTGCGCGGTAAAAGGAAGGTTGCCCCTCTACCCAGCCGGCGGAATAATCAAGATTATCGATGTTATCGAGTGGCAGACAACGCATCTCCCAACCGGTAACAAAGTGAAGATCAACGCAAACTCCTGTCCTAATGCCCTTATGCTGCGTATCGGCGAGCAATTTGTGACCATAATTGACGCGACCCATATCCTCGGTCAGAACATCCAGGCGGTTTTGTTCACAGGGAAGAACGCAGTGAATATCTTCCCCGATGTGCTCCTGATACTGCGTCGCCACTTTGTCACCGTTCACAAACACCTGCGCACGGTCGCGGGCGTCAATAACCCGAATACGCTCTTCATCTGCACGGTCACGCTCGACAGTCGTGGTATATAACGTATATCCATACGACTGACCCATCTCTTCCATGGGCATAGGATATTGGGCTTCAATCGGCTCCGAAAGAATATCGAGCACATTAAATAGACTTACGCGCTCACTCACCGAAATATCGGGCATGGAAAACGTCTTTTTTGTTAACGGCTTGCTTTGCGCGATTTCGGGATACAGCTCGTGAACTGTCCTTTGAATTGCGAAGTATTTCTCGGTCGGGTTGCCCTGTTCGTCCAATGGAGCATCGTAGTCATATGATGTCACCTGGTGCAGGTCATGCGTATGGCGTGCAGAACATCCGTTCATAAATCCAAAGTTGGTGCCTCCATGAAACATGTAGAGGTTTAAAGACCCTCCAAGCTCGAGCACCTCGCGAACGCAAGAGGCAAGATCTTCGGGATCGCGTCTGATGACGTTCTCCCCATAGCGATTGAACCAGCCGTCCCACAACTCCATGCACATAAGAGGCCATTGTTTTCCATGCTCCTTGTGAAAAGCAGAAAGAGCCTCAAAGTTCTCCTTTGCATGAGAACCAAAGTTGCCGGTGCACAACACATCATCGTCAATGAGCGTACCGGCACGAAGGCACCCACGCCACGGGCCATCGGAAGTACAAAGGGGCACGGAAACCCCACGCTCGACCATAAGGCGACGAATCGCGCGAAGATAGTCCTTATCCTCGCAATATGATCCATACTCGTTTTCAACCTGCATCATGATGATGTTTCCGCCCTTGTCAATCTGACGCGAGACGAGTATCGGCATGAGATGGTCGTAGTAATGCGCAACGTGAGCAAGAAACTTGGGGTCGCTGCTACGCGGTCTCATATCATGTTGGCGCAGCAGCCATGCTGGCATGCCGCCAAATTCCCATTCTGCGCAAATAAACGGAGAAGGCCGAACAATTGCATACAGACCAAGCGACGCCGCCTCATCAAGAAATGCCGCTAAATCAATTGAACCAGAAAAATCGAAGACGCCAGGCTTTGGCTCATGAAGATTCCACGGTACATACGTTTCGACCGTATTAAACCCAAGAGCCTTAAGGTTATAGAGCGAGTGATGCCAGTCGCTCGGATGAACACGCATATAGTGAATCGCCCCCGACAAGATGGTGAACGGCTCATCATCGAGTAGGAATTGATTGGTGATCTTAAACGAATGCATGCTACTCCCGATCTTCGTGCTCTACGACGCCGATACCGGTTCCTCGGCCCTCAGCTAAACGCCTTGCCTATTATGGACGCATTAACGCAATTATGTAGACAGAATCTGAAGTGGTCCGTAAACGGTAGCGAAATGACGATGAACGGCTTTAATGAACAAAATATAAACCCGCTGGTAAATTACTTTTTAACTATAGATTTCTAACGATTCTATATTTGAAAGGTGGTATGTACCAGCTATCCACTATTTCATACTAGTTACATTATGCTTCAATCGCATTTCTTCAAATGCTTATCTACTTTGTTGTTGCCGATTTGAGTGCGCGTGCGCCAACCCAAGCATCGTCACGGCTTCAGTTCCCCTATTCATAAACATAAAACCCCGCCAAACGTGATCCCCTAGGGAAAACACGCTTGGCGGGGTCGTAGCGTGATTTCCCTAGGGGAATCACGCCATCAGACAAACGGTTCAGCCGAGCAGCGCGCTACTCCTCCCAGTAAGCGTCTGCAAGCAGCTTAAAGCAGATCTTCTTGACCGGCTGCGCGCCATCGCCCGGGAACTCGAGCGTGGGCATATGAGGCTCGCCGGCAACGAACAGCGCAAACTTGTCGTCGGCAAGATCGCCGGCAATCGAGGCGTCGGAATCGACCAGATCGTAGTCGTCCTTCTCGTCAAACTCCTGGACCAGCGTCAGGCTGCCCGTGGCAACCTTAAAGGCCTCGCGACCCTCGACGTCGATCTGCAGGTCGTGATAGCGCTGATGCGTCTCGTAGTGAGCCTCGGCCTCGGGACGCGTCGTGGGAGCCATGACGTTCGCAAAGACCTTGTCGCCCAGAATCTGATGGCTGCCGACCTCGAGCTGCGCCGGGTCGTTCTCCTCGAGCCAGTCGATCAGCACGTCGAGGCCCTTGAGCATTCCGCGGTACTCCTCGATATCGCCCAATGCACCGTAAATCATCTAAATCCCCTCTCGGATCGTTTCTTTGGCGGCTACTCGGTAAACGCGTTACCGACGCTGTTGCCACCCACATACGTCTCGACCAGGGTAAGGTCGGGATTGAACACGACAAAGTCGGCGTCGCGGCCAGGCATAATGCTGCCGCATTTATCCCCGACGTGAGCAGAACGCGCAGGCACCTCAGTCGCCATGCGAATGGCGATATCGGCGCTCGCAAGGCCCCAGTCGACGATGTTCTTGACGCCCTGTGCGAGCGTGAGCACCGAACCGGCGATAGCAGAGCCATCGGCGAGCCAGCAAAGGTTGTCCTTCATAATGACGTCCATGCCGCCGCTGGTGTACTTGCCCTCGGGCATGCCGCCGCAACCCAGACAGTCGGTGATCAGCACCGTGTGCTGCCAGCCCTTGGCCTGCAGCAGTGCCTTGATAGCAGCAGGGTTCACGTGTTTGCCGTCGCAAATGATCTCGGCATAGGTGTTGGGCGTGGTCATGGCAGCCCCGACGACACCGGGCTCACGGTGATGGAGGCCGCGCTGGCCGTTATAGGTATGCGTAAAGCAGCTGGCGCCAGCATTGATGGCGGCGGCACACTCATCATAGGTGGCATCAGAGTGGCCAATGCAGGTCACGACGCCCTTTGCGCTCAGAGCCGCAGCATAAGCGGCAGCGCCATCGCGCTCGGCCGCCATGGCGCTCTTGACGATACGACCGCCGGCGGCCTCCTGCCACTCGTCAAAAACTTTCTCGGACGGGTCGATCAGATAAGCGGGGTTCTGGGCACCCACGTGCTTCATGGTAAAGAACGGACCCTCCAGGTAGATACCCTGAATACGAGCACCGCAGAACTCAGGTCCGCGCTCTTCGTCCGCCTGTGCAATGGCAGCGCAGGCCTCCTTGATCTGTTCTACGCCGTCGGTAAAGGTCGTAGGCAGCCAGCTGGTGGTACCACGACGAGCGAGCTCGGTCGAGCTGATGTTGATACCCTCGGCATCGTTATCGGTCGTAGCATGGTTATAGAAACCATGAATGTGGGTGTCCACCATGCCCGGCGCAATCCATGTACCAGAATAATCTTTGACCTCGCAAGCGGGCTCATCGGCCTGCCAAGCGCCAAAGACGCCATCTTCGACCATGAGGTAGCCGCCCAGCTGCGGCCCCGCCGGCAAAAAGAACTTGTCGGCCTTGATAGCATACGTGCTCATCTATGCTCCCGTACCCGCAGTGCGTTTTAGGGCGGATCAAAAACCACTGCATTGTTAATTCGAGCGATTGTTCGTTGCCTTCTTGCGCTTGGCACATTTTGCACCCGCCGCAAAACACGCCAAGCCGTTTATACCCAATAACTCTAGACTGCGCGGTTGTGGTAGACCTTGTACTTAAACTGGTCGGCGCGCGCAACCGAACGCGTATACTCGATAACCTCGTTGTTCATGTCATATGTGGTACGAATCAAATCCAGGACCGGTGCGCCTTCGGCAATCTCGAGCAAACGTGCGTCGGAATGGCGGGCAATACTCGCGTAGAATTCCTCCTCTGCCACGCGAACTTTCTCGTGAAAGTCCTGCTCGATCATGTCGTACAGCGATTTGTTCTCGATCATGGGGCGCTTAAGCGCAAAGAACTTGCGACTCGGCAGATATGTACACTCAATCATCAGCGGCACACCATCGGCAATACGCAGGCGCTTGATCTTGTACAGACGCTCGCCCAGACGCGCGTTCATCTCTACGGCAATATTCTTATCAGCCTCGACCTCGGTAAACTCAAGAATCGTCGTCTTGGGCACACGGCCGATCGCCTTCATCTGCTCGGTAAAGCTATAGATTTGCGAGAGGTTTGCCGTTTGCAGAGAGCGGTCGCACACCATGGTTCCACGGCCGCGCTGACGAACCACCAAGCCTAGGCGCTCAAGCTCCTGCAGGGCAAGGCGAACCGTCGTACGCGAGAGCCCGTAGCGCTCCGACAAGTCACGCTCGGACGGCAAATAGTCGCCGGGTCGAAGCTCGTGATCGATTTTATCGGTCAGCAAATCGACGAGCTGATCGTACAAAGGTTGTTTGCGCGCTCCCATTGCCATAATGATACCTGCCGGATAAATGACTCGAAATTGGTTGTAACCAGACACCACGTACTATAGCAGTTTTATTGGAATAACAGCAGGTCAACCAGCATATTTCAATATTGTTTGCCGGTTGATAGCCTGCGCACTGTAATACCAATTACAACGCTACATCAGGTATCGAGGTAGCAAAAAGGGCCGCCCCCGCGGAACGGGACGACCCTTTGCAAGACAGATACGTCTTTAAGGCTTAGAGAAGCTTCTTGAGCTCCTCGGCAACAGCCTGGACCTGCGTGCCGATGATGACCTGGGTAGCACCCTTGTCCATCTTCATGACACCCAGAGCGCCGGCCTTCTTGCAGGCAGCCTCGTCGACCAGAGCGGAATCGCCGAGCTCGAAGCGCAGACGAGTAGCGCAGCAGTCAACGGTCTTGACGTTCTCCTTGCCACCGACGGCAGCAAGAACAGCGGCGGCCAGAGCGGCGAACTTGTCGTCGCCAGCAGCGGCGGAAGCGGAGGTCTCCTCGACATCCTCATCCTCGCGACCAGGGGTCATGAGGTTGAACTTGGTGATGGCGAAGCGGAACACGAGGTAGAAGACCACGAAGGCAGCGATGCCCAGCGGGATGATCATCCAGGTGTTGGCGGCAGCCGGGAGGCTAGAGGAGAACAGGAGGTCGGTAGCACCAGCGGAGAAGCAGAAGCCAGCACGGAAACCAACATAGTAGGTGACGATGGTGAAGATGCCGTACAGGGCAGCGTACACGACGTAGAGCGGGAAGCACAGGAACATGAAGCCGAACTCGAAGGGCTCGGTAACGCCGCAGACGAAGGCGCAGATAGCAGCGGAGACAACCAGGCCGATAGCAGCCTTCTTGTTCTTAGCGGTCTGAACCATAGCCAGGGCAGCGCCCGGGATACCGAACATCATGCAGGGGAAGAAGCCGGACATGTACATACCGAGGCTCCACTTGACGTCAGCGGAGGTCTCGCCAGCCCAGAAGTGGGTCAGGTCGCCAAGGCCGATGGTGTCGAACCAGAACACGTTGTTGAGTGCGTGGTGCAGACCGGTCGGGATGAGCAGGCGGTTGAGGAAGGCGTAGATGCCAGCGCCGATGCCACCCATAGCAGCGATACCCTCGCCCAGAGCGACGAGCGCACCGAAGATGAGGGGCCAAGCAAAGAGCAGGACGACGGAGACGACGATGCAGATGACGGCAGTCATGATGGCGACGCAACGCTTGCCGGAGAAGAAGGCCAGCCAGTCAGGAAGACGGGTGTCCTTGAACTTGTTGTAGCAAGTGCCACCGATGACGGCGGACAGGATGCCGATGAAGGAGTTACCAGCGATCTTGGAGAACGCGATGCCCTCGGTCGTGGCAAGCCAAGCGGTCTGAGCATCGGCGTCCATACCACGAATGGTACCAACAACAGCGGGGTTCAGGAGCTGCTGGATCATCAGGAAGGCGACGAGGCCAGCGAGGCCAGCGGTGCCATCGTGATCGTCGGCAAGGCCGACAGCGGCGCCGACTGCGAACAGCCAGGCCATGTTATCGATAAGAGCGCCGCCTGCCTTGATGAGCAGGAAACCGGCGGTATAGGCAAAACCGGTAGTGTCACCGGCAGCACCCATGACTGCGGGAGCGAGCAGGTAGCCCACGCCCATAAGAATACCTGCGACGGGAAGCGCCGCGACGGGAAGCATCAGCGCTTTGCCGAGCTTCTGGAGGTACTTCATTATATGGTATCTCCTCCAACCTTTCTTTCGTTGTTCACCAACGAGTTCCATGTCCGCGCCTTGTGCATACCGGCTTCTCCGCTTGCCGGCATTGGTGCGCAAACTTAGACAACCCAGTCCCTATTTGGGGTTGCTGGTATGTACGGTAGCACACACTCAATTCAAACGTCCACCACATTTCGTTCAAATTATTATTTCGTTGCCAAACGGTTAGTTTTGGCCCGTAAACGGTAATTTACGCAGGTAGGCGTGTTGCGTTTCTTTCATCACCAAACTAATTTTTAGCAATTTCCATTCGATTTCGAATCAAAATTGGTTACTACCAGATGAACAGTGGTACCACATTGTTACTACCAGTTTGGCCGAAATCGTTTTCACTTTACATGAATAAAGTCTCCAAGAATTTGTATATAACCTCTCCCCTACCACCCTATTCCCCGCCCTTCCCTACAACGCAAAAAGCCCCCTAGAACGATGTCCGTTCTAGGGGGCTCCATCAGATATTTCGGCTTCGTACTCGAAGGCTCAGGCAATCTTTACGCAAACAGGCCGTAGATGCTGATATTGGCCTTGGCGTAGAGGCCGTTAGCATACTCGGTCCACTTGGAGCTGGCACTCGAAGCCTGCGAGGAATACTGCTGGTAGGCGGTGTAATAGGCGGTCATGGCCTGCTTATAGGTGGCGCTATCGGCCGTAAAGGCATCATCGGCAAAGGCCTTGGCATAGGTGCTGTCGGCATCCTTCCAGGCGCCCTTCTCGCTATCCCACTCGTCGCCGGCAAGGTTGATGATGTAGTCGGCGTAGTCCTTGCTCGCGGTCTCCTCGTTGCCGTCAGCAGGCTCGGTCGGGGCGGTCGGCATGCTTGCGGAGCTGTCGCCGACCTTCTTCTTGTAGAGCTTCTGCAACGTCGCGGACTGGCGGACGATCTGCTTGGCCTGGTCCTTGGACACGCCATACTGCGTGGCCATGGTCTTGTAGTCCGAAGTGCCGATGGAATCCTCGGCGTACTTCTTCATCTCCTTAGAAGAGACGGTGATGCCCTCGTCCTCGGCGGCGTCGAGCAGGATCTTGTTGCGCACGTAGGACAGGATAACGTCGGCAGAAGGAGCGGTGTAGTTGCCATCGCTATCCTTGACGGTATCAAGGCTGTACTGGCTCTCGATGGCCTCGCGCGCGGTGATGTCGCTCTTCTTGCCGTTGTAGCTGTAGCTTGCAACGGTCGAATCGAGCTGGTCCTCGGTGAGGGTCGCCGAGCCGACGCCCTTGCTGCCAAAGCCGCCATTGCCGATAAAGAAGCCGACCACCGCAGCGATCACGACTGCAACCACAAAGGCGGCAATCATCGTCTTCTTGTGCTTGGATGCATGGTCGTCCACGTCGGAGTCGTTGACCTCATCCTGCTCCTCGGGCATCAGATTCTCGTCGGCGGCATCCGCGGCAATCTGAGCCTCCAGGCGGGCGTCCTCCTCCTCGGCCGTCGTACCGGCGGCAATGTGCTCGGCAGACGTACCGGCGACCAGGTCGATCTTCTCGTCCTCGTCACCGTCGGGGCCTTCGCCGCGCTCGATGATCTGGATGCCGTCGATCTCGTCCTTCTCGTCCTTCTTTTGAATCAGACCCATATCAGTTACTCCTTGTTAGGAAACATAGTCCGCAATAGAATACGCCCGACAGAGCGCCGGGCGTATTGATTCTCAGGTTATACGCAAACACTTAAGTACTATTTAGGCGTTTGCAGTGTGCATACCTTAGGCCAGGTGCGCGATAACGGCATCGGCAAAGGCTTGCGTGCCCACAGCGCCCTCAACGGAGCCGGTCTGGGCACGACGAACGTCGCCGGTAACCTGCTCGCCCTCGTCAAGCGTGGCAGATACGGCGGCGCGAATGCGATTGGCAGGGTCGTTCTCGCCTAGGTGATCGAGCATCATCGCAGCAGACAGAATCTCGGCCGTGGGGTTGGCGATATCCTGGCCAGCGATATCGGGCGCGGAGCCGTGCGTTGCCTCGAAGATAGCGCAGTCGGCACCGATGTTGGAACCCGGAGCCATCCCTAAGCCGCCCACCAGGCCGGCGCACAGGTCGCTCACGATGTCGCCGTACAGGTTGGGCAGCACCAGGACATCGAAGTCGTTGGGGTTCTGGACCAGACCCATGCAGGTGGCGTCGACGATCTTGTCGTTGAACTCGATATCGGGATAGTTGGCGGCCACCTCGCGCGCCACGCGCAGGAACAGGCCGTCGGTCGACTTCATGATGTTTGCCTTATGCACGGCCGTCACCTTTTTGCGGCCGCAGCGGCGGGCATACTCAAAGGCATACTCCACAATGCGGCGGCTCTTGGCGATGGAGATGGGCTTGATTGAGATGGCGGAATCAGCGGCGAAGGTCTTCTGACCCGAGCGCTCGACGAGCTGCGAGAGCTCCTCGACCTCGGCAGCGCCCTCATCGAACTCGATGCCGGCGTAGAGGTCCTCGGTGTTCTCGCGCACGATGACCAGGTCGACATCGCGGAAGCGCGAGCCGTCGCCCGGCTGCGACAGGCAAGGTCGCACGCAGGCGTACAGGTCGAAGTGCTTGCGCAGGGCGACGTTAACGCTGCGGAAACCCGTGCCGACCGGCGTGGTGATGGGGCCTTTGATAGCAACCTTGGTCTCGGCGACCGCGTCGAGCACGTGCTGGGGCAGCGGAGTGCCAAACTCGTCCATGACGCCGGCGCCGGCCTCCTGGACGTTCCAGTTGATCTGGACACCGGTGGCCTCGACCACGCGGCGCATGGCCTGCGTAATCTCGGGACCGATACCGTCACCGGGAATCAGGACTACATCGTGCGCCATAATCTGTTACTCCTCGTCTTCGGCGTCGTCAGATTTTTTAACGCTAGCACGCTTCTTCTTTTTGGAGAGATCCAGGCCAAAACGTTTAACAAGCATTTCGCAAATCTCGCTCGAACGGGCCTTGAGATAGCTGCCCTTGCCGTTCTCGGCATCGAACTTAAGGCGCAGCGCAAGCTTCTCGGCGACCTCGGCGTCGATCTCGCCCTGGCCAAACTCGTACAGGCAACCGAGCATGTCGCGATACTCGAGGTCGCCGTGGTAGCACTGGATAGCCTCATCCAGGATCGGCCAAGCCTCGCGCGAACGCTCGACGCTCGTGGCACCCCACACGCACAGCAGGCGGAAGGCGGCATAGCGCAGCGTGGAGGAGATCTCGTCGAACAGCGCGGTCTCGGCGCCCTCAAAGGCATCGCCCAGCTGCTCGGGGCAGGTGGTAGCGAGCGCCGTCAGGGCATCGAGGGCCTCCCAGCGGGTCTGCGCCTCGGGGCGGTCGAGCGCCTCGATCAGCGCGGGCACGCAGGGCACGACGCGCTGCGGATCGCGCTCGGCAAGCAGGTGAAGCACGCGGGCGGCAAACTGGCGGATGCGGCGCGTGGGGCAGCCGAGCTCCTTGACCAGACGGTCGACGGCGTTCTCGTTCTCCTCTGCCAGCTGAAGCTGTGCCAGCTCCTCGTCGGCGAGCTGTTCATCTTTGTTTTCTGCCATAGTTACCTCTTCTTACTATTTCTTAGCGTGCTTGCCAGCACCCTTGCTGTCATCGGTGACCGAGATGAGCTGTCGGTCGGCCGCGCCATTGCGACGCGCACGGCGACGCTCCTCGGCGTCGCCCGCGTCGGCGGCGGCGCGATGAGCCTTGTTGACATTAAAGACCTCGTCGTGCTTGCGCCACGGACCGACGGACTCGCCAAAGCTCATCTTAAGACCGGCGATAAAGCCGCCGAGCCAGCCGATCGGCGCAAACTGCACCAGCGGGAACAGCGAGAACACCCAGGTCAGCAGGACGACTGCCGCCGCTCCTGCAAAGTTGGCAATCCAGTAGTCGCGCTTGGTGATCACGCGCTTTTCGCAGGCCCACTGGCCGCACAAAAAGCCAATGTAAATCGCAAAGAGAAAGAGCACCAGCGCTAACACCACGAACGTCCAGCTCATGGGTGCTACTCCCCGTGATGGTGGCCGCAGCAGCACTCGTGGCCGTCGTCATGGCCGTGACCGCCGCAGCACTCGTGGTCCTCGCCGTGATGGTGGCCGCAACCGCACTCGTGGTCGTCGCCATGCTCGCCGCAACCGCAGCCGTCCTCGTGAGCACCGTGCTCCTCGGGACGATACTGCGACCAGTCCAGACCGGCGGCGATGGCGTCGGCCTCCTCCTTATAGAGGACCGTGATGGCCTGGGTGCCCAGCTTGGCGCCACCGATGGCGTCGAGCATGTCGTAGAGCGTAAAGGCCACGTCGGCGCCGGGCAGCGCAAGCTCACGATCGTCGGCATAGGCGAGCGCCAAGCGCAGGTCCTTAATGAAGTGATCGACCATAAAGCCGGGCTTGTAGTCGCCGTCGAGCGCCTTGGGAGCCAGGCTCTCCATGGCGCCGGACTTGCCGGTACCGCCTAGGATCATCTGGCGGGTCTTCTCCAGGTCAAGGCCGCTCAGCTCGGCAAATGCCATGGCGTCTGCCATGCCGACCATGCAGGCGCCCAGCGACACCTGGTTGGCGAGCTTGGCAGCCTGGCCCTTGCCGGCGCCGTCAAAGCAGCAGATGTTTGCCGCAAAGGTGGAAAGGATATCACGGACCGGCGCGATGTCGTTCTCGGTAGCGCCCACGATAGCCGTGAGCGTGCCGGCGATAGCACCCGACTCGCCGCCGGTGACGGGGCAGTCAAACGCCATGCGACCGGAGACTTGGGCGGCCTCGGCAATGTCACGGGCGAGCTCGGGCGAGCTCGTGGTGAGATCGATCAAGACCGCGCCGGGCTTAGTGCACGCGAGCAGGCCGTCGCCCGCCAGGTAGAGCTCCTCGACCTCGGAGGGATAGCCCACCATGGTAAAGACGACATCGGCGTTCGCCGCGGCATCGGCCGGCGTATCGGCCCAGACTGCGCCGCGCTCGATAAGCGCCGCCGCCTTGGACTTGGTGCGGTTGTTGACCGTGACGGGATAGCCGGCGTCCAGGATGTGGCCGGCGATGGGGGCACCCATGATTCCGGTGCCGATGAATGCGACGGAGAGCTTGTTTGCCATGAAACCTTTCCTTTTGGGTTGGGTGTTGTTACCAGGTTGAATACTCAGTGCCAGCGTTTGGGCTGTGAGTCGAGGGCGATTACGGACGCAGCGCTTGCCTACTGACCGCGCACGCGGCGGGCGATACGGTCGGAAAGCGACTCCTTGTCGGCGCGGTTCTTACCCCAAAACGCGCAGCCCACCATGCCGGGGCCCACGTGCGAGCCGATGGTGGGACCCACGGAGCCGCGAATGATCGTGACGTCGGCGCAACCCTCCTCCTTGCGGATGGCGGCTTCGAGCCAGTCACCATCCTTTTCGGCATCGGCCGTCATGATGGCGATGGGCATGGTGCGATCGGGCACGTAGTTCTCGCGGAACGACTTGAGGATGGACTTGAGCGCCTTCTTGCGGCCGCGGTTGACGCCGATCAGCGACAGCGAGCCGGCAAGGTCGTAGGAGAGCTCGGGCTTGACATCGAGCTTTGCCGTGAGCTGCGCCGCCGCGGGAGGAATGCGGCCGCCGGCAGCCAGTGCGTCGAAGCTCTCGAGCGTAAAGTAGCCGTGCACGTAGGTTTTTGCCTCGTTTGCCCAATCGACCAGCTGCTTGGCGGTCAGTCCCGCCGAACGCTGGCGCACGGCCTCGAGCGCCAAGAGCGCGCCGGTCGCGCAGGGCAGAGCGTTGTCAACCACGTAGAGCTCAAAGTTGGGATACTCGGCGCGCACGGCATCTGCCGCCTGGCACGCGGAGTTGTAGCTCGACGACAGCGCCGAGGTAAAGCACAGGTAGACCGTGGGCGTGCCCTCTTTGGCACACTCGGTAAAAAACTCGATATAGCGACCGAGCGACACAGCCGAGGTGGACACGCGGGCACCGGCGCGCATGCGGTCGTAGAACTCCTTAGGGCTCATGCTCGACCAGATGTCGTCTGTACGCTCCTCGCCATCGATAATGAAGGGGAAACCCAGGATATCGACATCGAGGTTCGCGGCGACCTCGGGGCTAAAGTCGCAGCAGGTATCGACGACGATGCGGCAACGGTTCGAATGACCGGCGGATGTGGCCTTGTCCATCAAAGCGACTCCTTACGTAAAAAGGCGGCCACCCGCATGGGATGGCCGCCAACCGTTAACTCATGCAAGTTAACGTATTTTACTCGTCAAGTGTTTCGATGCGGGGCTTGATGATGCCATATCCACCATTCTTACGGTGATACACCACATTGATGAGACCGGTCGTCGCGTTCTCGAACACGTAGAAGTCGTGGCCCAGCAGATCGGTCTGCACCAGCGCCTGCTCCTCAGTCATCGGAGTGACATCGATGACCTTCTCGCGGACGAGCAGGTCGTCGTCCTCCTCGGGCAGCAGCAGGTCGGCCAGATCCTCGACGCGCTCGACCGGTGCGACATCCGCGGCGCTGGCACCGCCCTGGCGGTTGTCCACGACCTTGGTCTTGAACTTGCGCAGCTGGCGGGTAACCTTATCGGCGGAGAGGTCGATGGCGGCGTACATATCTGCGCCGTGTTCGGCAACGCGAATCACAGAGCCGCGGGCACGAACCGTGACCTCGACGATTGCCGGGTTGGGGTTCGAGGGGTTCTTCTCATAACGAAGCACGACGTCGACTGTCATGGGCTCGATATCGAAAACCTTGAGCGCCTCGCCGATCTTCTCATCCACATGCGCACGCAGAGCATCGGTTACCGTCGTCTTGCGTCCAGAAACCTTGATATCCATACGTGGCTCCAATCTGCCTCGGGGACTTACTGTACTGGCTATGTACCCATTGCCGTGCATTTAATCACGCGGATTCCTAAAGACCCGAATAACGATTGCTTGATACCGCATACCGAAGTCTCGCACTTTTCTGTGGCAAAGTGCGCTATAGGAAGGCGTCGGCGACTTTGGTTTTGCACCTAAAAAATGTCCTTGACCTGCTGGTTTTATGGAAACGAAAAAGCCGGGCTCCCCTGTTGGGAAAGCCCGGCAATGCGTGTTGAAACCGTGAAGAGGCGTCTCTCCTAGCGCATAGGAGACGCCACCCCTAGCAATAACTAGCTATTGAGCTTGTTAATGTCGTCGTCGGTGATAGTGCCCTCCTGGCTGGACGATTTATCCTCGGAGGTTGTACCCTCGCTGCTCGAATCGGAGGATGCGGACTCGCTGGATCCGGTCTCGGTCGACTGCACGTCGGCGCCCGAGACCGTCTTGGTGGTGAGATCATAGGGCATCGTGCCGTACCAGACTGAGTGGACCGCCTCGAGCGTGCCATCGACCGTGATACCGTCGAGGGCATCGCTCACGGCACGGCATAGCTCATCGTTGGCCGCGAGGCCCGCGACGCCGAGCGTCGAGGGCGTCTCGAGCGCGCCGACGTAAGAGATCTGGCTCATCAGGCGCGCAAGGTAGCCGCCGGCCGTGGAGTCGCAAATCACGTAGTCAATCTCGCCGGACTCGAGCGCCTCAAAGCACTCGTTGATGTTGGAGAAGGTCTTTTGATTGGCCGTGATGCTCTGCTTGGCGAGCGCTTCCTGCGAGGCCGAGGAGGTCTGAACGCCCAGGGTAGCGGTGTTAAGCGTTTCGGTGGAAACGCTCAGCGACTCGCCGTCGCTCGTCTTTCCGAACACTGCCGCAGCGTCGTACAGGCAAGTACCAAGCGTGCTGATGTCACCATCCGTGGAATTGATGTCACCAATGAAGATGTCGGCCTTTTTGTCGCTAAGCGCGGAATCGGCAGAAGACGCATCGACGAAGGCAACCTTAAGGCCCATGCGGCTTGCAAGGGCGCGGGCAGCGTCGACCGCGTAGCCCGTGAGGTTGCCATCGGCGCCCTGCATGGCCTGCGGGGCATCGGAGGTATCGAGGGCAACCGTCAGGGTACCAGGAGTGACCAGGGCATCGTCCGACACCGTAGGGGTAACGGTCTCGCGCTCGATCTGGTCAATCGTGGGCGTCGTGAACGTGGACAGCGGATTGAACGCGCATCCGCTCAGGCCCAATACGGCAATGACCGCCGCGGTCCCAGCACCTAACCGAGCCGCGTGCATCAAGCTGCCCCTCACCATGTCCACTACCCTGCCTTCTGTGTCGTATACAATCCGTGCGTTGCGCGGAATAACGGGTTGTTCCCACCAGCTGACCTGGTATTTGACCCCACACTTGCGCACCGGGGTGTTTGCTCGGGAGGCCGTAGCCACCTTCACGACTGGCCCGCTCGCCCGCGAGGCGGTATTGCCCCAAAGAAAGTAGAACGGACGGTGCGGCTTACATCTAGGACGCGCCATGATCGCGCCGCGCGCACGCGGTCGCTTACGTGGATCCCTTTGACCGCGTCTGTCTTGGACTAGGATGGACATTTCGTCCGTCCGCAACCACAGCCTGGCAGGAACGTAGCGCATTATAGCTAAGTTCAAGCTAAAGTTTAAGGTTAGGGACGTCATTCGCACCGTGAGCACAGATTTTGCAGGTCGGAGCGGACTATTCGTGCCCCCATGAAGCCCGGAGCTCCCCTACGGGGAGCTCCGGGGCACCCGTCTCAGGGTGCCGTGGCCAAAAAATAGCAAATATGAGTACTGTTACCAATTTAGTAGCAGACAATTTTGGCCTCTCGGACAGATTTTGCGCTCAGTGTCGGTAGCGCACAGAGATGTGGTGTAAGAGGCGGGGCATGCCCCGCCTCCGCCCTT
>CATXXF010000028.1 GCA_958403395.1 uncultured Collinsella sp.
GTCGCAAAAGAGGGGAGGGCCGATGCTGTCGGCCCTCCCCGGGGTGAGGTGCCCGTTGATTTAATGGGGCGCGCGTGCGTGGGCGTTGCCCCAACAGGTTCCTTGTTTATAGATATGCCTCAGTTTTTGACGTCCGGAAGTCTCGAAAGGTGGGCCATGTGTCCCATGTTTGCGGTGCCGACGCCTATCGTTCGTCATAGAAATCCGCGATGGCCAGGTGCGCTGACGCTCATGTACTTATGGGCTAGACTTAGCACCATTATGTGATTGATGCGGTCGGTCGGCGGTTGCTACCCGACCGATGTATATGACTTGAAGGTGCGTGCGTATGAGCCAAGAGATGATGGATAAAACATGTCGAGAGTTTGCCGAGGCGCTTGCCGCACGCGAGCCGGTTCCCGGCGGCGGTAGCGCGAGCGCCTTTGTAGGTGCACTGGGCGCCTCGCTGTGCGGAATGGTTGCCCGCTACGGTGCGACCAATCCCGCGCTTGCTGATCGTGCGGATGACCTGACGCGTGCGTTTGCCCAGGCAGACGAGTTGGCGCAGGAGCTTGTGGGTCTGGTCGCCGAGGACGTTCGTGCGTACGGCCAGGTGTCCGCTGCGTACGGTATTCCGCGTGAGGACCCGGCCCGACCGGCTGCGATTCAGGATGCGCTGCATGTGGCCGCTATGCCGCCGTATCGCATTATGGATGCCTGCGGGCGCGCACTGGCGCTGCTCGAGGACATGGCCGACAAGGGTTCGCGTCAGCTGCTGTCCGATGTGGCGTGCGGCGCCGTATTCTGCCGCGCCGCCATGCAGGGCGCGAGCTTGACGCTCTTTGCGAACACCACGTCTATGAAGGATCGTGCACGCGCCGAGGAGCTCGAGACGGCGTGTGATGAGTTGCTCGACACATGGTTGCCGCGCGCCGATGCGCTGGCGCGCCGCGCCTCCGACGCTGCAAGAAAGAGGGGATAGCCATGGCTGAGCTACTGAAGGGTGCTCCCGTCGCCCGCGCTTTGACTGAGGAGCTCGCTGCCCGCTGCGCTGCGCTGCGCGAACGCGGTGTTGTTCCGACGCTTGCTATCGTGCGTGTGGGTGAACGCGAGGACGACCTATCCTACGAGCGCGGCGCCCTTAAACGCTGCGAAAAGGTTGGCATCGAGGCGCGTCGCGTGTTGCTTCCTGCCGGTGTTTCGCAAGACGAGCTGTTGACGGCCATCGAGGACATCAATGCCGACTCGGCTGTTCATGGCTGTCTGATGTTTCGCCCGCTGCCCGCCGGCCTTGACGAGAACGCCGTCGCCGCAACGCTCGATCCCGCCAAGGACGTTGACTCCATGACGCCGGCTTCGCTGCTCACCACGCTTTCGGGGCGCGGCGAGGGTTTTGCCCCCTGCACAGCTGAAGCCGTGCTTGCTTTGCTGGATCATTACGGCGTTGAGCTGGACGGCGCCAAAGTTGCCGTGGTCGGACGCTCACTGGTAATTGGCCGCCCCGTTGCCGCCATGCTTACGGCGCGCAACGCAACCGTGACGACGTGCCATACGCATACGCGCGATCTTGCCGCCGAGTGCTGTGCTGCCGACATTGTGGTTGCCGCCGTTGGACGCGCGCGCACGATTGGCGCAGATGCGGTCCGCGAGGACCAGGCGATTATCGATGTTGGCATTAATTGGGACGAAGCCGCTGGCAAGCTGGTCGGCGACGTCGATTTTGATGCCGCGGAGCCGGTTGTTGGCGCAATCACCCCCGTGCCGGGTGGCGTGGGCGCCGTGACGACAGCAATTCTCGCCAAGCACGTGATCGAGGCGGCTGAGCGCGCGGTAAAATAGGCGTTTGGAGGCTGTTTAGGGGGTTGGTTAGATACCCCGTGGTCAAAAAATGCCAAATATGAG
This sequence comes from uncultured Collinsella sp., assembly GCA_958403395.1. GTDB lineage: Bacteria > Actinomycetota > Coriobacteriia > Coriobacteriales > Coriobacteriaceae > Collinsella. The sequence continues at coordinate 1,882 of CATXXF010000028.1, forward strand.
TACTGTTGCCAAGTTAGTCACATATGTTTGAGATCATTTTGGCTCTTTAGCGATAAGTAATATCGTTAAAGAGCCAATTTTATTGGACGTATGGGGAATTACTAGACTCAGTTTTTGGACAGGTGAGGATTCCCGGCGCCCGGAACAGTGCAATTTGCTGCCACTAAATTTGTGACAGTACTCATATTTGGCATTTTTTGACCACGGCGGCTGCCGAGGCCGTGGTTTCGCCCTTTCTGCGCCGAAGCGATACACTGTTGCCGTTTGATTTCTTCGCTCAAGGAGGATGCGCATGCCGTGCACAACGATTCTGGTCGGTAAGAACGCAAGCTACGACGGGTCGACCCTGGTCGCCCGCAACGAGGACTCGTCCAACGGGGTGTTTGAGCCCAAGCGTATGCGCGTGATGCATCCCGACGAGCAGCCGCGCGTCTACACGAGCGTCCTGAGTCACCTGACCGTTGAACTGCCCGATAACCCCATGCGCTACACGAGCGTCCCCGATGTTGTCCCGGGCCACGGCATCTGGGCCGAGGCCGGTTTCAACGAGCTCAATGTGGGCATGTCCGCAACCGAGACGCTCACCACCAACGAGCGCGTCCGCGGCGCCGACCCACTCGTGGACTACGTGCCCGCCAAGGGCAACGAGGGTGAGGACGGCTATGTGCCGGCGCAACCTGGTGGCCTGGGCGAGGAGGATATGGTGACCCTGGTCCTGCCGTATGCCAAGTCCGCCCGCGACGGCGTTCGTATCCTGGGCGACCTGCTCGAGCGCTACGGCACCTACGAGAACAACGGCATCGCCTTTAGCGACGTGGACGAGATCTGGTGGCTCGAGACCATCGGCGGTCACCACTGGATTGCCAAGCGCGTGCCTGACGACGCCTATGTGACCATGCCCAACCAGCTGGGTATCGACAGCTTTGACCTGGATGACGCCGAGGGCGCCCAGGCCGACCACATGTGCTCCGCCGACCTGCGCGCCTGGATGGCCGAGTGGCATCTGGATCTGACGCTGGGCGTCGAGTGCGACGGCCCGGCTGTGGTCTTTAACCCGCGCGAGGCCTTTGGCTCGCACAGCGACAGCGACCACGTCTACAACACCCCGCGCGCGTGGTACATGCAGCGCTGCCTTAACCCCAGCGATGTGTGGGATGGTCCCGAGGCCGACTACACGCCCGAGAGCGACGATATCCCCTGGAGCCGCGTGCCCGAGCGTAAGGTGACCATCGAGGACATCAAGTACGTGCTTTCGAGCCACTACCAGGGCACGGAGTACGACTGTTACGGCAGCAAGGGCACGCCCGCCACGCGCGGCGCCTATCGCCCCATCGGCATCAATCGCAACAGCCAGCTCGCCGTGCTGCAGCTGCGCCCCTATGCGCAGCCGGCCTACCGCGCCGTGCAGTGGATGGCCTTTGGCTCCAACTCGTTTAACGCGCTGGTTCCGCTGTACGCCAACGTCGAGACCATGCCCGAGTACTATGCCGACACGCAGGCTCGCGTGACGTCCGAAAACTTCTACTGGGCCAACCGCCTGATCGGCGCCCTGGCTGACGTCCGTTTCCATGAGTGCGGCCGCGCTGTGGAGGACTACCAGGAGAAGGTCGGTGGCATGGGCCACAAGCAGATCCATGACGTCGACGCTGCCGTAGCCGCGCTACCCGAGGCCGAGGTGCCTGCCGAGCTTGCGCGCGCCAACGAGGCCTTTGCCGAGCGTGTTCGCGTGGAGACCGATGCTCTACTGGGCAAGGTGCTCTACACCACGAGCTGCGCCATGAAGAACTCTTTCGCGATGAACGACAACGTGAGGTAGGGATTTCCCGTCGATCGAATAGCGCTAAAACGCTTTGTCGCTTTCGCTCAATCTTGGGTACAAGAACGCCAATGCAGTTGTTTGTGATTGGAGATAACCATGGTTATGAAACTCGATCAGCTTGTTAACGGTGCCATTAACGTGGGCTTTGGCGCTGCCGCCGTTGCTGTCGAAGGCGGCAAGAAGGTCCTCGACGACCTTAACACCAAAGGCGAGCAGGTCCGCAAGGACACCGCCACCCCCGATATCGCCCGCAGTGTGTCCGACATGTTCGAGCAGGCCGGCGGCACCATCTCCGACCTGACCGAGCGCTTGGGCATGCAGGGCGAGACCGCGGCCCAGCGCGTGCTTGACGAGCTCATCCTTGCCCGGGTCCGCGTCATGACTGCCCCCGAGCGCACGGCCTTCCTGGCCCATGTGCGCGACATCGTCGATTCGGTCGAGGACAACGTGACCTCGGTGCCCGTCGAGTCCGTTGAGCCCGACGATGCGAAGGATACCGAAGAGGCCGAGTAGCAGCGCAGATGGCAGATTCCACCACCGATTACAACAATCTAGATCCATTGGATGACGAGGCGGCGGTTGTCGACGAGGTCGATGCCGCCGTCTCGGGCGCTCGCAAAAAGCCGCGCGCTATCGATATGGTCCCCGAGGAGCCCGACGCGATGGCGCCGGACGAGGAATACCAGCTCACGCCGGCGGGTCGTCGCGAACGCATCGGGCAGATTATTCGCCTGGTCAAAAAGTACCGTGTGTGGGATAACCTTACGCCGGTTCGTTTGCGCCGCCTGCTCGAGGAACTCGGCCCCATGTTCGTCAAGATGGGGCAGATTCTGGCCAATCGGTCCGAGATTCTGCCGCAACGCTTTTGCGACGAGCTGCGTCGTCTGCGCTCCGACGTGGAGCCGGTGCCGTACGAGGTGGTGCTTCGCTGTCTGGAGGAAGAATACGGCCTGCGCCTGGGGGAGATGTTCGATGCGATCGACCCCAACCCGCTCGGTAGCGCATCGCTTGCGCAAGTGTACCGCGCTCGTCTGGTGACGGGCGAGGACGTAGCCGTCAAGGTGCAGCGCCCCGGTGCGCAGCAGGTTATGGCGCAGGACATCGATATCATCCGCTCGGTGGTGCGTATCGTTTCCAAGTTCGTCAACACCGACCAATTCGTTGACCTGCACGGCGTAGTCGAGGAGCTGTGGACCTCGTTTCGCGAGGAGACCAACTTTTTGGCCGAGGCCAAAAACCTCAATGACTTTTACGAGTTCCATAAGAGCGTTCATGGTGTGACGTGCCCTAAATCCTATCTGGACCTGTGCACCGAACACGTGGTGGTTATGGACTACGTCGACGGCATTTCGATCGCCGATCCTGAACGCTTGGTGGCCGAGGGCTATGACTTGGAAAAGATCGGTGCCGCGATTGTCGAGGACTACTCGACGCAGGTGCTCGACGACGGCTTTTTCCATGCCGACCCGCATGCGGGAAACATCATCCTCAAGGACGGTATTGTCTACTTTATCGACTTGGGTATGGTCGGACGTATGTCGAGCCATGACCGCGGTATCGTCAAAGACATGATTTTCGCCGTGGCCGAGGGTGACGTGCCCAAGCTCAAGGATTCGCTCATGCGCTTTGCCGTGACGCGCGGCGATTCGGCCGAGCTTGACCATTCGGCCTTTTTGTCCGACTTGGACTTTATTGTTGCCGACTTTGCCGGGCTCGACCTTAAAGACCTGGATATCGGCGAGTTTTTGACTTCGCTGTTAAACCTCGCGCGCAAAAATGACGTTGAGCTGCCGAGCGTGGTGACGATGTTCGCCCGCGGCATGGTGACGCTCGAGGGCCTGCTGACCGAGTACATGCCCGACGTCAACATGATCCAGATCATCCAGACGCATATTAAAAACGAGAAAAGCACCTATGCGCGCATGCGCGAGATGAGCCGCGACTTTGCAGCGAGCAGTTATCGCGCGGCGAAGGGCTCGCTCGAGGCGGCCGAGTATCTGGGCTTGGCTTCGCGTATGCTTACGCGCGGCCAGCTTAAGGTAAACACGCAGATCATGAGCAGCGATAAGGCGCTGCGACAGCTGGGCGGAATTATCGACCGCATGTCGATGGCAATTGTGATCGCCGGTCTATTTATCGGTTCGTCGGTGGTGTACTACGCGCGTATCGAGCCGGTTGTGTTTGGTATCCCAGTCATTGGCTTTATGGGCTACGTGAGCGCGCTGGTGCTGGCGCTTATGCTGGGCCGCAATATCTGGCTCAACAGTCACGGCGGCAAGCACTAGAGGCTGCGGCCGTCACCGCATTTTCCTATCGCAAACAATAGCTTTTACCTTGGGCTTCGCCTGCGTGCGAGGCCTTTTTGCGTGATACCATTTTGACGGTAATAATCGATGGCCTAGATGGTGGTGCGGAGACGCACGAATGCGCGGTTATCCTGCGCATTTGGGAGAATCGGGGTGCAAGTCCCCGGCTGTACCAGTAACCGTAATTCCTCTTGGTTTGGGATGCTCGCGTCGCAGATCGGACGACGTGCCCGAGTCGTTAAGGTTAAGTCGGATCGCCTCCCGTCTTGCATGCGGCTGCGGCTTTTGCCGCCGGTGTGCATAGGGCTCTGGAGGGAAGGGGGACCCCGATGGGGGAACTCGAGCGCAACATGCGCGATGACGTGGGGCAGCTTCAAGGCAACGCTCCAAGTACAGACAGTAGGAGACAAATGGATATGTTTGAGGACGAGTGCCAGCGTGCCTCGCTTCGTCGCCGTGGCGTAATCGCGCGCGGCGTGGCAAAGCGCTGCCTGGTGGCATTCCTGGCCTTCGCGATGGCCTTCAGCACCACGCCGGCTCAGCTGTGGGCCGAGGGTGCCGAGGGCATTACCGACGCTGTGGCTCAGGCGGCACCGCCTGCCGAGAATGGCTCTGGTGTGTCCACGACAAGCCCTGCTGCCGACCTCAATGCGAGCGGCATGGTGGCGAATGGGGGCACTGCCGCGCAAGATGCCGTCGCGACAGCTTCGGGCCCTACCGACAAGACTGAGGACGATAGCGCTGCCGGCAATGAGGCGCCGGCTGCATCGACGTCTGATGCCTCGAAGCAGGACGCCGCCGTTGTCTCTGCCGCTGGAGAGGCCAAGGCTCAGCCTGCCAAGGCCGAGAGCCAGGATGTCTCTGCCACGTGCTCCGTCGTCGGCACCGACGCCAAGGGCGCCCAGCAGACCTGGGCCGCCGCGCAGCGGATCACGCTGAAGGAGGGCTCGACCGCGGCCGACCTCTCCGAGCAGCTCTTCAAGCAGGCCGGCCTGACCACCGATTACGATCCCAACGGCACCTGGGGCTGGGCGCTCAACACGATCACGTCGCCCTTCGATAAGGACCGCACGCTCGGCTACGACCCGGCGACCGGCGCTTACTGGCAGCTGTTCGTCAACGGCAGCGCCTCCGAGGTCGGCGCGGGCGGCCACACGCTCAAGGACGGCGACTCCGTCGTCTGGTGCTACTCGAAGTACGGCGACCCCGCGCCTGTCGCTCAGGTCTCTGCCACGTGCTCCGTCGTCGGCACCGACGCCAAGGGCGCCCAGCAGACCTGGGCCGCCGCGCAGCGGATCACGCTGAAGGAGGGCTCGACCGCGGCCGACCTCTCCGAGCAGCTCTTCAAGCAGGCCGGCCTGACCACCGATTACGATCCCAACGGCACCTGGGGCTGGGCGCTCAACACGATCACGTCGCCCTTCGATAAGGACCGCACGCTCGGCTACGACCCGGCGACCGGCGCTTACTGGCAGCTGTTCGTCAACGGCAGCGCCTCCGAGGTCGGCGCGGGCGGCCACACGCTCAAGGACGGCGACTCCGTCGTCTGGTGCTACTCGAAGTACGGCGACCCCGCGCCCGAGCAGGTTTCCGTCACGATGGAGATTATTGGCAAAAAGGCCGAGATGGCTCAGCGTTGGACGAGCCCTTCGACCCAGGTGTTTGCTAAGGGCACGTCGATTAAGGATGCCTCTGCTGCTTATTTCGATGCTCTTGGCATAAAGTCAAAAATGTACGACCAATTTGGCTATTGGGGCGTCTATAGTCTCGTATCTCCGCTTGATGGCACCGAGCTGTCGGGTGCATGGTCGTTCTTTGTCAACGGCGTTCCTGGGTCTCAGCTCGATAGCGATTACGTGCTCAAGTCTGGCGACAAAATCGTCTGGGCTTTTGCTCCCGGCGATACTGTGCCTGGCGTCGACAGTGTTGTTGTTGACCCAGGTGCCGCACGTCCTAACTGGGATAGCGATTGGCCTGGTTATACGAGCGCCGACAAAGTAACCGACGCTCCTGTGCCCACGAAGGATGCTGAGGCAAAATGGGTGAGCGAGCTCAAGGGCTCGAACGAATGGAGCAAGGGTATTTCCGACCCGTTGCTGGTCGGTGACTACCTCTACATGGCCGTTGGTTCCAAGCTGCTCAAGAAAAATGTCGACACGGGTGAGACCGTTGCCGAATCGCCTTTGGCGGCAAAGATCGATTCGACCTCGCGTACGGTATACACCGGCGGCGTGATACTCGTGCCGCTTTCGAGCGGTCGCCTGCAGGCGCTGACGGTTGATGCTCTGGCGACAGTTTGGGTAACCGATGAGTTGCCTGCTGGCCCCGATGGTGCTCAGCAGTCCCTTGCGTCCATTACGGTTCGTGACGGCTTTGCCTACTTTGGGACGGCATCGGCTAGCTGGTCCGACTCGAGCGACGGCTACCTGCTCTGCGTGCGCATCTCCGATGGCAAGGTTATGTGGCAGCATAAGAACGAGAACAGCAAGGGCTATTACTGGGCCGGCTTGGCGTTCTCGGGCAATTATGGCGTCATCGCAGATGATTCCGGTACGGTGAGCACGGTCGACTCCGAAACTGGAAAGACCGTTGCGTCGCTCAAGATTGCCGAGCGCGTGCGTACGACGGTGCTGGTCGATGGATCGATCGCTTATGTCGTGAGCGCCGATGGCGTTTTGCATAAGCTATCGGTTGGAACGGACGGAACGCTTTCCGAGCTTGGCAAGGTGACGTTTGGTTGCAGCTCGACCTCGACGCCGGTGCTGGCCAACGGCAAGATTGTGGTCGGAGGCGCATCGACCGAATCCTTTATGGACGGCTACACGAATAAGAACACGTATCACTACGGTCAGCTTGCAGTGATTGATGCAGAGACGCTTGCTGTGGACTATTCCATTTGCAAGGCGGACGGCAGCTATATTCGCCAGGGGACTTCGGGCGGCGGTGACGTAAAGTCGCAGCCGGTTGTTTCTGTCCAGAATGGCGAGACGTACGTCTACTTTACGTCTAACAACAACCCGGGCGGCATCTATCGCTACCGTATTGGCGACGACGAGGCCGAGCTGCTTTATACGCCCGCGGCGGGCGACCAGCAGTACTGCATGGCTTCCATTTCGGTCGGATCCGATGGCTCACTCTACTATGTCAATGACTCGGGCAAGTTGTTTGCTGTCAAGGGTAATGGCCAAAGGGTCAAACGCTATACCGTGACGTTCGACGCCAACGGTAAGGATGCGGCGATGCCCGATTCTCAACGCGTGAAGGAAGGTAAAGCGGCGACGGAGCCCTCGACTAAGCCGCGGTGCAAGGGCTACACCTTTGCCGGTTGGTACACCGATGTTGCCTGCACAAAGGCGTATGACTTTAGCGCTGCGGTGACGGCCGATCTGACGCTGTATGCCAAGTGGACCAAGAATGCCGTTAACCCTGGCGGTAATGGCGGCGCTGGTTCGAATGGCGGCGGCGGTTCTGGTACCGGTACTGGTTCCGGCACTGGTTCCGGCACTGGCGCTGGCACTGGCACGGGTTCCGGCTCCGGCTCGAAGGGCGGCGCTGTCGCCCCGGGTCATAAGCCGACGACCAAGACGACGGTGTCGACCAAGACCGAGACCAAGGACAACAAGTCCGACAAGAAGGACTCCGATAAGTCCGATAAGAAGGACGAGAAGAAGTCTGACAAGAAGTCTGACAAGAAGGACAGCAAGTCCGACAAGAAGTCCGATTCCAAGTCCGATACGGGTGCTGCTTCCACGACCACTGCTAAGAAGTCCTCTAGTGCTTCCGAGCAGGAGACTGGCACCAACCCGCTCGCCATTGTTGGCGTTGCCGCCGGCGTCATCGGACTCGCCATCGTCGGCGTGTTCGTGTTCACCAAACGTCGGTAGGTGAGGGCTGTGTCCAATAAATCCAAGGACGCTGACCCCAAGCAACCAGATTCCTCGTTCATTCAGCTCGACGATGCAAAGCAACAGGGCGCCGCTTCGGCGGCGTCCGCCCCTCGACGGAAGGCGCTTACTGGCGTCCTGACCGCCGCGTGCACCATTCTGATCGTCGTCTCGCTGGGCTTCGTCCATCCTTCCGAGAGCGGCGCCTGGTCCATTGACTGGATCGTTCAGATCGTGACGGGGGAGAGCGTCGTCGCCAAGGACACCAAGGGGTCTGGCTCGTCTGCCGCTTCGGGCGAGGCTAGTTCCAAGGATTCCAAATCTTCGAATGATGCAAAAGACGAGCCCAAGGGCTCGAACGACGCCAAGGACGATTCCGAGTCTTCAAACAAGGAATCGGACAAAAACTCGGATAGCAAGAAGTCCGAGGACCGGGGCGGCAAGAAGTCTGGCGATAAATCCGCTGCCCAAAATACGGGAGCCGGTGATACTTCCAATGCGTCTGGCGGTGCTTCTTCGGGCGGTGGCCAGTCGTCTGATGGAGCCTCATCCTCTAATGGTGGAAACGCCTCTTCGGGCAGCCAAAGCGGCTCACAGGAGTCCAACTACGTTACGGTGACGGTTTCGGTCACATCGAGCGCTGTGGGCAATCCTGTGTCCTCTGGCGGCACCTTTACCTTTAACGAAGGCGCTACCGTTTACGATGCCCTGTGCGCGCTAGGCCTTTCTGTCAACGCACACGGCTCGTCGTACGGCACGTATGTTTCCGCGATTGGTGGTTTGGCCGAAAAACAGTACGGCGGCACGAGCGGCTGGATGTACTCCGTAAACGGCACAACGCCCATGACGGCCTGCAGTAACTACGTTCTCTCCAATGGCGACAACGTGGTCTGGTATTACGTTACAGGCTAGGGACCTCGACATATCGCACCAAACGGGCGGTTCGGACAAACATCCGGGCCGCCCGTTTTTCGTGCGAATGGGACTGGGTCGCCGGGTCTCTCGGCAAACAAAAAACCGGTTGGAATGGGAATTCCAACCGGTTATACATTCAAGCAAATAGTGAATCGACTATGACCGTGCGCCCTCGAGGAAGAAGCGGCGGCTGAAGTAGTTGTACCAGGTGACGAGGAACGTGGCGATGGCCTTCATGGCTTGGTAGCCGATGCTCAAAAACGTGACGCCCACAAACATATACAGGTCGTTGAGGCCCAGGCCGATCACCGACAGGATGGTGAAGATCGTGAACTCGCGCTTGCGGCTCATGCCTTCGCGGTGGTCGAACACGTACTTCATGCTGAGCCAGTAGTTGACCACGACGGACGTGATAAACGAAACCGTGGTGCTCATCAAAAAGTCGAGGTGGAACAGCTCGACGAGCGCAATGAGCATGCCCCAGTCGATGCCAAAGGAGATAAGACCCACGACAGCAAACTTGAGGAACTGCTTGGTATGAGGTTGTGCCAGCGCCTTGCGCACGTAATCACATCCAATGCGTTGATGAATCGAGCAGAGGATACTTTAGAGCTTTTACAAGGGAAACGTAAGGTCTTTGCCAATAACTATATGAACTCGCCAAATTTTCAAGAGCTAATCCGCAAACGTTAAAAATTTGCCCGTAAACGAGCGACACCCACGGACGATACTGCGCTGAGTGCGCGTCGTCCGTGGGCGCCGTAATGCTGCAGGGGTTTCGAGCTATTTTGTCTCGTCGCCCTCCAGGAAGATTTTTCGGGTCACAAAGTTGTAGACCATGACAAGCGCGGTGGCACAAATCTTGGCGATATTGGCCTCGAGCCCCAGACCGGCGTTGAGCGCCAGCACGATGCCGTCGTTGAGCACCAAACCGATCACGGACAGCACGACAAAGATGATGAACTCGCGGCGGCGGCTCATGCCTTCCTTGTGCGCAAACACGTACTTCATGCTTGCGAGGTAGTTAAAGATGAGTGAGATGATAAAGCCGCTGGTGTTGGCGATTAGGATGTTGAGGCCGAGACCGTAGTGGAGCAGATTCATAATGCCAAAGTCGATAACCGTGGCAATGACACCGACGACGCCAAATTTCATGATCTGCGCAAGGAGCTTTTGCATGGTACCTGCCTTAGGGTGGCGCGGGGACGCCGTGGGGATGACAAACTCAGCAAGTTTAGCCAATCCCCGCGGGTGGTGCTAGGCGCGCTCCTCGATAGCACCGTTTCTATATGCATCGAGCAGCTGACGCAGGTCTTGGATCTGGCTGCGGATCTTGGCGCCAGTATCGGTGTCGCTCACCATGCGGCGACGGTCCGCTTGGTCAAAACGGTTGGTCTCGCTTTCGATGTCCACGTTGCGCGTGAGTGCCTCGGCAACCGTCGTAAAGGCCCGGTGCGACTTGAGGCGGCAGCCGCGCGAGCTCGAGATGAGCGTATAGCCGGCGATGCCCGTCTTGGGATGGTAAGCGCGGCAGAAGCCGCCATCGATGACCAGCAGCTTGCCCTCGGCGCGGATGGGCTGCTCGCCCTTGGTGGTTTTAACGGGTGTGTGGCCGTTGATGATGTGGCCGGTCGGCGAGCATGCCATGGGCGCGACGCCAAACTCGCGCATGATATCATCGCAGACCGAGGGCGACTTGGTAAGCGTAAAGTACGGGTCCATCGGCTCGACCCAGGTGCTCTTATCGGCGATATAGGCGCGCTCAAAGGTACGCACCAGGCGTCCGCTGGCGGGTGAATTGAAGCCAATCCACAGGTACCACATCCAGTCGAGGGCATCGCGGTCGCCCACGCGCCACGCGCGGCGGGCGATGTGGTCGCAAAAATCGAGATAATCGCGGCCAGCGTGCCAGGTGCCCAGGCAGTTCATGCTGCTAAAGGTGCCGTCTTCGTTGAGCGGAACGCAGCCGTGGAAGAGCAGGTTGCCGTTGGCGACCTTGTACATCGAGCCGTGGGTGTAGAGGAAATCGATATGGCGATGCAGGTGATCGGCGGTGACAAACTCGGACACGAGCTTGTCGATGATGTGCTGCTCCTGAGACGTGAGCGTGTAGGGGTCCGCCGGGTCGACGGTGGGGAAGTCGTTGGTCGTGAGCGGCCACACGCTGCCGTCGGCGAGCGTGACCGTGCCGGTGTCGTGGTCGATCTTGTCGAGTAACAGGCGGTCGGTCATGTCGAACTCGGGGTGGCGCTGGATAATCTGGCCCTCGAGCTTAAAGAGCAGCACGTTGATGGCCTTGATCAGCGGGGTGATGGACTCACCGGCGGTGTAGGTGGCATCGGCAAAGGCGACAAGCTCACGCAGCGAGATGCCGTAGTCGTTCTCCAGGATCTCGTAATTGTCGTAGCGCAGGTTGTTGCGCAACACCGTGGCGATGCAGGCGGGCTCACCGGCCGCAGCGCCCATCCACAGCAGGTCGTGGTTGCCCCACTGGATGTCGAGTGAATGGTAGGTGAGCAGACGGTCCATAATCTTGGCCGCGCCGCCGCCGCGGTCGAAGATGTCGCCCACCAGGTGCAGGTGGTCGACGGCCAGGCGCTTGATGAGCGAGGCGAGCGACTCGATAAAGTCGTCGGCGCTGGCGGTCTCCAGGATGGACTCCACGATGCGCTCGTGATAGCGCACGCGATAGTTGTTCTCGTCCGGGTGCGTGTGCAACAACTCGTCGATGATGTAGGCGTAGTCGCGCGGGATGGCCTTACGCACCTTGGAGCGCGTGTAGCGGCTTGAAAGTGAGCGCGCGACCATGATGAGCTGGTCAAGCATCGTCTTGTACCAGGTTGGCGAGTCCTCGCGCCGGCTGCGGACCAGGTCGATCTTCTCGCGCGGGTAGTAGATGAGCGTACACAGCTCGCCCTTTTCGTCAAAGGAGAGCGTGTCGCCAAAGATCTCGTCGACATGTTCGCGCACGACGCCCGAGCAGTTGTTGAGGATGTGCATAAAGGCTTCGTACTCACCATGCACGTCGCTCATAAAATGCTCGGTGCCCTTGGGTAGGTTGAGGATTGCCGAGAGGTTGATAATTTCGGTAAATGCGGATTGTTCGGTGGGGAACTGTCTCGACAGCAGGCGCAGATACTTGAAGTCTTGCGGGTTGCGATCGAATGCGACCATGAAACACCTTCCGATATGGTTGGTAAAACTGATAAACAACGTCAAACGTTTATCAGTATGCGCCGCTTTTGTTTCGATTTTGCGCCATCGGCTGAATTGTCGGCTGAACGGTTTGGTAAATCGATTTAGTTGAGGTAGATATGGCGGTTGGGTGGAGACGACAGAGGGTGTTTTCTCAGATATTTATGCGTGGGGCCGGTGGAGACGATGGTGGTAAAGATGTTCACTATTTTTGGTTCGATTTGGTAAATAGTGGACATATGTACCGCATGTAGGCTCACTGTGCGATAATTTGCGCAGCAATGAGTAAGGAGCCTCATATGAGTGATTTTGTCCTGACCTGTGAATCCGCCGCCGATCGAACCCGTGAGTTCTTTGCGTCGCGCAATATCCCTGTCGTGTGTTTTCATTACGAGATCGACGATGTTGTCTATACGGACGATCTGTATCAGTCGATTACGCCGGACGAGTTTTTTGCCCAGATTGCCGCGGGCGCCATGCCCAAGACGTCTCAGGTGAGCGTGGGTGAGTACGAGGAGTTTTGGGAGCCGTTTGTTGCCGAGGGTAAAGACGTGCTGCACCTGACGTTGTCGTCGGGTATTTCGGGCACGTATGGATCGGCCTGCGTCGCGGCGCAGATGCTTGCGGATCGCTATCCCGAGGGCGGCAAGGTGCGCGTCATCGATTCGCTGGCGGCGTCTTCGGGCTTTGGCCTGTTGTTGGAATATGCCGCCGATGTGCGCGATAGCGGGGCTTCACTCGACGAGACGGCTGCCTGAATCGAGGAGCACAAGCTCAACCTGCACCACTGGTTCTTCTCGACCGATCTGTCGAGCTACCTGCGCGGCGGTCGCATTTCGGCCGCGAGCGCGATCATCGGCACGGCGCTTAAGATTTGCCCGCTTATGACGGTCGATTGCGAAGGTAAGCTGTCGCCACGTGAGAAGATTCGCACTAAGAAGCGCGCGATTTCCGAGATGGCTAAGACCATGATGGCACACGTACAGGACGGTGCAGATTATTCGGGTAAGTGCATCATGTCGCAGTCGGCGTGCCGCGAGGATGCTGAGGCGGTCGCGGCACTGATTGAGGAACAGGTTCCGCAGCTTAAAGGCAAGATTGAGATCAATGACATCGGTACTCTGATTGGCTCGCATACCGGACCTGGTACGGTGGCGCTCTTCTTTATGGGCGACAAGCGCGTGGATTAATTTGCCCCATCACGTCGCTGCATGATTGCTCAAACGAAAACGGCCCGCCTCACGTTTGTGGGGCGGGCCTTGCTGTTGCGGCTAGCGTTTCTTTCCGCGGAAGAAAAAGCCGTGCAGTGACGGCTTGAGGCCGCGGTTGGCGCGATGCTCCTCGACGCGCTCGTGGATCGAAGCGACGCGCTCGATGACTTCGTCGGGAATCGGCACATCGGGATTCATGTTCTCGACTTGGCTGACCTCGGCGGCGGCGACCTGGTCGATAATGGGCACGTTGTCGCGCGAGATGACAGGTGTGGCGTCTTCCTTCATCTTGCGATAACGCTGCATCATGTCGGTCTGTAGCTGCTGGGCCGAAGGCGGTGTCCAGATGATGGCGTTGGCGCCGGCGGCGATGGTCTCGCGAATGCTCTCGGGCGTCTTGCCGCCCGGCGCGATAAGCGGCAGGTTGGGATAGTGCTCGCGCAGCTCGCGTAGGACCTGGGGCGTGTTCTTGCCGGCGGCGATGTTGAGAATCTTGGCTCCGGCGCGCACCTTGGCGTGAGCATCGTCGTCGCAGCGAACGACCGTGGCGATGACGGGGATGTCGGCGATGTTGGTGATGTGCTCGACCATTTCGGCAGTAGCGGGGGAGTTGACCACGCAGCCCGCCGCGCCTTGCATCTCGGAAACGGCCGCCATCTGCACGGAGCGCTTACCGGTGGTGGTGCCGCCGCCAACGCCCACAAAGACCGGGCACTCGGCAACGGTCAGCAGCGCCTGCGTAATGGCGGGCTGCGGCGTGAAGGGGTAGACGGCAAACACGGCGTCGGCATTGGAGTTGCGGATGACCGCCACGTCGGTGGTGTAGATGAGCGATTTGATGCGGCGGCCAAAGAGCGTAAAGCCGCTGGCCTCCTCGATCTCATCGGGCATACGGAGGGCCGCCTTGCGCAGGCGTCCGTCGATGGGCAGCGGCTCCATGGGCAAAAGGCCGTTGGGGGTTACGGCCACCTGGGGCTCGGTAAATTCGTCTGCAAGCTCAACCTCGGAGAAGTCGACCGAGGCGACGACGTCTTCGTGAACCTCGGCGGGCACATCGATGGGGGCTTGATCGTCGGTCGCGGCGGGCGTATCGAAGGAGCTGGTGCCGACAAAGGCGTCGACGCGCTCGTTCAAATCGTTGAGAGAATCCATGGCGGTCCGTTTCTATGTTGTGCGCCCGTCAGCGTGCGACCGGCGCTACGATTGCTAAATCGTTTGACGAGTTGATTTTTCCCCGCCGCGCCATCCGTTAGACTGAAGGGCTGGCGAACGTGAAGGAGCTGTGGTGGCGGGAATCGAGGTGCTATCTTGAATGTCCCGTATACAAAAGAGAGGTGACGCGGTATGGAATTCTCGGCAATGTTAGGCTCGATTGGCCTATGCGTGGGCGCAATCGTTGCCGCCGCGGTCATCTACTTTGCGGTCACGGCCATTAAGGGCAAAAAGGCCGAGCGCAAGGAGCGCGAGGCACTTAAGCAGTGCCGTGACCAGCAGGACAAGCGCGCACGGAGATAGTTTGTTGAGTTTTGAATCCGTGCGCTAGCTGCGTTTTCGGACCAGGGCGATATAGAAGCCCTCAAAGTCGCGACTGGGCGGAATGGTCAGCGTGCCGGGCATGCCGTTGGCAATGGCCGAGACGTGGCCCGCGGCAATGGCCTCGGTAAGGGCGTTGCACTCGATGCGCGGTTCCTCACCGGCTTCGCGGGCGCGGCGTGCTTCGCTTTCACTCGGCGTGCTGTCGAGGGGGATGAGCTCGCAGTCCATGTGCTTGTCGAGGGCCTCTTGCAGGGCATCCTCGTTTTCCTGCGGCAAGATCGAACATGTCGAATAGACGAGCGTGCCGCTCGGTTTGAGGGCCCCCATGGCGCGATCCAGAAGTGCTCGCTGCGATCGGGCGCACTTGCTCAGCAACTGCTCGGTGAGGCCGCGCAGGCTTTTCTCGTTGCCGCTGATGACGGTGCCCGTGCCGGTGCAGGGAGCGTCGAGCAGGATGCGGTCGAAGCGGAAGAACTCGTCGAGCTCGCGTGCGTCGATGCGCATGACGGGCACGTTTTTGGCACCCTGGCGATGGAGGTTTGACTCGAGCTTTTCGGCGCGGGGAATGCTCATCTCGCAGGCCGTGAGGTGTGCCTGGCCCTGGGTGAGGGCGGCGATCTGCGTTGTCTTGCCGCCAGGGGCTGCGCACATGTCGAGGATGTCCTCGCCGGCCTGAGCGCCCAGGACCAACGGCGGCATCATGGACGACAGACTTTGCAAGTAGATCTTGCCGTCGCGGTAGATGTCGAGGTCCCACAGATCAGAAACCTGGGCCTCGGGCAGGATAAAGGCGTCTGGGTACCAGGCGACGGGGTTGTGGGCGATTCCGGCGGCATCGAGCGCCGCAGCGATGTCCTCGGCGGTCGCCTTGAGCGTATTGGCGCGCAGCGTGACCGGGCGTGTGGCCGCGGCGCCGAAGCCCTCGATCATGAGCTCGGCATCGGCGGGCGCATAGGCGCCGGCGACCGTGTCGACCATAAAGCGCGGCAGGTCGGCGGCGGAGTGTTGGGCGGCAAGCTGGTCGGAAAGCTCGGTGGAGGCAAACTGCCTAAGCTTGAGCTCGGGCTTAACCTGCTTTTTCTGCTTACGACGACGCGGCTTGGACATCCGTTTTTCCTTCCCGTCCCAAATTGACTACTTTCCGGGTACGCCGTTGCTGGCGTGCTTTAGTACTGGCTCTCGTGCTTGCTGAAGAAGTCGAAGCGCGGGGGCAGCGGCTTCACGCGGTGCTCGCCGGGCTTCTCGCCCAGGCTCTCCACAAACTCGTCCGTGGAGGCAAAGATGTTATCCCAGCTAAAGAAGGCGACCGGATCGACGTCGAAGTACTCGCAGATGAGCTCGCAGCCGGCCGGCACAATACCGTGCATCAGGACGGTCGCCACGCGCAGCTCGGTAAAGGCGTCGACGAGGGCCTGCGTCATGGCGGCGTCTGCCTCGTTACCCTCGAGCTTGTTGGCGGCCTTGGAGGCGTCGCTCCAGCGCTTGTTGGCGGCGCGCAGGTAGTCGTCGCACACGGCAAGCGCGCGGTGCGTCTCGAACTTGTACATGGCCTGCTCAAAGGCAAGGGTTGCCTGCTGGGCGGCTTCGACCACGGTGTCAGAAGCGGCACCAGCGGGGATGCAGCCGTTGCGGTAGGGGCTCTCGTCGCCCTCCTTGACGGCGACGCCGTAGAAGCAGCTGCGGGCCAGGCGGTTGAAGACGCCGGTCAAAAGGGCGCTCTCCTTAAGGGCCGGGTCGATAACGCGCTTGTCGTCGCAGGCGCGCACCTCGTTGCCGTCCTTGTCCTTGCCGGTCACGCGCGTGTCGTATGCCTTGGGGCTAAAGCTCACCGGCTTCTCGGACAGGCCGAGCGACAGCCAATGCGCGCGCATCTGCTCGCAGGTGTAGTGGTTGAGCAGGTCGTCTGCCGGCGGGGGAGGAGTCTGCGAGGACGAGCTGGCCTTTTTGCCCATGTAGAGCAGGTGATAGCAGGCGCTGACGGTGCTCTGCGTGAGGTCCCAGCCCAGGGCCTCCCACATGGCGGTCTGCGCGATGCAGTAGAAGTAGATGTTGTCCTGACCGATAAACTGGTAGATCTGAGCGTCGTCAGAGCACCACCAGTCGCGCCAGTCGAGCGAGCTGTGCTGGTAGGTGGGCGCGGGGACCTGCGTGGAGTCGGCAGCGGGCTCGCCCATGAGGGCGGCATCCTGGGCGGCGACGCCCTCGGTTACGCCGGCGGCCTTGGCATCGCGTGCGAGCACGGTACGCGTATAGCTGATGGGCGCCCACAGGCTCTCGGGCCAGCACCAGCAGGTGACGTCGGAGACGCCATCGACCTCGGGCACCGGAACGCCCCAGTCGATGTTGCCGGTGATGCGGAAGGGCACGAGCGCCTTGCCGCTGCGGAAGCGCACACCGCCGTTGGCGAGCACCGCGTGGGCATCGTCGCGCTCCTTCCAGCTGGGGAAGGTGACGGTAAAGCTGCTCTTGTTGCCCTCGGGCTCCAGCACGGTGTGCTCAGGAAGCTGATCCTCGACGGCATCGAAGGCCTCGCGGAACTTGTTCTGGATGTAGAGCTGGGCCGGCAGCAGCCACTCCTCCATGGTCTTGGAGACCACGGAGCGAACCTGCGGGTTCTGGGCGAGCTTGGCGGTATAGGTCTTCATAAAGTCGAGGTAGGCCGGCAGGTCAAAGTAGAGGTTGTCGACCGGGCGCAGCTCGGGCACCTCGCCGGTGAGCTGGCTCTTGGGCGCGATGAGCTCCTCGGGCTCAAACTGGTGACCCAGGTCGCACTCGTCGGCATAGGCCTTCTCGGACTTGCAGCCCTGGATGGGGCAGCGGCCGATTACCTGACGGCCGTTGAGGAACGTGCCGGCCTTGGCATCGTAGAACTGCAGCGTGGAGCGCTTGGAGATGGTGCCCTGCTCGTGCAGGCGCTTGATAATCTCGGCGGTCACCTCGTTGTGAATCTGCGCGGCCGGCTCAAGGCCCGAGCCGCCGTAGATATCGCAGCTGATGTTGTAGTTGTTGAGGGTCGCGGCCTGGCGGGAGTGATTGGACTCGACATACTCGGCGATGGACTTGTCGTAGCCCTCGTTCTCCTTGAGCTTGCGGTAGCTCTCCATGATGGGCGAGCCATAGCAGTCGGTGCCCGAGGTGAAGATGACGTTCTCGCGGCCCAGACGGTCGCGCAGGAAGCGGGCGAAGAAGTCGGCCGGGACAAAGACGCCACCGACGTGGCCAAAGTGAAGGCCCTTGTTGCCGTAGGGCTCGCCGGCGGTAACGATGGCGCGGCGAGGCCAGCTGGGACGGTCGTTCATGGAGTATTTGGATGCCATGGGACTCCTTCGCATATGGTGAGAGCGCGGCCGGGCACAAGGCCTGGCGACGCGGTGGTCAATTCGTGCATATCGTTCGACATTATCGCACATGCGGACGGGTACGTGGCAGGGGCGCTATCCTAAGATGCTATGAATGAGATTTCCAACATACATGCGTTTGAAGACGAGGATTTTCTGCACGCCTGCTTTGTGTGGGGGATGGCCGTGCTTGGCGCATTTGCCGTGTGTCTGGTGCCGGTGTTTATGCTGCTGGGCGGGCCTGCGGACTTGGATGCGGCTGACGCGGGCGGCTGGATGGCCGTTTTGGGATGGATAGTCGGCTTGGCTGCGATCTCAATGGCGTCGTTCGCCGTGCATGAGCTGGTGCACGGTGTGTTTTTTAAGCTGCTGGCGCCTGCGGGCGCGCAGGTGACCTTTGGGGCGAATCGCGAGACGGCGATGATCTATGCCTGCGCCGAGGGCGTTGTGTATTCGCGCCGGCGGTACATGGCGGTTTGCCTGGCGCCGACGGTTGTTGTGACGGCGGCGTTTGCCCTGGGGTTTGCGTTTTCGGGCTATCCGCTGCTGTGCTACCTGGCGGCCGGCTTGCATTTATCGGGCTGTGTGGGCGACTGGTATTACGTGCGGACCATTTTGCGCGACCGCCGCATTGTCGCCTGCGAGGACACGTCCTTTGGCGTGCGTTTTTTCGGGTGAGGAGATGTCGATGAAGCCGTTGTTGTTGCACGCCTGCTGTGCGCCGTGCTCGCTTGAGCCGGTCCGCCTGCTGCGCGAGGAAGGGTTTGAGCCCACAATCTGCTGGACAAACCCCAATATTCAGCCGCACGATGAATGGCAGCGGCGTTTGGACGAGCTGCGTCGGTGGTGTGCCGATGGCGACATCGAGCTTATCGAGGCGGGGGAGGACCGGGAGCGCTGGGAGGCCGGCGTGGCTCCGCTGGGCGCCGATCGACCCCGTCGCTGTCGCGCGTGCTATGCCCTGCGTCTGGCCGAGGCATGTCGTGTGGCCCAGGAACGCGGGTTTGAGTTTGTGGGTACGACGCTCGCCGTCTCGCCGTATCAGTTGTTCGAAACCTGCAATGATGTGTTGGAGCGTCTGGCTGCCGCCCGCGGTCTCACTCCGGTGATTCGCGATTTTCGTCCGTATTACCCCGAGGCAACACGCCGTTCGCGCGAGCTGGGTATGTATCGGCAGAATTACTGCGGCTGCCGCTTCTCGGCTGTCGAGGCGGCCATGGACCGCGCCCGCATCCGCGACGAGCGCAAAGCCGCCAAAAAGTAGTTCATTTGGGACGTCAGCCTGCTAGGATGTAGAGCGGACTTTAGCTATATAAGGAGTATCCGACGTGTCTATGCGTACCGATGATTTTGACTACAACCTTCCTGAGGAACTGATTGCCCAGGCGCCTGCCGAGCCACGCGACTCCTGCCGCCTGCTGGTGGTGGATCGCAAGGGCTCCCAGACAGGAACGCCGCTGGAGCATGGCGGCACCGTCGAGCACCGCATCTTCCGCGACATCATCGACTATATCGAGCCGGGCGACGTGCTCGTCATCAACAAGACGCGCGTGATGCCGGCCCGCCTGATCGGTCGCAAGGCCGGCTCGGGCGGCGTGGTCGAGACACTGCTGCTCAAGCGTCGCGAGGATGTGGATCCGCTGGGCCATGTCTGGGAGTGCCTGGTCAAGCCGGGTAAGCGCCTGAAGCCCGGTGCTCATATTGAGTATCGCGCCGGTGGCGCCCATGCGCCCGAGGGGACTCCCGTGGTGCTGACGGCCGAGGTCGTCGACTTTGTCACCGATAGCCGCGGCGGCCGCCTGGTGCGTTTTGAGCCGGCCGGTTGCAATGCCACCGGCAATCCGCGCACGCTCGACGAGGCCATCCACGCTGCCGGCCACGTGCCGCTGCCGCCCTACATTACCGATTACGAGGGCGATCCCGAGAAGTACCAGACCGTGTACGCCATGAAGGAAGAACATTCGGCCGCCGCTCCAACGGCGGGTCTGCACTTTACCCCCGGGCTCATGGCCGCTATCGAGGCCAAGGGTGCCAAGTTTGCCGCCGTCGAGCTCGAGGTGGGCATCGATACCTTCCGTCTGGTGGAGGAGGACGATCCCACGCAGCACGTGATGCACACCGAGCGCTACCACGTGTCGCAGGAGGTTGTCGACGCCGTGCATAAGGCTAAGGCCGAGGGACATCGCGTGATTGCTGTCGGTACCACCGCAGTGCGCTCGCTCGAGAGCGCCTTTGACGCTGAGGCACCGGTGTCCGATCCGGCCGTGACGGCGCGCTATTTTGAGGGCCGCGAGGACGGGGCCGACACGCTCGGCCGTGGCGACATCGTGGTACGCGAGAACGCGACGACGCAGCTCTACCTCATGCCCGGCTCGACCTATCACGTGGTAGACGCGCTGATCACGAACTTCCACGTGCCGCGCTCCACGCTCATGATGCTCGTGAGCGCACTTGCCACCCGCGACCAGATCATGGATGCCTACGCTGCTGCTATCGAAGAACGTTACCGCTTCTTCAGCTTTGGCGACGCCATGCTCATTTTGTAAGTTACGCGGTTCTACGAACCGCGTAACGGCTCGACGCTGCAAACGCCCCTAAGCGGCAATCTGACGTTCAATCGTCGGGCATGACCAGAAGGTCAATGCCCTCCTCTTTCACGTCACCTTGCTCGCTTAGGGGCGTTTTCGCTGTCCGCGCCAAAACATCGGCGTTGCCGTGGTTGTTGCTGTAGTCATTGGGGACGTTCTTAAACGACTAGTCGTTTAAGAACGTCCCCAATGACTACCTTGCACCACTAAAAAAGTTGCGGTGAGATAGTTCTTGAATTGGCCTTTTTTAGGGCTAAACAGGAACTATCTCACCGCAACTGCGTTGGGCGTTTTTGGCAGCTGGCTTACTTGTTTGCGAACAGCCAGATTGCGATGATCACCAGGATTGCGGCGACGATGCAGACGATGGCGCCGGTGAATTTGATGCGTGAGTCGCGGGTACGCTCGCGCACCGCGTCCTCGGTGGCTTCGAGCTGGGTAACCTCTCGCTCGGTCTCGGCGTGTTCGGCTTTGTCTCGGGCCAAGGATCCTGCAAGCGACTCAGTGATCTCTGGGTGGTCGTGCACCTCGGTCGCCTGTTCGATAATCGACTGCGCATGCGCGGCATCTGCTTGGGCGTTGGCTATGCTCTGCTCTTGGTCGCGGCGTGCCTTGTCCTCGGCAGCGATCTTCTCGCGCAGTTCGCGCTGGCGCGTTGCAGCGGCGGTTTTTGCGGTCTGCAGCTCGTCGCGCGCGGCATCGGCCTCCGCCGTCACGGCCTGATGGGCTCGCTTGGCGTCGGCGATGGGGGCTTGCGCCTGCTCGACGGCCTGCTCGGCTGCGGCAAGCGAGTGTTCAAGGTCGGCGGTGATGCGCGGGACATCTTCTTCGGCTTTACGCAGGGCATCTGCCGTGTCGGAGATCTGCATCGAGAGCTCGCTGGTGCGCACCGTATAGTTGGCGGGATTTGCCGAGGGATTGCGTTGCAGCTCGGCATACTCATGACGCAGCGTCTCGAGCTGGGCGCGCGTGGCGTCGACGGTTTGTTGTGCGGCGGCAATGCCGGCGTCTCGCTCGGCCTTTACCTTGTCGCGGATGCGCTTGGAATCCTCAAGACGTCGAATGAGGCGGTTGCCGGTCTCGCGCGAGCTCGCCTCGCGGGCCTCCACGGCATCGAGCGCGGCCTTCAGGCGGAGCTCAGTCGCGTCATCCTCTGTCTTCATTTGTTCGAACTGGCCCTTGAGCTCTGTCGCTTTGGCGGCGTGGGCATCACGGTCAATCTCGGCGGCCGCTGCAGTCTTTTGGGCCGTGGCAATCGCCTGGCGCTGGTCGGCGACGATCTGGTCGTAGCGGCCTGCGATATCCTGGCGCGTCTCGAGTTCCTCGGCCTGATCGGCAATGCGCTGCTCAAGTTCGGCCAGGTGGGCGCGGGCATCGGCAAGTGCCTTTTTCGCGGCATTCATCTCGCGCATGGCCGAGGCACCCTGGGCGATAAAGGCGCCCACGGCGTTCGCTGTGTTCGAGACAGCGGTCCCCAGATCGCGGCTCGCGGCGGGGGAGTGCGGGGCGGTCGGGCGAGCGGTGTCGGCGGCGTCCGCATCGGCAGCCTGCGGCGCGGCGATATTGCCGGTACCGCCCTCGACCACAGAAAAGCCTGCTGCGTGCGGATCGACCGCATCGGCGCCAATCGTGGGGTGCTCGAGCTGCAGAAACGAGGGCATGATGCTGCCCTGGTCGGCAACCGGAGTCTCGCCGGGCACAAAGGTCGAGGCCGCCTCGGCGGCCTCCTCTTCCTCGGCATCAATATCGGCATCGGCGACGGCGTCTTTCATCGCTTTGACAGCATCCATCATGGAGTCCATGACGGCATCGAGCTCTTCTTCCGAAGACACCTCGATGGGGCCCGCTGCTTGCGGGGCGTCGTCCTGAGCGGGCGCATCGTCGTTTTGCTCATCGGCGTTTTCTGTTTCGGGGGTTTCCGCCGTAGCGCTTTCGTCCAAGATGGGGTCGTCGATGTCGATACCATCGCAGGTCACAGCGTCAGTATCTGCGGTGACGTCTGCGGGATCATCAATATGCTGTTGAGTCTGGGGGTCCAGCTCGTCTGTCATAGGCATGTGCTCCTCATCGTTGTTTGTCACCCTATGATAAAGTCTCGCGCCGACATCCCGCGCGCCGCAGCAAAGTTTCAAAACGTGTTCGATGGCTCGCGTCGATAGCAAAAACTCGGCCGATCTGCCCAGTTTGTACTTGACAATCCCTTCGCCGAAAAACGTTATGCCGTTCGCCTACCATGGGCTTTATTTTTCACTTGAAGAAGCTAAAGTTGCATTCCAGCTTTTGGCGCGTGAAGTTGGATACGCGCAGTCGGCGGGCGTGCCCGTCGCGATTTTGAAAGGACTTCGTATGGGACTTTTCACTGGTAAGACCGTGATCGTCACCGGCGGCGGCAAGGCCACGCTTAAGGACGGCTCTGCTGGCTCCATCGGCTACGGCATCGATATCGCTTTTGCCAAGGAGGGCGCGAACCTCGTTATCACCGGTCGCAACGTCGCCAAGCTCGAGGCTGCCAAGGAGTCTCTTGAGGCCGAGTACGGCGTCAAGGTTCTGCCTGTTCAGGCCGATGTCTCGGCTGGCCAGGACAACGAGGCCGTCGTGCAGAACGTTATCGACAAGGCGATTGAGGAGTTCGGTCGCATCGACGCCGTCGTCAACAACGCTCAGGCCAGCGCCTCGGGCGTGACCATTGCCGACCACACCATGGACCAGTTTAACCTGGCCATTTACTCTGGCCTGTATGCCACCTACCTGTACATGCAGAAGGCCTATCCGCACCTGAAGGAGACCAAGGGCTCCGTGGTCAACTTTGCCTCGGGCGCCGGCCTGTTTGGCAACTATGGCCAGTGCAGCTACGCCGCTGCCAAGGAGGGCATCCGCGGTCTGACTCGCGTTGCCGCCAACGAGTGGGGCAAGGACGGCATCAACGTCAACATTGTTTGCCCGCTTGCTTGGACCGCTGCGCTCGAGAACTTCCAGGATGCCTATCCCGAGGCGTTCAAGGCCAACGTCCACATGCCGCCGGCTGGTCACTACGGCGACGTCGAGAAGGAGATCGGCCGCGTGGTCGTTCAGCTCTGCGGTCCCGACTTTAAGTACATGAACGGCGAGACCGTCACCCTCGAGGGTGGCATGGGCCAGCGGCCTTAGGGGTTACGCGGTTTTACCAAACCGCGTAACCAGTTGACGCTGCAAACCCGCCAGGGCGGCAATCTGACGTTCAACTTCAAGGGCGCGACCAGAAGGTCAGCGCCCTTTCGTTTCACGTCACCTTGCTCGCTCTGGCGGGTTTTCGCTCATATGACCCAATCCGCTGTCAAGAG
>CATXXF010000029.1 GCA_958403395.1 uncultured Collinsella sp.
CATCATCCAGTAGCGGTTGATCATGTCCTTGGAGATCTTGTTCATGGCGTGGCCGATGTGGATTGGGCCGTTAGCGTACGGAGGACCGTCGTGCAGCACGAACTTCTTGTGACCCTCGTTCTTCTTCAGAACCTGCTCGTAGACCTTGTTGTCCTGCCAGTCCTTGAGTCGCTTGGGCTCGGACTTGGAAAGACCGGCACGCATGGGAAAACCGGTCTTGGGCAGATTCATCGTCTGCTTGTACTCGTTTGCCACGGTACCCCTTTCATGTCGTGGGCGCGCACGCCCGTTGGGCACCAAAAAAGCGCCCGTCCCTGCAAGCTGGGACGAAGCGCCACAAAAACGGGCTGCACGCCCGCAAAAGCTCTTCGCTTAACCACCCAGCTTAGATGCCCTCGCCCGCGTAATCGCGCGCTCGCATCCGTTACTCGGCTGGCCTATATCGACGACCATCTCGGCGATATCTACTAAGACGTGCCTATGCGGCGCGTCCGTTGGGACCGCAGCTCCGGGGTGATTTTCATCGGTCGCATGCACGGGTTCTCAGCGCTCCCCGCTCTCTGTAGCATGCGGACGGCCGACTACTCGTCCCCATCAACGCTTATGCGGTGTATGCTAGCACGTTCCGCGCCGGCGAAAAACCCTCAACATTGGTTTTATACGTTCGAAATTTCTTGCGGCCGTGGACCTTCTCTTGGAGCAAAATACCTGTAAGCACTTTATTGAACGAAAGAAGGTTGCTATGCGCACGATCGGAATGAGCGACTATACCGTCGGCGAGGATTGCTTTACCGAGCTGCCCTCCGCACTGGCAGAGTACGGAGCGACCAAGGTAGCCATCATTGGCGGCAAACGAGCCCTGGCTGCGGCGCTGCCGGGCATCGAGGCGGCGCTTGAAGGTACCGATGTCGAGATTCTTGAGACGCGCGTCTATGGCACCAACAGTACGCGTGCCAATATCGCCAAAGTCGTGAACTCCCCTGCCTGCCAGGAAGCTGACGTGCTTATCGCATGCGGTGGCGGCAAGGCGCTCGACACCGTGAAGACCGCAGCCATCGAGCTCAAGAAGATAGTCTTCACCGTCCCGACGATCTGTTCCAACTGCTCCGCCGCTACCGCCATTGCCGTCGTGTACAACGACGACGGCTCGCTCGAGGGCTATTCGTACCCCAACCGACCGGCGCACATCTTCATCAATCCCAAGATCATCGCCGAGGCTCCGGCGGAGTACTTCTGGGCCGGCGTGGGCGACGCCCTGTCCAAGCAGCCCGAAGTCGAGTATGCCACAAGTGCCGGCAACCTGGAGCACACCGCCGGTCTTGGCCTGGCACTCGCCCACACCTGCTCCGAGCCGCTGTTTACCTACGGCGTCCAAGGTCTTGAGGACGTACGCAAGAACCTGTCGAGCGAAGCCGTCAAGCAGATCGCGCTCGACATCGTGGTCAACACGGGCTATGTCTCGAACCTGACCAACCAAAACGATTACTACTACAACTCGAGCGTGGCGCACGCATTCTACAATGCGACGTGCAGCATTCCGCGCGAGGGAACCTATCTGCACGGGGAGGTCGTGAGCTTGGGCGTGCTCGTCCTGTTTGCCTATACGGGCGATACCGAGAACCTTGAGCGCTACGCCGCCTTTAACAAGCAGATGGGCCTGCCCGTGACGCTTGAGCAGGTCGGGCTTTCCGAGGCCGATATCCCTGCCCTGTGCGAATACGCGCACGCCACCAACGAGTGGAAGCAGGGCAACCCTGAGCCCTTCACCGACGAAAAGTTCGCCGCCGCCATCAAGGCCGCCAACGCCTACGGCCACACGCTCAAGGCCTAGCCCAAAACCACCACAAGGGAGCAGTGCCCTTGTGGTGGTTTTTTATTGCTCCAGCATGCTGGGGTCGAACTCGCTAACCGGGATCACGCGATAACCGTGGCGGAGCAGTAAATCAACGAAGACGCCGTTGCCCGCCGTGAGGGTGCCACTGAATGTTCCGTCGTAGATGAGGCGCGCGCCGCACGAGGGACTACGGTCCTGCAGGATACACGTGGCGATCTCTTCCGGCCCACCCGCCTGCTCGCACATGTCGAGCGCACGTTGGGCGCCTAGGCGAAATTCCAGGTCAACGGAC
Source organism: uncultured Collinsella sp. (assembly GCA_958403395.1). Lineage (GTDB taxonomy): Bacteria > Actinomycetota > Coriobacteriia > Coriobacteriales > Coriobacteriaceae > Collinsella. The sequence goes on from CATXXF010000029.1 coordinate 2,127, forward strand.
ACGCCCTCGCAGGTACGGACCTCGCCGTTCACAATCTCGGACGGCTTGCGCGGCGTGGGCAGGCCCCCAAAGACCTCAGGGCACACCAAGAGGACCTCGGTCCCTGTACGCTCGCAGGCCTCGGCCAACTCGCGATGATAGTTGTCGAGCCCGTTATACTTGCAGCTCTCGCCCATCAAACAGGCACTCACCACGATCTTCATTTCCATCCCTCTCAAGCAAAACGCCCCATTTGAGTAAGCTGCTCAAATGGGGCGTCGGCGTTTACTGGCTCGGCCGCGGCTTTACTGCTGCTTGGGCATCAGCGGATTCTCGCGCGTGAGGAGGTTCATGAACTCCTCGCCCGTGATGGTCTCCTTCTTGTACAGATAACGAGCCAGCTCATGGAGCTTAAACTTATTCTCCTTGAGGATCTGCAGGGCGCGATCGTGCGCGTCCTCGATCAGCTTAGCGACAATCGCGTCCACACGCTCGGCCGTACCGGGGGCGCAGGTGAGCGACGTGTCCTGATTGAGATACGCGTTCTGCACGGTACCGAGCGCCATCATGCCAAACTCGTCGGACATACCAAAGCGCGTCACCATATTACGGGCGAGCTTGGTGGCCTGCTCGATATCGTTGGCGGCACCGGTCGTCATCTCGCCAAAGATGAGTTCCTCGGCCGCACGGCCGCCGCAGTAGACGGCGAGCTTGTCCAGCACCTCCTGGCGCGTAGTCAGGAAGCGTTCGTCCTCCTCGACCTGCATGGTGTAGCCCAAAGCGCCGCTCGTGCGCGGCACGATGGTGATCTTGGTAACTGGCGCGGAACCCTTTTGGCGGGCAGCGACGATGGCATGGCCGATCTCGTGGTAGGAAACGACCTGCTTCTCGTGGTCGGAAAGCACCGTGGACTTACGCTGTTGGCCGGCAATGACGACCTCCACCGACTCCTCGAAGTCGTCCTGGGTTGCACGCTTGCGACCCTCGCGAACGGCGCGCAGGGCGCCCTCGTTGATGATATTGGCCAGGTCGGCGCCCGAGGCACCGGGCGTGGCGCGGGCAATCGCGGTCAGATCGATCGGCGGCTCGGTCTTCACACTCTTGGCATGCAGCTCAAGAATGTTCTTACGGCCGGTCAGGTCGGGCAGCTCAACGGGGATGCGGCGGTCAAAACGACCGGGGCGCAGCAGGGCGGGATCAAGGCTATCGGGGCGGTTGGTAGCAGCGAGAACGACAATACCCTTATGGTTATCGAAGCCGTCCATCTCGGTCAGCAACTGGTTGAGCGTCTGCTCGCGCTCGTCGTTGCCACTAAAGCCGCCGCCATCGCGCTTTTTGCCGATGGTATCGATCTCATCGATAAAGACGATGCACGGGGCCTTTTCCTTGGCCTGCTTGAACAGGTCGCGAACCTTGGCGGCGCCGCGGCCGACGAACATCTCGACGAACTCAGAGCCCGAAATGCTAAAGAACGGCACGCCCGCCTCGCCGGCAACAGCCTTGGCAAGCAGGGTCTTACCGGTACCCGGAGGGCCAACAAGGAGAGCACCGCGCGGCAACTTGGCGCCGATCTCCTCATAGCGCTGCGGCTTCTCCAGAAAGTCGACGACCTCCTTGAGAGACTCCTTGGCCTCTTCCTGGCCGGCGACGTCCTTAAAGGTCACGCCCACGTCCTTGGAGGCGATCACGCGCGCGCCGGACTTACCCAGTCCGCCGCCGCCAAAACCACCGCCGCCAAAGTTCATCGAAGGACCGTCATCACCCATGGCCTTCTTCATGCGGCGGTTGAGCCACCAGCCGATCAGGAAGAAAATCGCCATGGGAAGGATGAGCGTAAGCAGGTAGTAGGTCATCAAACCCGAGTTTTTATCGGGAACGACCGACTCCAGCGAAGCGCCAGACTCAAGCACGCGATCGGTAAAGCCCGCATCGTTCGGCACACCGGTCGTCTTATAGGCGATGTTCTCGTCCTCGCCCTTCTTGGTGTAATAAATCGAGTAATCGTCCGTGTTGTACTCGACCTTGTCGACACTCTTCTTATCGAGCGCTTTGACAAACGTCGAGTAATCGGTCTTCGTAATCTGCTGCGTGTGACCGATGTTGGGGAACAGAACGGTCGAGAGCACGAGGTAGACGACGAAGGCGATGAGCACGTAGAGGATCATATTCCGTCTACGCTTGTTGTCATCCATCTCCATCTGCTTGAACTCCATCTACTGGGGTTAATAATGCTTTCTAGAATACCCAACCCGGACGGCGATAAACCGACGCCGGGCACGAAAAGACAGAGATGGCATCACTGGAAGTCGGCAAGGGTCAAATCTATACGGGCGACGGCAAGGGCAAGACGACGGCTGCGTTGGGGCGCGAGAGGATGTCGAGGAACTGATTGCGATAAAGCCCACCACCACGGAGCTCGTGCTCACCGGCCGCGGGCTGCTGCCGTTGGCCGACCTCGCGGACTTAGTCACCGAAATGCGCCCCGTCAAACACTACTTCGACGAAGGCCTCCTAGCCCGCCAAGGCATCGAATACTAGCCATTGGGGACGTCCCGAATGGCTAGGCGGTGGCGCGGCCGAGCCAGTTGCCGCTGTGGTGGTAGATGGTGAACATCGTGGCCGTAATGAGCCAGGTTACGGGGTAGACCAGCAGTAGATGCTCGAGCGACGGATCGAAGGGCATGATCGCAAACACCCAGATCACCCTCAAGACAACGGTACCAAAGATGGTGAGCATCATAGGCTGCAGACTCACGCCGGCGCCGCGAATGGAACCCGACGCGTTTTCGATAATCGAGAAGATCGCGTAGAACGGCGCGATGAAATGAAGAATCGTCGTGGTGTACGCAGAAATCGAAGCATCGTCGACAAACAAACGCGACAGCGGGCCCGAGAACACCAGGAGCACGGCAGACAGGCCACCAATGAGCATAAACGAAAGCACGAGCGACGTGTGATATCCCTTGCGCATGCGCTCGTAATTGCGCGCGCCAAAGTTCTGCGCCGAGAACGTGGTGATCGAAACGCCGAGCGCCTCGGTCACCATCCAGATAATGCCATCCAGGCGCCCAGATAGACCCCAAGCAGTCGTGACATCGGCGCCAAACGAATTAACCGACACCTGGATCAGCACGTTCGAGATCGAATAGGCAGCCGATTGAAAACCGAGTGGCAGACCACACGAGATCATACTCTTGCAAATACCGCGATCGATGCCGAGCTTAGACAGCGAAAGACGCCATGCACCCGGAGCGCGCATCATGCGCAACACGATCATCGTTGCATTGGAGCAAATGGTCAGCGCCACTGCGATGCCGCAGCCCAGCGCCTCCATATGCAACACAGCGACAAAAATGATATCCAGCACCACGTTAACCAGGCAGCCAGAGGCAATGATCACGGCAGGCCCGCGCGTGTCGCCCACGGCGCGCAGCAGTGCCGTTCCCATATTGAGCAGCAGCGCTGCAACCATGGCGGCAAAATAACAACGAGCATAGGCCACGCCCTCGGCCAATAGTTCATGCGGCGTGTTCATAAGCACCAGCATGGGCTCAACGAACACTATGCCAAGAATCGAGAAAACGATACCGCCCACCAACGCGAGCGTCATGGCGGTATGGACCGAACGACTCAGTCGCTCATCATCGTGCTGGCCAAAATACTGACCGGTAATGACCGCGCAGCCGGCGCCGACGCCAACGCAAAAGCCAATGCAGAGCTCGGTGAGCACCATCGTGGCTTGAATGCCACCCAACGCGAGCTTGCCGCCAAACTGACCGACGATATAGGTGCCGATAAGCGTGTAGGCCTGCTGAAAAAACGAACTAAAAAAGATGGGAACGCACAGCGACAGCAATTGCTGCCAAATGACACCTTGCGTTACATCGATAGCCGTAGATTTCTTAGCCACACGCCCTCCCCACACGCATAGGTCAAACAGCAAAACGGCAATTTAAAACCAAAGCCAAAACCAGCTTAGCACCGACTGGCAGCGACCGAAACACCCCGAATTAGAGCACGGTGCGGAATAACTGCCTAGTGATACAAACCCGGCTGGTAGTGATACTCATTGCTCACGTGCGGGCATAGCTGCCAAAAGGCGACGGCGCTCGCCGCGGCCACGTTGAGCGAATCGACCCCGTGCGCCATCGGAATGCGCACCGCGTGGTCACAGCCGGCAATGGTCTTGGCGCCCAAGCCGGCACCCTCGGTGCCCATAAAAATCGCCAAGCGATCAATCTTCTGCAGTACAGAATCATCAAGCGAAAAAGAGTCGTCCGTCAACGCCATAGCGGCACACGAAAAACCGGCGTCGTGCAACGCGCTCAGACCATCATGCGGCCACACACGAGCCTCGCTGCCAATGCGCGTCCACGGCACCTGAAACACGGTGCCCATGCTCACGCGGGCCGAGCGACGGTACAGCGGGTCGCAGCACGTCGGGCTGACCAAAATACCGTCAACGTTCAATGCGGCAGCCGAGCGGAAAATCGCGCCGACATTGGTGTGATCGACAATACCCTCAAGCACGCACACGCGCACCGGACGATCCCCCGCCGCCTCGACGACGCCGCCCAAGAACTCATCAACCGGAATCTGACGCGGCCGACGGAACGCCGCGAGCGCACCACGCGTCACGTTAAAACCCGTCAGCTGCTCCATGAGTTCCATGGAAGCCACGAACACAGGAACCGGACCTGCGCCCTCGCGCACAACCAGGCGCTCAAACAGCGGCATCATCTGGTCGAGCCAGCGTTCGCCCAAAAGAAAGCTCACCGGCTCGTATCCGGCACGCACCGCGCGCTCAATAACCTTGGCACTCTCGGCGATAAAGATGCCCTTTTGCGGCTCTAGCACGCAGCGCAGCTCACGCTCGGTCAGTCGCACGTAGGCATCGAGCCGCTCGTCCTCGAGCGAATCAATTCGCAGAACCTCAACGGCATCAGTCATAGCAGCCAGCCCGCACCCTTCTTTACAGCACCTATACAAATATCGGGGCAACGCCATGCGCTGCCCCGCCACTCATTCCAACCCGATAATACCGAAGGGATAATCGGGTTTACGCATCAACGCGACGATACGTCACGAACTCATATTCGAGGCCCTCATCGCCTTCTCCGGCAGCGACAACCGCCGATTCGCTGGCCCGCGCAATCTCCCACGCAGGATCGGCTTCCAAATCGGGAAAGTACGTATCCACGACATGGACGCAGTGGTTATGCGTGACCTCGGCCTCGACGCAATACGGCAAAAACTGCCGATAGACATCGCCGCCACCGATCACCCAGGCAACGGGCTCATCGGCAACCGCAGCGAGCGCCTCGTCGATGCTATGCACCACGTCAACGCCATCGGGCGCAAAATCCTCGTCGCGCGTAAGCACGATATTGCGGCGGTTCTTGAGAGGACGCCCGCCGGGAAAACTCAGCAGGGTCTTGCGCCCCATAATAACCGGGCAACCTTTGGTGCACGCCACAAAATGGCGCATGTCGGCGCGATTGGACACCACCATGTCGCCCTCGCACCCAATGCCCCAGTCGTCACACACGGCGACGATAGCAGATAGCTTACACGTCATGAGCACCACCTACACCGCAATGGGAATGTTCTTGACCTGCGGGCCGTGCTCATAGCCCTCGACGATGAGGTCGTCGGTCGTAAACGCATAGAAGTCATGCACGTCGGGATTCAGCGTTACCTTAGGCGCCGCAAACTGCGGACGCTCAATAAGCTCGCGGACGATATCGACGTGACGGTCGTAAATGTGAGCATCGGCGATCACGTGCAGCAGCTCGCCGGGAATCATATCGACCGACTGCGCAACCATCATGAGCAGAATGGCGTACTGGCACACATTCCAGTTGTTTGCGGCCAAAATGTCCTGGCTGCGCTGGTTGAGAATCATATTGAGTGTGGGCTTGTCGTCCTGCGGACGCTGCGTCACGTTATACGTCACGCTGTACGCGCACGGATACAGGTGCATCTCGGACAAGTCGCTGAACACATAGGTGTTCGTCATAATGCGTCGACTGTACGGTGTGTGTTTAAGATCGTACAGCACGCGGTCAATTTGGTCAAAGTCACCCTCGGCATAATGGCTTTTCTGGCCAATCTGGTACCCGTAGGCCTTGCCGATGGAGCCGGTCTCGTCGGCCCACTCGTCCCAAATATGGCTGTTGAGGTCATGGACGTTATTGGACTTCTTTTGATAGATCCACAGGATCTCGTCCATGGCGGACTTGAGCGCCGTACGACGCAGCGTAAGCGCGGGGAACTCCTCGCGCAGATCATAGCGCGCCGTGACGCCAAAGTTTTTAATGGTATAGGCAGGGGTGCCATCCTCCCACACCGGGCGGACCTTTTGGCCCTCGGTGGTGGTGCCATGGTCCAGAATGTCGCGGCACATGGTTACAAACTGTTGATCAGCCTTGCTCATTGACCCTCCTGTCAGTCGCCTATAAGCGAGATTTATTGTAGCCCAGGCGCGCGAGTGTCGAATTGGACACTTAGTCCGGCACACGCAATGCACGGCAGCGCGGCTCCGCATGCGGCAACGAGGCATCTTAGCCTTTTTCTGACATATGACAGAAATGCCTTGCGCCCAACGACTAACGCGTTATCCTATTGTTGACATATGTCAGATAAGGAGTGTGCATGGCAGGAAGACGCGAAAAACTGCGCCGCGTCGGGATTATCCCCGAATACCGCGGCTTTACCCCCGATGGCCTGGCCAGCGGTGATGCCATCGACATGACCGTCGACGAGCTTGAGGTGCTGCGCCTGTGCGACCTGGAAGGTCTCAACCAAGAGGCGGTCGCCCAGCAGATGGGCATCGCGCGCGCCACGGTGGCGGCTATTTGCAGCCGAGCACATCGTAAGGTGGCAAACGCGCTGGTCAACGGGCGAGCGCTCAGTATCGAGGGCGGCAATATCGCATACTCCCCCATCACCACGACAACGGCCGCATGGCCAGCAAAGGAGGTCAGCACCATGAGGGTGGCAACGACGTACGACAACGGCAACATCTTTATGCACTTTGGCCGCAGCGAACAGTTCAAGATCTACGACATCCAGGATGGCAAGGTGCTCAACGAGCAGGTCGTAGGCACCGGCGGCACCGGTCACGGCGCATTGGTGGGCCTGCTTACCAACGGTGGCGTTGACACGCTCATCTGCGGCGGTATCGGCGGAGGCGCCATCAACGCGCTCACCCAGGCCGGCATCACGGTCTATGCGGGCGCCCAGGGCAGCTGCGATGCCTGCGTCGAGGCCCTCATTGCCGGCACGCTCGCGCAGACCGGCGAGGCCACCTGCGGCTGCCATGTCCACGACCACGAGCACACCCATGAGCATGGCGAGTCCTGCGGCTGCCACGGCCATCACGACCACGACGGACATGAGGGCTGCAGCTGCCACTAGCGGCAAGCACCTCGACGTCAACACGCTTCCGCGCGTGCGACAACCTGCGAACAAACGGCGTAGGCCGCCTGGAGTACCATCCAGGCGGCCTACGCCATACACGACTCAACCAGTCGTTACTTCTTATTGCGCATCTGCGCTTCCATCTGACGCAGCAGGTCCATATCGGACTTAGGACCGCCCATTCCCAGGCCGCCCATGCCGCCCAGGCCCATGGCATCCAGACCAGGAATATTGGGCATGCGCATCTTTTTGCCCTTTTTGCCCTTCTTGCCCTTCTTGCCACCGGCCTGTGCCTGATTGGCCATCGAGCGCATGCGGCCCATCATCTTGTTCATCTCGCCCCACTGCTTCATAAGGCTATTGACCTCGGTGGGAGTCACGCCGGCGCCCTTGGCGATACGGGCGCGGCGCTGGCCGTTGATGATGGAGGGACGCAGGCGCTCCTCCTTGGTCATCGACATGATGATGGCCTCGTTCTTGTCGAAGATGCCCTCGTCCAAATTGCCGCCCATCTGGTTGAGCGCGCGCTGGCCGCCGGGGAGCATACCCAGGATGCCCTTCATGCCGCCCATCTTCTTGACAGCCTTCATCTGGTCGAGCATGTCGTTCATGGTAAAGCCCTCGCGCAGCATACGCTCGGCAGCCTCGAGCTGCTCGGCGTCGGCCGCCTCCTGGGCCTTCTCGATGATGCCGACAACATCGCCCATGCCCAAGATTCGCTTGGCCATTCGGTCGGGATAGAACGGCTCCAGCGAATCGGGCTTCTCGCCCATGCTCACGAACTTGATGGGCTTGCCGGTCACCTGGCGCACGGAAAGCGCGCCGCCGCCACGGGCATCGCCGTCGAGCTTGGAGATGATCACGCCGTCAAAGTCGGTGCGCTCGGCGAAGGTCGAGACGACGTTGACGATATCCTGGCCGGTCATGGCATCGACGACCATCAGCACCTGATCGGGCTTGACGGCCTTCTTGATATCCACGGCCTCCTGCATCATCTGCTCGTCGATCTGCAGACGACCGGCGGTATCGACGATGACTACATCGCGCAGGTGGTCGACTGCCTCCTGGATGGCACCCTTGGCGATATCGACCGGGTGCTCGCCGTCGCCGCGGAAGACCGGCACGCCGATCTCTCCACCGAGTGTGGCCAGCTGGTCGGCAGCGGCGGGACGGTAGACGTCGCACGCGGCGAGCAGCGGCGAGCGGCCCTGCTTCTTGAGCTGGTAGGCCAGCTTTACGGCCGCCGTGGTCTTACCGGAGCCCTGCAGGCCCACGAGCATGATGACATTGGGAATGCGGTTGCTAAAGACGAGCTTGCTCTCGGTGGAGCCGAGCATCTCGGTGAGCTCGTCGAGCACGATCTTGACGACGTTTTGCGCCGGCGACAGTGACTCCATGACCTCGGCGGTCATGCAGCGCTCCTTGGTCTTGGCGACGAACTCCTTGACGACCTTGAAGTTGACGTCGGCCTCGAGTAGCGCCATGCGAATGTCGCGCATGGCCGAGGTAATGTCGGCCTCGGTCAGCTTACCCTTGCCACGCAGGCGGTCAAATGTGTCGTTGAGGCGATCGCTCAGGGAATCAAACACTGGTTACTCCTTAGTTGGACTCGCCCACCAGGGCGCGGCAAAAATCTTTGGCATTGAACTCCTGCAGGTCATCGACCTGCTCGCCCACGCCGATGCGCAGGATGGGAAGCTTGAGCTTCTCGGCCACGGCCATGGCGATACCGCCCTTTGCCGTGCCGTCGAGCTTTGTCATGATAATACCGTCCAGACCCAGCGCCTCGTTAAACTCGAGCGCCTGGTTGAGGCCGTTTTGGCCCGTTGCGGCATCGATCACGAGCACGACATAGACGGGCATGGGGCCGGCGGCCATATTGGCGGCGCGCTTACGGGTCACATTGACCACCTTGGCAAGCTCGCGCATGAGCTCGGGGCTCGTGTGCAGACGACCGGCGGTATCGATGAGCACCAGGTCGCTGCCGCGCTTGTCGGCCTCGTCGAGCACGTCGTAGCAAACACTTGCCGGGTCGGAGCCGCGGTCGCGCTTGATGACGGGGACGCCAGCTCGCTGGCCCCACACATCGAGCTGCTCGATAGCTGCAGCGCGGAAGGTATCGGCCGAACCGATCACGACGTTCTTGCCGCGGGCGGCCATGGCGCTCGCGATCTTACCGACCGTCGTGGTCTTGCCGGCACCGTTAATGCCCACAAACAGCACGCAGCTCGGCGTATCGGAGAACGGATCGCGCTCGATGGGCACAAAGTGCTGCTCAAGCTGCTCGGCCAGGGCGCGACGGAGTTGCGGGGCGGTCTTGAGGTTCTTCTTAGCCGCGGCATCACGCAGGTCATCGGAGACCTTTATGGCGACCTCGGCGCCCATGTCACCCATGACGAGGGTGTCCTCAAGGTCCTCCCAAAAATCCTCGTCGACCTCGCCGCCAAAGTAAAAGACCTCGTTGAGGGCCTCGCGACTGCGCTCAAGTCCGCGCGAGAGAGCATCGAAGAATCCCATTATGCATTCACGACCTTTCCGGTTTCGCGATCGAGTTTTTGCGAGACGACGCGACTGACGCCGTCGGCTTGCATCGAGACGCCATAGAGGACGTCAGCGTCCTCCATAGTACGGCGCTGATGCGAAATGACCAAGAGCTGCGTATCGGAACGCAACACATCGAGCGCGCCGATGAGCTTGGACAGGTTGGCGTCATCGAGTGCCGCCTCGACCTCGTCCAGCACATAGAACGGCACCGTGCGCGTGCGGTACACAGCAAAGAGGAGGGCGAGCGCCGTCAGGCTCTTCTCGCCGCCCGACATGAGCATCATCTTGGTGATGCGCTTGCCGCGCGGCTGCGCCACGACCTCGATACCCGTCTCGGCAGGATGCTCGGGATCGGTCATCTCCAGATGAGCCTGGCCGCCCGGGAAGAGCATAGCGAAGATCTCGCGGAAGTTCGCGTCGACCTTCTCAAACGTCACCAGGAACGCCTTGCGCATCTTGCGATCAATGGCCACCGTGATCTTGGTGAGCGCCTTGCGTGCGCTCTCCAGATCGGCCAGCTGCTCCTCGATGTAGTCGGCGCGGCGCTTGAGCTGCTCGTACTCCTCCATGGCAACTTGGTTAACGGGACCAAGGTTGTTGATCTGGCGCACAAGCTGGTTGAGTTCGCGCTCGGCGGCATCGCGGTCCGTGGGCGCCGGAAGCATGAGCGCTTCCTCGAGCACCGTCGTGCCATCGGCGGTAATGGCCTTGATGGCAGCCTCGACCTGCACCTCGAGCTTGCCACGCGCGACCTTGAACTCGTTTTGCGTCGCCGTGGCGGCATCAACCCGCTCCTTGGCACGGGAGACCTCGGCCTTGGCATCCTCGATGGTCTTCTTGAGCGAAGCGGAGTCCGCCTCCTCCAGAGAGGCCTGGTCACGCAGGCGCGCTGCCCAATCCGACGCGCGTTCCAACAGGGCAGAATAGCGTTCGTGCATGGGATCGACGCGCAGGCGCAGCAGCTCGAGCGAGCGCGAGGCCTGGCGTGTTCCGCGGATACGACGGTCGATGCCCTCAAGACGATGCTCCAGGTCGGGCACGCGGCCCTTCAGCGAACGCAGGCGTTCGCTCGTCTGGGCCAGGCGCACCTTGGCATCGGCGAGCTTGCCGGCAGCCTCGGAATCGTCACGGCGAACGCGATCGAGTTCGTCGTTGGCCTCGGCAATCTGCAAGCCCAGATCGCTTGTCTGCGCGCGGGCCTCGTCACGCGAACGGGTGAGCTCGTCAACGCGCGGGCGCGCAGCGCGAACGGCTTCGGAGGCCTGCTCGCGGCGCTTGGAGATGCGCACGCGCTCGACCTCGGCATTGTTGGCGCTTTGCTCCAAGCGGCCGATCTCGGAGAGCAACGAGCGGCGCTCGCCCTCAAGACGGGCGATCTCGCCGGCGGCATCGCCCTCAGCGGCACGCGCTTCCTCAACGGCCGCATTGGCCTCGACGACCTGATCCGACACATGCTCAAACACGGCAACCAGATCGGGCTCCAAGCCCTCCAGCTCGCGAATGCGACGCTTGCGCTCCAGAGCACCCGACGCCTCGCCGGCATCGAGGCCCACGCGCACAAGGCCGCCACAGCTTACGCGGGCGCCATCGGGGGTCACATAGGTCACACCGTCAACGACAGGCGCAGCCAGCGCGGCGGCCAAGTCATCGACCACGTAATAGCCGCCGAGCAGCGCCTCGACGACGGGTCCGTAGCCTGCGCGCACGGACAGACGATCAACCAGACGGGTACCGGCAGCGCCCTCGGCGGCAGCAGAGCCACTCACGCCGCGCGCCACCAGCAGCGCCTCACCCGAGGCCTTCTTCTGGTCCAGAGCGGAACGACCGGCACGCTCAAGCGCGGACGTATCGTCGAACAGCAGCGCATCGATATCGCCGGCAAGTAGTTGCTCCACCAGGCCCTCAAGCTCGCGCGGGGCCTCGAGCACGTCGCCCAGACGACCCGAGACATCGTCGCCCAGCGCACCCACCAGACGGCTCACGAGCGGCGAGCTGTCGGCCATGCGGGCATCGAGTTTCTTTTGGCTGGAAAGCTCCGAGCGCACCTCGGACAACTTGTTGCGCGCCTCGCTCTCGCGGGCACGCAGGTCCTTCAGGGCTGCACGGGCGACCTCGGTGGCCTCACGCGCATCGGCCTGGGCCCGGCGCGCTTCCTCAAGAGCGCCCTCAAGCTCCTCGGCGCGGTCGCGACGGCTCTCGAGCGAGGCCGTGACCTCCTCGAGCTGCTCGTCAATCTGCTCCAGGCGCGAGGCATACATGTTGTCCTCGACCTCGGCATTGCTCAAGGAATCCTTCACCTTGGCGAGCTCGAGCGCGGCGTTATCGGCCACGCGCTGCACATCGCGTTGCTCTCGCGTAAGCTGCGAAATCTGATTGTCGAGCGCCACGCGCCGCTCGTGGAGCTCAGCGGCGGCAGGACCAGCGGCGTCAACGTCCTCCTGGGCTTGCATATGCGCACCGGTCACTTCCTCAAGCTGCGCACGCGCGTCCTCGAGCTCCTCGACCACGCGACGACGCTGATGCTCGGAGCTCGAAATCTGACCGCGCATGTCAGACAGGCGCGACACCATGTTGTGGCCCTTTTCCTCGAGCAGGCGCATGTCGGAGTTAATGCGGCCGACCACATCTTGCATATGACGGCGTTGCTCGCCCAGGTCGCCCACAAACAGGCCCTTTTCCTCAAGCATAACCTGGAGCTTCTCGAGCTCGCGCTCCTTTTCGCTCATGCGGTACTGCGCAAGCTCCAGCTCGGCAGCACCTTCCTTGGAGCGGCTCTCCAGGTCGTTCCACTGCGACTGCAGCGAACGAAGCTCATCGACAGCCAGCATCTGCGTAAGCTCGTTCGCGCGCGAGGACAGCTCTTTGTACTTGCGCGCGCGATCGACCTGACGCTCCAGCGGTCGCAGCTGACGGGCGATTTCCTTATTGATGTCACGGGCACGCGTCAGGTGCTCGTCCATCGACTTAATCTTTTTGAGCGCACGCTCCTTGCGGCGCTTGTGCTTGGAAATGCCGGCGGCCTCCTCGATGAGGGCGCGACGCTCCTCGGGGCGGCTCTGCAAAATGGCGTCGAGCTTGCCCTGGCTGATGATGGAATGCGTATCCTTGCCTAGGCCCGAATCGTGCAGGATGTCCTGAATGTCCATCAGGCGGCACGGACTCGAGTTGATGAGGTACTCGCTTTCGCCCGAGCGATACATACGACGGGTGATGGCGACCTCGTCAAAATCGACGGGCAGCATATGGTCCGAGTTATCGAGCACCAGCGTGACCTCGGCGACACCCACCGGCTTGCGCGCTGACGAGCCCGAGAAGATGACATCCTCCATGGCCTGGCCGCGCAGCTGCTTAGCGCTCTGCTCGCCCAGAACCCACAGAATCGAGTCGGAGATGTTCGATTTTCCCGAGCCGTTGGGACCGACGATGACGGTCAGGCCCGGCTCAAACGTCATATGGGCGCGGTCGGCAAACGACTTGAACCCTTTGAGCGTGAGGGACTTGAGATACACGGTTCCTCGCTTACACGTGCTTCTTGTTCAGAATCACGCCGTTGGTGGTGTAACCCATGCGGTCGAGCGCTTCGAGTGCGGCGGCTCCCTCGGCTTCCTTCTTTGAGGAGCCGGAGCCGCGACCCTGGCGAATACCATCGATCAAAACCACGGCGGTAAAGGTGGGCGCATGCGCCGGGCCCTCGGAGCCAACGAGCTTGTACGCCGGGGGTTCGTGACCGTCGGCTTGCACGCACTCCTGCAAAAACGACTTGGGGTTTGCAGGATGCTCGGCACGCTCGGAAGCCAAATGCGGCTTAAGCGTACGATGGATAAACTCCGCTGCGGCATCCCAGCCGGCATCCAGGTACAGTGCGCCCACGAGCGACTCGTAGACGTTCTCGAGCGCCGAATGCAGGCCGCGCGCACCGGTACCGGTCTCGGAGGCACCAAAGATGATGATGTCGTCGATGCCCAGCTCGTGAGAAACCTCGGACAACGTAGCACCCGAGACAAGCGACACCTTCAGGCGCGTGAGCTTGCCCTCGTCAAACTCCGGATAGGACTCAAACAGGGAGCGTGCGACCACGGCGCCCAAAATGGAATCGCCCAAGAACTCAAGGCGCTCATAGCTGGCAGAAACCGGCTGGCCTTCGACTGCCGAGGGATGCGTAAGGGCCGCGCGCAGCAGCACCTTATTATTGAACTCGTGGCCCAGAATTTCCTGGGCGCGCGTAAGTCGTTCAGACAAAGCCAAGACCTAGGCCTCCCTGGCATTTTCGATGGCGTCGACGGCGTCGGCGACAGAGTTGAGCGAGAGCAGAGTCTCGTCATCGATCTCGAGGTTGAACTCGTCCTCGATAGCCGTAACCAGCTGCAGGCGCTCGAGCGAGTTGGCATCGAGGTCGTCAAAGGTGGTCTCATCGCTAATTTCGGCAACATCGACGCCCAGAACGTCAGCAGCGACCTCGGCGATCTTGTCGAAGATTTCGGAGCGGTCCATAGCGCTTCCTCTCATAGTGCATGAATACCAAAAGAATGGTACCGTCCGGGCGGTACCAAGACACGGTTCTGATTCTACCCCACGACGCACGCCCCGAGGCGCATAACGCCGCTGTTATAAAACGATGCCGTCCATGGAGTTGGCGACGTTCTCGACCAGCCCGGCGCGCACGGCTTCGGCCGCCGCAAGCGTACCATTTTTAACAGCCTCGACCGAGGTGGCGCCATGACCGATCAGGACCACTCCGCGCAGGCCCAGAAGAATCGCGCCGCCCTTGGCGTCGCCAGAGAGCTTGGCCTTAATCTCGCGCATCTGTTTTTTGATGAGCAGCGCGGCGATCTTGGTGCCGAGCGATGACATAAAGACGCCCTTGAGCTCCTGTAGCAAAAACTTGGCAGCACCCTCGGTGGCCTTGAGCGCAATATTGCCCGACATGCCATCGGCAACGACGACATCGAAGTTACCTGAGGTGATGTCCGTTCCCTCGCAGTTACCAACAAAGCCGGGAACGGCGGCTTTCATGGCCGGGAAGCAGGCCTTGGTAAAGTTGGAGCCCTTCTCGTCCTCGGTGCCGTTGGCAAGCAGGCCCACGCGGGGATGCTCGATGCCCAGGACGACGCGGGCATAAGCACTACCCATCTGGGCAAAACGTACCATGTCATCGACCTCGACATCGGGGTTGGCGCCCATATCGCACAGCACCGTCAGACCGCCGGCGCGATTGGGTAGCGCATTGGTCAGACAGGGGCGCACCGGCTGCTTCTTGCCTTCGGCCTGATACCTAAACGGCGTCACGTAGGCGGTGGCAGCGGCGGTCATGGCACCGGTGGAGCCGGCAGAGAAAAACGCGTCCGCATTACCCTTCTTGATGGCGCGACACGACAGCACGATCGACGACTTGCGTTTAGTCATCACGGCGCGAATGGGATCGTCATCCATGGCGATAACGTCAGGTGCCTCAAGGGCCTCAACACGTGCATGGGAAGCGGCAAAAGGGTTGACGATTTCGGCGGGGCCAGCTGCCAAGACCTCGATATCGGGATCGGCGGCAAGCGCCGCCTCGATACCGTCGAGGACGACCTGAGGCTTCTCGTCTCCGCCCACAACGTCTACACAAACGCGAACGTTACTCATATACATACTCCTTATACAAAAATGGCCGACTCATTGAGCCGGCCATTGTGGTTCCAGTTGGAACGGCATCGCATCCAGAGTATACAGTTACTCGGTAACGATAACCTCGCGGTCCTTGTAGAAACCGCAGCTGGGGCACACGTGGTGCGGGAGCTTGACAGCGCCGCAACGGGGGCACGTGGACTGAGCCGCAGCCGAGATCTTCATGTTGGCGGAACGGCGGGTGTGAGTGCGGATACGACCCTGCTTTTGTTTAGGTACGGGCATAGTGACCTTCCTTATGAACTATCCAGTGTGGCGATTACACGCAAGTAGCGATACTACCACAGTTTTACTCGTCAAGCTTGAGATTCTTCAATGCTGCAAATGGATTTTCCGTGGCAGCGGCCCATTCGGCCTCTGCTTGAGCGGCGCAATCGCATTGCTCGACGTTGAGATTGATGCCGCATGTGGGGCACAGGCCGCGACAATCGGGCTTGCACAGGACAACGAACGGCGTGTCCATGACGACCGCGTCGTTGATGGGCTCACCCAGATCGACGATGCGATCCTCGCCCAGTAACTCGTAGCCGTCCTCGTAAGCCTCGGGGTCCTCGGGCTCGTTAAAGAGATAGAATTCCTCAATCTCACCGGCAATATCAAACGAAGCGGGCTCAAGGCAACGGTCGCACTCACCGGTTGCGTGCGCGCGGACCATACCCGTAAGCAGGACACCGGTGCCGGCATTGGTAAAGACCACGTCGTAGTCAATTCCGTCCTGCAGCTGGTACTCCTTCTCGCCCACCGTATAGGTGGCGACATCGACCTTACCGGTCAGCGGATACGAGTCTCCGGGAAACTCAAGCTGCTCGGAAAGATCGACGGTAACGCTCGGGAACTCAGCCATTACCACTGACCATTCTGCTGGGCGGCACCCTCGTTGAGCTGCTGACGGCAACGGGTGACGGTGCCGGTCAGGCTCTTGAGGTTCTCCTCGAGGTGCGTAAAGACCTGCTCGGCGTAATCTTCGGCGGCATAGCGCGTCTCGCGCTCATACTGCTGGGCACGGTCGCGAATGTCGTCGGCCTGCTGCTGCGCTAAGCGGACAATCTCCTGCTCACCGGCAATGGTGAGGGCCTGCTGCTGAGCATCGGCAATGATGGAATCGGCCTGAGCGGCGGCGGAAGCCATAAGCTCCTCGCGCTCCTTGAGGATACGGCGGGACTTCTGCCATTCCTCGGGATAGCTCATGCGGATCTCGTCGAGGATGTTAAAGAAGACGTCGGCGTCGATAACCTTCATCTGGGCGTTCTTGCCGAACGGCGTCTTAGCCTCTTCGATGAGCCCCTCGAGCTCGTCGACAAGACTCACGATCCTGTCGCCAGGAAAATTCTCGCCCGGCATCCGGTCTCCTTTCATAGGTAACATATCATCGTGTTAGTTTACCACATGCCACCAGGCATTAAAAAACGTCACGAAAAGCGATGTTTGAGCGCCTTGACCACATTGGGCGGAACAAAATTAGAGACGTCGCTACCGAGCGATGCAATCTGGCGAACCACCGAGCTCGAGATATAGCCGTACTGCGGCGCACTCATGACAAAGATGGACTCCAGCTCGTTGTCCAGGCGGTAGTTGAGGTCGGCCTGCTGCAGCTCGTACTCAAAGTCGGTCATGGCACGCAGGCCCTTGACCACGGCCCCTGCTCCCTGTTCGCGGGCAAAATCGACCAAGAGGCCGGTGAAGGGCAGCACCTCGACGCCGTCAATATCACCGAGCGCCTCACGGGCCAGCGCCACGCGCTCGTCGAGCATAAACGTGGTGCCGACGCCGTTTTTGCCCTGCGACTCGGCAACGGCCACGATCACGCTGGGAAAGATGCGGCGGGCGCGGCGAATCACGTCGATATGGCCAAACGTGATGGGATCAAAGGTGCCCGGGACGATCACGCGGTTGATGGTGTCATTCATGGGCGTCCTCCAAAGGCGCATCCTCGTCATGGTCGCTGTCGTCGGCATTGTCGGCCTCGTTCGTGGCCGACCAGCGCAGCAAGTCAACCGAAGTTATGCCGTAGCGCTTCTCGCGCACGGTCTCAAAACCGGTCGGGTGAGCGCCCGTATCGGCCGCGGCGTGCTCAAAGAGCGCGTAGGCGCCCGGCGCCAGCAAGCCTTGCTGAGCTAGGTTTTGCAGCAGCTCCTCGACCGGCTCGGAGCCAAAAGCATAGGGCGGGTCGAGCAGGACCAAGTCGAAGGGACCGCCCGGCACGCGGCCGCGCGAGGCGCTCGCCAGCACGTCACCCGTCACCACGCGCCAACGCGCACGGTCACGGCAGAGCGACTCGATATTCTTGGTAATCAGACGAGCAGCGTTGCGATCGATCTCGAACGTGGTGAGCGAGCGGGCACCACGCGAGAGCATCTCGATGCCCAAGGCGCCGGAGCCGCCAAAGGCATCCAGCACGCGGACCTCGTCCAGATCGAAGTCGAATGCCGACATGACCATAGATGCGCACGCCTCGCGCACGCGATCGGTCGTGGGGCGGGTGACATCGCGACCACGGGGCTCCTCGATCTTACGACCGCGCCATTCGCCGCCGATGATTCTCATCCTCCGCTGACCTCCTTAAAGATGTGCCGATACCGCATGGCGACTGCATCGCGCAAGGGACGCGTCGCCACGGAGTCAAGGTTGCAAGCATACCGCAAGAGCTCGACCGCGTCCAAATGGGCCCACTCGATCAATTCTTCGTCGGCATCGAGGTCAACAAAACGCAAGGTCACGCCGCCATGCTGGCGGTAACCCAGGATTTCGCCCTCGTGGCGCAGACGCAGGTCCATCTGGGCGAGCGTAAAGCCGTCCGAGGTCTTCTCGAGCGACTGGAGGCGGTCTTGTGCCGTCGACGCGCCGCCGTTGCCCTTGGAGTGCGTCATGACCAGGCACGTTCCCGACACGCTGCCGCGACCTACGCGCCCGCGCAGCTGGTGCAGGGCCGCCAAGCCAAAGCGCTCTCCATTCTCGATGACCATGACGGTGGCGTTGGGCACGTCAACGCCCACCTCGACCACCGTGGTCGAGACGAGCACATCGATCTCGCCACGCTTAAAGGCATCGATGACCCGGTCCTTCTCCCCCGCCGGCATGCGGCCATGAATACGCTCGATGGTAAGCCCCGGCAACGCAAGGCGCAGTCGGTCGAGCTCGGTTGCCGTATCGTGCAGCGGCACAGGCACGGTCACGCGGCCTTCGTCGTCGCGAGCGATGCCGGGTACGTCTTCGAGCTCATCGGCCGAATCGCTCGGCTCCACGAGCGGACAGATCACGTAGGCTTGCTGCCCCTTATCGTGCGCCTCGCGAATGGCGCCATAGGCCAGGTCGCGACTCGACTCGGTGAGGACGCGCGTCGTCACGCCGGCACCCGGAACGGGACGATGGCGGATGATGCTCGTATCCAGGTCGCCGTACACCGAAAGCGCCAGCGTGCGCGGGATCGGCGTGGCAGTCATGACCAACAAGTCGGCACCCGGGCCTTTTGCGCGTAGAGCGTTACGCTGGCCCACGCCAAAGCGGTGCTGCTCGTCGATCACCACAAGCGACAAATGCTTGAACGTGACGTTCTCCGAAAGCACCGCATGGGTACCAAAGAGCACGTCGAGCTCGCCAGACTGGAGCCGCGCATGAATCTGTTCACGCTCGGCCGCCGGCGTGGCGCCCGTCAGGAGCGCCCAGGTTATGCCAGCCTGCGAGAGCAAGGGGCCGGTCTTATCGGCATATTGACGCGCCAACACGCCCGTGGGCGCCATAACGCAGGCCTGAGTGCCGCTATCGGCCGCAACCGCCAATGCGCAGGCGGCAACGGCGGTCTTACCGGTACCGACGTCGCCCAGCAGCAGACGGTTCATCACGCGACCGCCATCGCACATGTCATGCAGGATGTCTTGAAATGCAGCCTCCTGCTCATCGCTCAGCGAAAACGGCAGGGCCTGTTTAAGCGCAGTCAAATGCTCGCCCGCGGCATGCGCATAAGGCACCACGTCGACCATACCGCCATCGTTGCGCAGACGCAGCGCGAGCTGCAAGTAGAGACACTCCTCGTAGGCAAGACGCCGGCGCGCGATGTCGCGCTCGGCCATGCTCGAGGGAAAGTGGATCGAGCGCAGCGCACGGGCATTGCTCATGAGCTTCCGCTTTGCGCGCAGCGGCGCGGGAATGGGATCGAACGGATTGGCGACCACTTCGAGCGCACCGCTCACGATACGGCGCATCCATGCCTGACTCACGCCGTCACTTACGTAGTGGACCGGCAGGATGGTGCCGGCGGCGCGCCCGTCCTCAAGCTTTTCAAAGTGGGGCGAGGCCATCTGCTTAAAGCCATAGGCAAATTCGACCTTGCCCATAACGGCCAGGCGGTCGCCCTGCTTGAACTGCTGGGCAATCCAGGGCTGACGAAAAAAGGCGACTTGCAGCACGCCCGTCTCGTCCACGAGCGAGACCTCAGTCACCTGCATACGCGGACGGGGCTGCTTTTGGACAATACGGTCGACCGTGGCGATGATCGTGCACACGGTACCGATGGGCGCCATCTCGATGGACCACGAGCGAGTAAAGTCCAGGTAGCGATGAGGAATATGGAGAAGGAGGTCCCCCACCGTCCGAATTCCCAGACGGCGAAGGGCCTCCTCACGTTTACCCGAAACATATTTGAGTCGCGCGATATCCTCGTCGAGCGCATTGCTCTGGGCAAAGCGCTCCGAGACGCGCGGCACGGAGCACAGCTCGGACATAGGCAGAGCCTACTCGATCGAGAAGATCACGGGATAGAGCGGCTGCTCACCACGATGGGCGTCGATCTCCAGATCGGGCTGAGCCTCCTCGATAGCGTCGACGATCTCCTGGAAGGCCTCGTCAGACAGCTCCTCACCGGCCAGAATCGTCAGCGCGTCGCCCTCCTCTTCCTCCTGCATGCGGTTGATGCAGTCGAGCGTGACCTGCTTCACGTCAGAACCGACCACATCGATGGAACCGGCGATGATGCCCATGACATCACCGGAGTGAATCGGCGAGCCGTCAGAGGCGCTGGAGTCGCGCACGGCGCGAGTGACCTCGCCATCACGGACCTCGCTGATGGCGTCGACCATAGCGGCAACAGCATCCTCGAGCTCGGAATCGGGCAGGACCGCGAACAACGCGGAGAAGGCCTGCGGGACGGTCTTGGTGGGAACGACGGCGACCTTCTTGTCGGTGCAGGCAGAAGCGGCAGCTTCGGCAGCCATGCGGATGTTGCCGTTATTGGGAAGGATGATGACCGAGGTCGCGTTGACCTGGTCGACGGCGCCAAGCAGGTCGGCGGTCGAGGGGTTCATGGTTTGGCCACCCGACACGATCACATCGACGCCGAGGGACTTGAGGATGTCGGCCTCGCCGGAACCAGCCGCAACGGCGACAAAGCCCAGGGCCTTCGCGGGCTCGGCGGCCTTCTCCTGGTCCTCGTGGATCTTAGCGGTACGGTCGTGGGCCTCCATCTCCATGTTGTGGATAAAGACCTCGTAGATCTGACCAAGCTGCAGCATGTGCTCGAGCACCAGGTTGGGGGTGTTGGAGTGCACGTGAATCTTGTAGTCGGGGTAAGCACCAACGAGCAGCTCGCAGTCGCCCATGGAGCCCAGGAACTTCAGGCACTCGTCCTCGTCAAACGGGGCGTCGGCCTTAAAGAGGAACTCGTTGCAGTAGCGGAACTCCGAGCCCTCCCAGTCGTCGTTGGCCTCGATCTCGACACGGCCAAGAGCGGCATCGCGAGCAGAGCCGGCGGAATCGAACGTAGCGGAGAAATCCTCGACCACGGTGCTGCGGCCAAGGGCAGCGGCAACAAAGTTCTCCAAGAAGATGGCAAAGCCAAAGGCGCCGGAGTCGACCACGCCGTTCTCCTTGAGGACGGGCAGCAGGTCGGGCGTGCGGGCGACGGACTGGTAGGCCTCGACGACGATGGCGTCGAGCGCATCCTCGGCAGAGAACTTCTTCTTCTCGCACTCGTCTGCCTTGGTCGAAACATCACGCAGGACCGTGAGGATCGTGCCCTCGATGGGCTTACGAACAGCCTGGAAGGCAACCTTGACGGCACGACGGAAGGCGAAGGCGATATTGGCGGATGTAATGGGCTCATCGGCAGAGACAAGGCCCTCGGCCACGCCGCGTAGGATCTGCGAGGTGATGACACCGGAGTTGCCACGGGCGCCCATCAGGGAGCCGTGGGTGATAGCGCCGGCAATGGCCTCCATGTCGGCATCGGCGGGAAGGGCGGAAAGCTCCTTGGTCACCGAGGCGAGCGTGAGCGACATGTTGGTGCCGGTGTCACCGTCGGGTACGGGGAAGACGTTGAGCTTGTTGATCTCCTCGGCCTTTTCGGAAACGGCAGCCGCAGCGATCGGAAAACAGGTGCGAATGGTCTTTGCAATCATAAGTGATGAAATCTCCGTATTCGGATGCTAGTTCAGACGGCTCTTGAGCGCGTCGATGTGAATGCCGATCTTAAGGCTGGCGGGATCGATCTGGGCGATCTCCTGCAGGGTGAAGGCGACGGAGCTCGAAAGATTGTGGCAGACGGACTTCATGTTGACGCCGTTCTCGAGCACGACGTGAAGGTCGACCGTGAGGCCGTTCTCGTCGGCGGAAACAAGCACGCCCTTGCGGAGGCGCTGGCCGGCAAGCAGGCGCACGCTCTCGGCGCCCTGGAGCTGCTCAGCCATACCGACGACGCCGTAGCACGTCATCGCGGCATAACCGGCAATATCGGCAATAACGTCGTTCGAGACGCTCAGGCTGCCGTTAATGGTCTCAGACACAAGAATCTCCTTTTCTGGTGCTCGCGGCACCATGTCGTGGGAGCAATCATTCCAATAGTTTACAACGACCGCGCCATGTTAAGGCGGCGGGGTTCGCGATTACATCCTCGACACGAAATGTTGATACGGCAACGTTCGCCACAGGCGATCGCGGCATGAAAAAAACCCGCCGCATAAGCGACGGGTTTTAAAACCTGGCTCCCCGGGTAGGACTCGAACCTACAACAGCGCGGTTAACAGCCGCGTGCTCTACCATTGAGCTACCGAGGAATTTAAAAGCCCAACGAAGAGGGCTGAAAAATTCTGGCTCCCCGGGTAGGACTCGAACCTACAACAGCGCGGTTAACAGCCGCGTGCT
>CATXXF010000030.1 GCA_958403395.1 uncultured Collinsella sp.
GGGGCTATGCGGCATAGCGCCGGGGCATGGTCCGAAAAAACGTCCGAGGCCCCCCATATCCCGTTTCGAGCCGGAATTCTGGGATGTAGTTTCCCCGAGAGGCCCCATCGGGAAACTATGGCCCTGAACTCTCCTGCCTGTCCCCATTGCGCCAATTTGCTGATTGAACATCGTTGCATGTTCGCGCTATCATGCATGGTTAAAATTGGTTAGCCATGGCAAACGGTTAGCCATGGTGAACATAAATGCAACGCCCTGTGGGCGTCGGGGGAGGAACACGGACGTGAAGCTCGATACGCTCGAGATCGGAAAAGACGCCGTTGTCGCATCGGTGGCATCGGACGATCAGGCACTCCGACAGCATATTTTGGACATGGGCCTAACGCCGGGCACCGAAGTCACCATGATGAAGTACGCCCCCATGGGCGATCCGCTCGAGATCCGCCTGCGTGGCTACGAGTTGACACTGCGCAAGGACGATGCCGCTCGCATCGAGCTCGTGGGTATTCACGACACCGATACGGGTCCGCGCGCTAACGCCGCAATCGGCACGACGGAGCATCCGGCCCTGGGCGAGGGGACGTATTCGCCCCGTGCGGCAAAGACGGCCGTGCCAGAGGGCGCGCCGCTGCACTTTGCCCTCGCCGGCAACCAAAACTGCGGCAAGACCACGTTATTCAACCAGCTGACGGGCTCCAACCAGCACGTCGGTAACTTTCCCGGCGTGACGGTCGACCGCAAAGATGGCACCATCCGTAACCATCCCGAGGCGAGCGTTACCGACCTGCCCGGCATTTACTCCCTGTCGCCGTACACAGGCGAGGAGGTCGTGAGCCGTCAGTTCATCCTCGACGAGCGTCCGGACGCCATCATCGACATCATTGACGCCACCAACATCGAGCGCAACCTGTACCTGACACTGCAGCTCATGGAGCTTGACCGTCCTATGGTCATCGCGCTCAACATGATGGACGAGGTGACCGCCAACGGCGGCGCCGTAGACGTCAACTTGCTCGAGAGCCTGTTGGGCGTGCCCGTTGTCCCCATTAGCGCTGCCCGCAACGAGGGCATCGGCGAGCTGGTGGACCACGCCCTGCACGTGGCGCGGTTCCGCGAGCGCCCTGGTCGCCTGGACTTTTGCGCGCCCGACGGTCCGGACGGCGGTGCGCTGCATCGCTGCATCCACGGTATTGCTAACCTGATCGAGGACCATGCCGTGACGGCGCACATCCCGGTGCGCTTTGCGGCGACCAAGCTGGTCGAGGGCGATGAGCTGGTAACCGAGGCGCTTCACCTGGATCGCAATGAGCTCGACGCTATCGAGCACATCATCACCCAGATGGAGGGCGAGGCCGGCACCGACCGCCTATCTGCGCTGGCCGATATGCGTTTTAGCTTTATCGGCGACGTGTGCGGGCGTTGCGTCGTCAAGCCGCACGAGAGCCGCGAGCACGTGCGCTCCGTCAAGATTGACCGCATCCTGACAGGTCGTTACACAGCCATTCCGGCGTTTCTGGTGATCATGGGCCTCGTCTTTTGGCTGACGTTTGGCGTGATCGGCGCGGCGTTGCAGGGACTCATGGAGGACGGTATCGCTGCCATCATCGCCTCGGCCGATGCGGGCCTCAAGGCGTTCGGTACCAACGACGTGGTGCGCTCGCTGGCTGTCGACGGCGTGCTTACGGGCGTGGGCAGTGTGCTGACCTTCCTGCCGATTATCGTCGTGCTCTTTTTGTTCCTCTCCATTCTGGAAGACTCCGGATACATGGCGCGCGTGGCCTTTGTCATGGATAAGGTGCTGCGTCGTTTTGGCCTGTCGGGCCGCAGCTTTGTACCCATGCTCGTCGGGTTTGGCTGCACCGTGCCGGCTATCATGTCGACCCGTACGCTCCCATCCGAGCACGACCGCAAGATGACGGTCATGCTCACGCCGTTCATGAGCTGCTCGGCCAAGTTGCCGGTCTATGGTCTGCTGTGCGGGGCGTTTTTCCCACAGGCGACGGTTCCCGCCATGGTCTCGCTCTATCTGATCGGCATTGCGGTTGGCTGTATCGCGGCTTTGGTACTCAACCGCACGGCATTTAAGGGCGACCCGGTGCCGTTTATCATGGAGCTGCCCAATTACCGCCTGCCGAGCGTCAAGACGACGGTGATGCTGGCATGGGATAAGGCCAAAGACTTTATTACCAGGGCCTTTACCATTATCTTTGCCGCTACCGTGGTCATCTGGTTCCTTCAGACGTTCGACATCCGCTTTAATGTGGTCGCCGATCAGTCGCAGAGTCTGCTTGCGGGTCTCGGCAGCATCATTGCGCCGGCGCTGACGCCGCTTGGGTTTGGCGACTGGCGTGCATCCACGGCGCTCGTCACCGGACTTATCGCCAAGGAGAGTGTCATCTCGACCCTCACGGTGCTTTTGGGCGCGACCTCGCCCGCGGCACTGTCGACCATGTTTTCGCCGTTCACTGCCTATGTGTTCCTGGTCTTTACGCTGCTGTACCCGCCCTGTGTGGCAGCCATCGGCGCCGTCAAGAGCGAGCTGGGCGCGCGCTATGCCGTTGCCGTGTTCGCGTTTCAAGTGACGGTCGCCTGGATCGTGGCGTTTGTCGTGCATTCGGCGGGCATATTACTGGGGTTGGCTTAGTTATTTATTGACGGCGCAACCTCTGTGTATCGAATTGTTTCGGTCCCGTGTCCGTTACTGACGGATGCGGGACCGTTGCTATATAATCGCCTCCGCTCAAAATGATTGGAGATGTTATATATGAGTCAGGCAAGGCAAGACGGCATCACGCTCAGGCAGTGGCTCCCACTCGTCGGGCTCACCTGCTGTGCGTTCGTGTTCAACACGTCGGAGTTTATGCCCATCGGCCTTTTGACTGATATCGCCGCGTCGTTCTCGCTCACCGAGGCCCAGGCGGGCATCATGATCTCGGTCTATGCCTGGGGCGTCATGCTGCTGTCGTTGCCGCTCATGGTGTTCGCTTCGCGTTTCGAGTTTAAGCGGATGCTGCTGGGCGTGCTTGCCTTGTTCTCGCTCGGTCAGTTCCTGTCCGCTGTGGCGCCGACCTATCCCATCCTGGTCTGCGCGCGCCTGGTGGTCGCTTGCGCACATGCCGTGTTCTGGTCAGTCGCCTCGATTATGGCCTCGCGCCTGGTCGACACTCGCCACGGCGCGCTCGCCATCAGCATGATCGCTACGGGCTCGTCCATCGCGCAGATCTTTGGCCTGCCTCTCGGTCGCGCCATTGGCTTGGCCGTGGGCTGGCGCATGACGTTTGCCGTGGTCGGGGGCCTCTCAGCCATCGCGGCCGTCTACCAGGCAGCGGTGTTCCCGGCCATGCCGGCGGGTGAGCGCTTTACCGTCAGACAGCTGCCCGAGCTGCTCAAGAACCCGCTCCTCATCGCGCTCTACGCAGTCACGGTCTTCATGGCGACCGGCTATTACGCAAGCTACAGCTATATCGAGCCTTTCCTGGCTCAGGTCGCCCATGTCGACGCAAGCGCTATCACCATGACGCTGACGGCGTTCGGCTGCTCCGGTCTGCTCGGAAGCTGGCTGTTCGGCCGCCTGTTCGATGGGCATCGCTTCCCGTTCTTGGCTATCACGCTCTCCGGCGTGCCGGTGGCCCTGCTGCTCATGGGGCCGGCCGCATCGTCGCTCGTGACAGTGCTTGCCGTCTGCGCACTGTGGGGTTGCTGCGCCACGGCCTTTAACGTGGCGTTTCAGGCCGAGCTCATCAAGCACACGCCGGCAGATTCGTCGGCCGTCGCCATGTCGATCTTCTCGGGCCTGTTTAATCTGGGTATTGGCACGGGTACCGCGATCGGCGGAGCCGTGGTTTCGGGTCCCGGTATCGCCTGGATCGGCTTCGCGGGCGGGTCGATTGCCGTCGTGGGCGTCATCCTCGCTATCACGGTGATGTTCCCGGCCATACGCCGCGCAAAGTCTGTCGCCTAATCACGTTTCCTCATCAGTTGCGGTGGAATAGTTCCTGTTTAAGGCCTCTGAAGGTCCAAGCAGGAACTATTCCACCGCAACTTATTTTGGGGGAGAGGATACAAGCTGGGCATACAATGGATGTCGTTGTGTTGAGCTTACCGGGAGGCTGTTATGTGGGCATACGAGACGACGTTCTATCAGATCTATCCGCTGGGCTTTTGCGGGGCTCCGCGCGAAAACGCCGCGCCCGTTGCCGAGGATGAGCTCGCCCAGGCTGCCAACGCCGCGCCCAACCCCGATGCTCCTATCATGAAGGTCGCCCAATGAGCCGACTACATGCAGGAACTCGGCGTTGGCGCTGTGCTTATCAACCCACCGCTCGAATCTGATAGCCACGGCTACGATACACGCAGCCTGCGCCATATCGACCGTCGCCTGGGTGGGGACGCCGACTTTGCCGCCGTATGCGACACGCTGCATGCCCATGGCATCCGCGTGGTGCTCGATGCCGTCTTCAACCACGTCGGCCGCGGTTTTTGGGCCTTTCGCGATGTGCAGGAGCGCAAGTGGGACTCGCCGTACAAGGACTGGTTCCACATTAGCTTTGACGGCGATTCCTGCTATGGCGATGGCTTTTGGTACGAGGGCTGGGAAGGCCATTTTGAGCTTGTGAAGCTCAACCTGCAAAATCCCGCTGTGGTCGATTACCTGCTCGAGTCCGTGCGCCGCTGGGCCGAGGTCTTTGGCGTCGACGGCCTGCGCCTGGACGTTGCCTATATGCTCGACCGCGACTTTATGCGCCGCCTGCACGTCTTTACCCGTGAGCTCAAGCCCGACTTTGTGCTGATCGGCGAGACGCTCCACGGCGACTACAACCAAATCGTCAACGACGAGATGCTCGACTCCTGCACCAACTACGAGTGCTACAAGGGCCTGTACTCCAGCTTTAACTCGGTCAACATGTTCGAGATCGCCCATTCGCTGCACCGCCAGTTTGGCGGCGATCCGTGGTGCATCTACCGCGGCAAACATCTGCTGTCGTTTGTCGACAACCACGATGTGCCGCGCCTGGCAAGTATCCTCACCGACAAGTCGTGTCTGCGTCCCGCCTACGGCATGCTCTTTGGCATGCCGGGCATCCCGTGCGTCTACTATGGCAGCGAGTGGGGAATTGCCGGCGAAAAGGGTGGCCCCGATGGCGACTGGGCGCTGCGACCTGCGCTCAATGAGCCTGCGCCCAACGAGCTGACGGCCTTCATCAAGCAGCTCGCGCACCTGCGCTCGGCAAACGAGGCGGCGGCCCGTGCCCTCAACTACGGTGCCTATCGCAACGTGGTGATCCAGAACAAGCAGCTGCTGTTCGAGCGCGCCTGCGACGACGCGACGGTGCTCGTGGCGGTGAATGCCGTGGGTGAGCCTTACACCTTTGGCGCCGGCGAGCTCAACGGGTCCTTCGTCGACCTGCTTGCCGACGATGCGCCCACGGTCGAGCTGACGGGCACCCTTGAGCTTGCGCCCTATGAGGTTCGTTATCTGCTGAGGGCCTAGGCCATGGCTGCGTCCGACGAGGGCTATCAACATATTGAGCATGGGTTTGAGCCCGTGTTCGACCAGCGCTCGCGCGTTTTGGTGCTCGGATCGTTTCCCTCGGTGCTTTCGCGCGCCAATGCCTTTTATTACGGCAACCCTCAGAATCGCTTTTGGCGTGTGATGGCCACGTGCCTCGGTATGCCTGTGCCGCCCAACGAGGGCAATCTTTTGGCAAGCGGTGAGCCCGCGACGCTCGATGCCTCTATTGCCGCCAAGCGGGCCATGCTGCTGAACGGCGGCGTAGCCCTGTGGGATGTGGTCGAGAGCTGCGACATTAAGGGCTCGAGTGACGCGAGCATCCGCAACGTTGTGCCGGCACATATCGAGCGCATTACCGATGCCGCGCCGATCGAGGTCGTTGTCTGTAACGGCGGTACGGCAGGGCGACTCTACAAACGCTACTTGCAAGATCGGACGGGGCTGCCTGCCATTGTCCTGCCCTCGACAAGTCCCGCCAATGCCGCCTGGTGCCTGGAGCGTCTTGTTGAGCGTTGGCACGAAGCCGTTGACTGGGCTGTTATTTAATTTAGATTTTTGTTTGAGCGTGGGCGCCCAGACGTTTCAGAGCGCCTCGCCAGATCGGCGCGGGCACGGCTGGCTCGGCGCAAACCATGCCGTCGGCGTCGACGTTGGCGGTATTGCCGCCGCCAAGTCGCTGTGCATGCTCGACGGAGCAGCCCATGCGCACAGCGCCCACAAGCTTATCCATCGCTTCCGAAAATGGTCGGCGCAAGAGGCCCATGCGTGGGGAATGGCGAAGCGCTGCGATGCCGCTGCCGGCGCAGATGGCAACGCCGCCACACCACAATTGGTCATGGCGCTCACATGCCTTGCGCAGGCGAACGGCGGTCCCACGCGCCCGCTCTGTGCCCTCTTGTGCGGCTCGAATCGCGGCATAGACGCGCGTTCCCGTACCGCCAAAGCGCTCAAGCGCCCGCTCGATGGCTGTCAACGTCTCATCGTCAGCCACATCTTCAATGGCCAGCACGATGCCATCGGCAACGCTGCCGGCGTCATTTGCCTTCAAGTCGACCGGGCGGGGGAGTGCGGTGCCGGAAAGTTGAGCATAGGCGGCGATGGCATCCTGCAGGTCCCAGAGCAAAAAATCAAGATCGGCGCTATTGGGAATACTGATATACGCAATGGTGTGCAGTGTTTTTGGTACGTCGCCGCGCGCGGTCGTCTCCATGCCATCTCCTTTCCGGCTCGTTTCCGTTTAGGTTACACCGTCTGGTGGCGCCCCGCCGCGCTATCCTAGTGCAACCCTTACGAAAGGAACGCCATGCGTCTGCCCATGAATACCTCGCTTGCCATGCTCAAACCCTCCGGTATCCGCCGGATTAACGCGCTCGCCGCCCGGCATCCGGGGTGCATCGCGCTCGCGCTCGGCGAACCCGATTTTCCCACGCCCGATGTGATTAGCGCCGAGGTGACCGCCGCACTGGACCGCGGTGACACGCACTATCCGCCCAACAACGGTCGCCCCGCCCTGCGTGATGCACTGTCCAAATATATGGATGACGCGGGCCTGGCGTTTTCCGCCGATGAGGTCATCCTGACCGACGGTGCGACCGAGGCACTGTCGGCAACATTCATGGCTATGCTCAACCCGGGCGACGAGGTCATTATCCCCACGCCGGCCTTTGGCCTGTACGAGAGCATTGTCGTGGCCAATCACGCCAAAGCGGTCTTTTTGGATACGGAGTCTGCGCAATTCCAGATTGACGAGGACGCACTTCGTGCTTGCGTGACGCCGGCGACCAAGGCCATCGTCATCTGCTCGCCCAACAATCCTACGGGCTGTATCCTCAACGCGGCTTCGCTCGGCGCCGTGGCGCACGTGGCGGAGCAGGCGGGCATCTACGTGGTCTGCGACGACGTATACAACCGCCTAGTCTATGTGGATGGCTACGAGCGCTTTGCCGAGCGCCACTCGGAGCTACGCGAGCAGACAGTGGTTATCGAGAGCTTCTCCAAACCCTGGGCCATGACCGGCTGGCGCTTGGGCTGGCTCGCAGCGGCAGGGCCCGTCATCGCCGAGATCGCAAAGGCCCACCAATACCTAGTATCGAGCGCCGTTTCCTTCGAGATGGACGCCGCAGCCCGAGCCCTCACCGTCGACCCAACCCCCATGCTCAAAGTCTACCGAGCCCGCCGCGAGCGCGTACTCGAAGCCTTAAACGCCATGGGCCTCGACGTAGTAGAGCCCGCAGGAGCCTTCTACACTTTCCCGAGCATCAAAAAGTTCGGCCTAACCAGCGAAGACTTCTGCATCAAAGCCATCAAAGAGGCAAACGTAGCCCTAGTTCCCGGAAACTGCTTCGGAACCGAAGGCCACATCCGCCTAAGCTACTGCGTCTCCGACGAAAACCTGGACGAAGGCCTCCGCCGCCTGTCCACCTTCATTTCAACCTTGTAGCCCTCAGGGATGCAACACATCAGCCCACCGACCCAAGCATTATGAGTGGGGCGCGTCGCTCAACGGACACGAGGATTCGCAGCAAAGGTAACGTAGCTCCGGCCGGGAGGGGCAGGGCGAGTTTTCCGTAGATTCCGCACGAGCCGAAGGCCACTTAATGTGGCCTTCGTGCGAGCCCAGGACTTGACCGAGCGGAAAACTCGCCCTGCCCCTCCCGGTCGGAGCGTATGCAGGGTTTGTGTACGAATCCTCGCGCCCGTTGACCGACGCCGGGGTCCCCGCCATAATATTTTCGGTTCACGCACGAATCCGCTGCCAGAGACAGCCGGCGCAAACGGGTCTTACCCGCGAGCTTAATGGGATATCCCGCCAGCCGAGGTGGTCGAGTAGATATGTCTTCTCGCCCCCGTCGCTCATGCAGCGCGGGGGCTTTCTTTTTGGACATGCCCCCGTCACGTCCTTGTGGCGGACCGTGCCCGGAAAGAATTCGAGGAGGTGTAATTCATGCCCCAGCAGTACAAAATCGACAAGGTTGCAGAGATCGAGTCCCGTATCGCCGAGAACGCCGGTCTGTTCGTCGTCAACTACAACGGTCTGACGGTTAAGCAGGCTCAGGAGCTGCGTCATCAGCTTCGCGAGTGCGGCGCCGAGATGAAGGTCTACAAGAACAACCTGGTCAAGATCGCCCTCAAGAACCAGGAGCAGCCCGAGATCGACGAGATCCTCGCCGGCCCCGTCGCTTATGTGTTCTACGAGACCGAGCCGGTCGAGGCCGCTAAGGCCCTTAAGGACTTCTCCGCTAAGTCCAAGGGCGTCCTTGAGATCAAGGGCGGTATCTCCGACGGCAAGGCCGTTTCCGCTGATGATGTTAAGGCTATCGCCGAGCTGCCCACCAAGGATCAGCTTCTCGGCCAGATCGCCGGTCTCATCTCCGGTTTCGCTCGCGACATCGCTGTCTGCGTCAACGGCGTTTCCTCTGGTCTCGCTCGTTCGATCCAGCAGGTCTCCGAGCAGAAGGCAGCCTAGTTGCTGTTTTCACCCGCGGCGGCAAAGCCGCACCCCTGGCGCATTCGCGCCGTGTTTTAACTGATCTCCGTGCATCCGCACGGAAACCGAAAGGACTTAGAAATGGCTAAGCTTACCACCGATGAGATCATCGATGCTCTTAAGGAAATGACCCTTCTCGAGGCTTCCGAGCTCGTTAAGGCTATCGAGGACACCTTCGGCGTTTCCGCCGCTGCTCCTGCCGCTGTTGTCGCCGCTCCCGCTGCTGGCGCTGCTGAGGCCGAGGAGAAGACCGAGTTTGACGTCGTGCTCGAGGGCTTCGGCGACAACAAGATCCAGGTCATCAAGGCCGTCCGTGAGCTCACCAACCTTGGTCTGAAGGAGGCCAAGGAGGTCGTCGAGGGCGCTCCCAAGGCTGTTCTCGAGGGTGCCAAGAAGGAGGACGCCGAGGCTGCCAAGGAGAAGCTCGAGGCTGCTGGCGCTGCTGTCACCCTCAAGTAATCAGGCTTTCTCGCCAGATTTCTTTGCAGACGGGGTTCGCATTGCGAGCCCCGTCTTTTTTGTTTTTCGGTCCCTCGGCATCGGTAGCTCAAACTGCCATGTTCTGTGATTTGCGTCGTATCGGGCACCCTGCCGTTGGGCAATAAAATTGCACCATTCGAGCAATAATTTGCGTTGACCTGCTGAAGAATTGTCTCTGCCTTGTAGCGACATATAGTTCCAGCGGTAAGATGCTTAGGTATCGCAATTTGGTCTGCGGCTGTGTGCCGCACGCATGGGGCGCTTTTGCGCCTGCGAAAGGATCTTTGAATAACATGAAGGCAATCATCCCCGCCGCCGGTCTTGGCACGCGTTTTCTGCCTGGCACCAAGTGCACGCCCAAAGAGATGCTGCCGGTGCTCGACAAGCCCGTCATTCAGTACGTCGTCGAGGAGGCGCTCGACCCCGAGGAGGTCGACGATGCCATTATCGTCACCTCGCCCGGCAAGCCCGAGCTGCTGAACTACTTCCAGCCCGACCGTTCGCTCGAGAACCTGCTGCGCGAGCGCGGTAAGGACGCCTACGCCGACGCTGTCGCCCATGCGGGCGGTATGCCGGTCGACTTCCGCTATCAGTACGAGCCCAAGGGTCTCGGTCACGCCATTCGCTCTGCCGCCGACGCTGTGGCAGGGGAGAACTTCCTGGTTCTTCTGGGCGACTACGTTGTGCCCAACCGTGATATCTGCGACAAGATGCTTGCCGTCTCCAAGGAGCACGGTGGCGCTTCGGTTATCGCCGTTGCCGCGTGTGCTCCCGAGGAGGTTAGCCGCTACGGCGTTATCGCCGGTGAGCGCGTGGGCTCGCTCGAGGGCGCCGAGGATGTTGCCGATGGCGAGCCGGGTGCCGTGTGGCGCATCGGCGGCCTGGTGGAGAAGCCTGCTCCCGAGGCGGCTCCGTCCAACCTGTACATCGTCGGCCGCTACCTGCTGAGCCCGCTGGTCATGGACCTTCTTGCCGACCAGCAGGCCGGTAAGGGCGGCGAGATCCAGCTGACCGACGCCATGGCCCGTTCGCTCGATCGCGAGGCCATGTATGCCGTCGTCATCGACCCGCTGTCGGGCTACGACACCGGTACCCCGTCTGGCTGGATGGCCACCAACGCCCTCATGGCTGCAAGCGATCCTCGTTTTGCAGGCGCCTTCTGGGATGCCATCGACGAGCGCGGCGGCTTGATGCGCAAGTAGGCCTTCGGGCAACGATATTTACGGGCGCGGACCTCGGTTCGCGCCCGTTTTTTATAAGAGCTGCGATTGCCGGCCCTCTGTTCACAGAAAATATATGAACATATGTTCGACGCACATACATCTACCTGCATGTTTTCTGTCGAAAAACTTTGCTACTCCAAAAACTCAATCGCGTCAAGGCTTTTCTTGCTCAACGGTCGGTACCTGATAAACTATTAGGTTGCGATAACTGGCGAAGCCATGCCTCGCCAACCCACCGAGCATTTCCGTGAAGGAGGAAAAACCTGGTGACCTACGCATACACTGCCACTGAGCGCAAGCGCGTCAGCTTCGGGAAAATCCCGGAGGCCATGGAGCTCCCCAACCTTATCTCTGTTCAAAGGGAATCCTTTGAGCGTTTTAAGGACGAGGGTCTTCGTGAGGCGTTCAAGGAATCCAGCCCCATCCAGAGCCAGAACCATGTTCTCGAGGTTACCTTCGGCGAGCATCAGTTCGGCGACCCCGCGCACACCGTCGAGGAGTGCCGCGAGAAGGATATGACCTATCAGGCTCCGCTTCTGACCGACGTCCGTCTCACCAACAAGGAGACCGGCGAGATCAAGGAGCAGCTCGTCTTCATGGGCGACTTCCCCATGATGACCGATCAGGGCACCTTTATCATCAACGGCACCGAGCGTATCGTCGTCTCGCAGCTCGTCCGCTCCCCGGGCGTGTACTACAGCTCCGAGATGGATTCGGGCAAGCAGATCTACAAGGCCCAGATCATCCCGTCCCGTGGTGCCTGGCTCGAGTTTGAGGTCGACAAGCGCGACCAGCTCATGGTCTCCATCGACCGTAAGCGCAAGCAGAGCGCCACGATGTTCCTGCGCGCCCTTGGCATCGCCGTCACCAACGACGACATCATTGAGCTGCTCGGCAACTCCGATGTGATCAAGCGCACCCTGGAGCGCGATACCGCCCTTACCCGCGAGGACGCCCTCATCGAGATTTACCGTCGTCTGCGCCCGGGCGAGCCTCCCACCGTGGACGCTTCCCGCAGCTTGCTCGAGGGCCTGCTCTTCAACCCGCAGCGCTACGATCTGGCCCGCGTCGGTCGCTACAAGGTCAACAAGAAGCTCAACCTCACCACCGAGGAAGAGGTCACGGTGCTCACCGACGAGGATATCGTCGCTACGCTGCGCTACCTGCTGTCCCTCGCTGCCGGCGAGCAGGGCTTCAAGGTCGATGACATCGATCACTTTGGCAACCGCCGTATCCGCACCGTCGGCGAGCTCGTCGCCAACCAGTTCCGTATCGGCATGAGCCGCATGGAGCGCGTCGTCCGTGAGCGCATGAGCTCCCAGGACATCGACGAGATCACCCCGCAGTCGCTCATCAACATCCGTCCGATCGTGGCCTCCATCAAGGAGTTCTTCGGTTCCTCGCAGCTCTCGCAGTTCATGGACCAGGCGAACCCCCTGACCGGTCTGACCCACAAGCGCCGTCTGTCCGCACTCGGCCCTGGCGGTCTTGCCGGCCACAAGTCGGGTTCCAGCCGCCGTACCAACGTGCCGACGGCCGTCCGCGACGTTCACAATTCGCACTACAGCCGCATGTGCCCGATCGAGACCCCCGAAGGCCCCAACATCGGCCTGATCGGCTCGCTCGCCCTCTACGCCCGCGTCAACGAGTACGGCTTCATCGAGGCTCCGTTCCGCCGCGTCGAGAACGGCGTTGCCACCGACCAGATCGACTGGATGACCGCTGACGAGGAAGAGAAGCACGTCATCGCGCCGGCCAACACGCCGCTCGATCCCAAGACCAACGAGTTCATCACGACCGATGCCGAAGGCAAGATCGTCCGTCCGCATACCGTGATCGCCCGTACCCGCGACTTCGACGGCTCCTTCGGCGCTCCTGCCGACGTGCCCGTCGAGGACGTCGACTACATGGACGTCTCGCCGCGCCAGATGCTCTCCGTCGCAGCCACGCTGATCCCGTTCCTCGAGCACGACGACGCTAAGCGTACGCTGATGGGCGCCAACATGCAGCGTCAGGCCGTGCCGCTGGTTCACCCTGCCGCTCCCTATGTCGGTACCGGCATGGAGCGTCGCGCCGCCCTGGACTCCGGCGAGGTCACCCTGGCCAAGAACGCCGGCGAGGTCATCTTTGCCGACGCCTCCAAGATTATCGTCAAGCATGCCGGTGGCATGGACGAGTATCACCTGGCCAAGTACCAGCGCTCCAACCAGTCCACTTGCATCAACCACCGTCCGCTCGTGCGCGTCGGTGACACCGTTGAGCAGGGCGAGCCTCTGGCCGACGGTCCCTCGACCGATCATGGCGAGCTCGCACTGGGCCAGAACCTCACCGTGGCATACATGCCGTGGGAAGGCTTCAACTACGAGGACGGTATCGTTGTGTCCGAGCGCCTGGTGGCCGAGGACCTGCTGACGACCATCAATATCACCCGTCACGAGATCGACGCCCGCGACACCAAGCTCGGCCCCGAGGAGATCACTCGCGAGATCCCGAACCTCTCCGAGGATATGCTTGCCAACCTCGACGAGGACGGCATCATCCGCATCGGCGCTGAGGTCGGCCCTGGCGACATCCTGGTCGGCAAGGTTACCCCCAAGGGCGAGAGCGCTCTGACCGCCGAGGAGCGCCTGCTGCGCGCCATCTTCGGTGCCAAGGCTCACGACGTTCGCGACACTTCCCTTAAGATGCCTCACGGCGCTTACGGCCGCGTCATTGACGTCGTCCGCTTTAGCCGCGAGAACGGCGACGACCTGGCCCCCGGCGTCAACGAGCAGGTGCGCGTCTACGTCGCCCAGCGTCGTAAGATCCAGCAGGGCGATAAGATCGCCGGCCGTCACGGCAACAAGGGTGTTATCTGTAACGTTCTGCCGGTCGAGGACATGCCCTACATGGCTGACGGTACCCCGATCGACGTTATCCTCAACCCGCTGGGCGTTCCTTCGCGTATGAACGTCGGCCAGCTGCTCGAGTGCCACCTTGGCTGGGCTGCCGCCTGCGGTTGGGATACCGAGGATGCCGACTCCGACAAGTATGTTCCCGGCCCATTCTTCACCGCGACGCCCGTCTTCGACGGCGCCAAGGAGGACGAGATCGCCGAGGTCATCCGTCGCGCCAACAAGAACATGCTCAACAAGGCCACCGCTGCCTTTGGCGATCACATGCGCCCCGAGTTTGTCACCCAGCTTGACGAGCGCGGCAAGACCCGTCTGTTCGACGGCCGCACCGGCGAGGAGTTCCGCGAGCCCATTACCGTGGGTACGTCCTACATCCTCAAGCTCGGCCACATGGTCGACGACAAGATCCACGCCCGTTCGACTGGTCCTTACAGCCTGGTTACCCAGCAGCCGCTGGGCGGCAAGGCACAGTTCGGCGGCCAGCGCTTCGGCGAGATGGAAGTTTGGGCACTGTACGCATACGGTGCTTCCAACGTCCTGCAGGAGATCCTGACCGTCAAGTCCGACGATACCGTGGGCCGCGTCAAGACCTACGAGTCCATCGTCAAGGGCGAGAACGTTCCCGTCCCGGGTATCCCCGAGTCCTTCAAGGTTCTCGTCAAGGAGATTCGCTCCCTCGCGCTGGACATCGAGCCCATGCACGATGCCGACGAGGACGCCTCCGCCCCTGTGACCGCCGAGGAGACCTCTGCCCTCGATGACCTGGCTGCGCTCGCCGGCGTTGACGCCGACGTCGAGGCCCAGGATGCCGAGACCGCCGAGGCGCCCGAGGCTGTCGCCGCCACGACCACTGATAAGGAGTAGTTGACTGTGGCAGATTTCGAAGCTACTGATTTTGACTCGGTAAAAATCTCCCTTGCCTCCGCCGACCAGATCCGTTCCTGGTCGCACGGTGAGGTCAAGAAGCCGGAGACCATCAATTACCGTACCCTCAAGCCCGAGAAGGACGGCCTGTTCTGCGAGAAGATCTTCGGTCCCGCCAAGGACTGGGAGTGCTCCTGCGGCAAGTACAAGGGCATCCGCTTTAAGGGCATCGTCTGCGAGCGCTGCGGCGTCGAGGTCACCTCGGCCAAGGTGCGTCGCGACCGCATGGGCCACATCGAGCTCGCCGCTCCCGTGTCCCACATCTGGTACTTCAAGAGCCCCACGAGCTTCCCGATGAGCCGTATGCTCGACATCAAGTCCAAGGACCTCGAGAAGGTTCTGTACTTCGCCAGCTACATCATCACCGAGGTCGACTACGAGGCCCGCGAGGCCGACGCTGACGACCTGCGCGAGGAGCTCGCCGCCGATCTGGAAGAGATCGATGCCGAGTGCGCCCGCCAGATCGAGTCCCTCAAGGAGCAGGGCAACCCCGAGAACTTTGACGAGTTCTCCGACGAGGAGCCGCTGACCCCCGAGGAGATCGCCTCTGGCATCGTCGACATCGAGGAAGAGTGCAAGGACGAGAAGCAGCTCCGCACGGACGCCTTCAACGCCTTCATGAAGCTCACCGAGCGCGACCTCATCTCTGATGAGCCGCTGTTCCGCGAGATGACCCGTTACTACTCCATGTACTTCAAGGGTGGCATGGGTGCCGAGGCCGTCCGCGACCTGCTCGCTGCCATCGACCTCCCCTCCGAGGCCGAGAAGCTCAAGGCCATCATCGCCGACGAAGACTCCCAGAAGCAGAAGCGCGAGAAGGCCGTCAAGCGCCTCGAGGTCGTTGACGCCTTCCTGAAGGGCGGCAACAGCCCCGCGAACATGATTCTGGACGTCATCCCGGTCATTCCGCCCGATCTGCGCCCGATGGTCCAGCTTGACGGCGGCCGCTTCGCTGCGTCCGACCTCAACGACCTGTATCGCCGCGTGATCAACCGTAACAACCGACTCAAGCGCCTGCTCGACCTGGACGCCCCTGCGATTATCGTGAACAACGAGAAGCGCATGCTCCAGGAGTCCGTGGACGCCCTGTTCGACAACGGCCGTCGTGGTCGCCCGGTCTCTGGTCGTGGCGGTCGCCCGCTCAAGTCGCTCGCCGAGGCCCTCAAGGGCAAGCAGGGTCGTTTCCGTCAGAACCTGCTGGGTAAGCGTGTCGACTACTCCGGCCGTTCGGTTATCGTTACCGACCCCAAGCTGCTGCTGCACCAGTGCGGTCTGCCCAAGACCATGGCGCTGGAGCTCTTCAAGCCCTTCGTTATGAAGCGCCTGGTCGAGCTTGGCAAGGTCGAGAACATCAAGGGCGCCAAGCGCGCTATCGACCGCGGTGCCACCTTTGTGTGGGACATCCTCGAAGAGGTCATTGACGGCCGCGTCGTGCTGCTCAACCGTGCACCGACCCTGCACCGTCTGTCCATCCAAGCCTTTGAGCCGGTGCTGGTCGAGGGCAAGGCTATCCACCTGCATCCGCTGGTCTGCTCGCCCTTCAACGCCGACTTCGACGGCGACCAGATGTCTGTCCACGTGCCGCTGTCCAGCCAGGCTCAGGCCGAGGCTCGCGTGCTCATGCTCTCTGCGAACAACCTGCGCTCGCCGGCATCCGGCAAGCCGGTTAACATCCCTTCGCAGGACATGATCATTGGTGTGTACTACCTCACCCAGGTCCGCGAGGGTCTGCCGGGCGAGAACCACGTGTTCGCCAGCTTCGACGACGCGCTGCACGCCTATGACTGCCGTTCCGAGGTCGACATGCAGGCCAAGATCCAGGTTCGCGTGTCCGCTGCCGATGCCAACGTCATCAACGAGGACGGCACCCGTATCTTCCGCGTCAAGAACGGCAAGAACGAGTTCGTCGACTACGACGTCACCGGCAACAAGACCGCGCGCTTCGAGACCTCTATCGGCCGCATCATCTTCAACCGCCAGTGCCTGCCCGAAGACTACGAGTTCATGAACTACAAGATGGTCAAGGGCGATGTGGCCAAGCTGGTTGCCGACTGCTGCGATCGTTACCCCGAGGCCAAGGTCGGCCCGATCCTCGACGCCATCAAGTACTCCGGCTTCCACTACGCTACCCGCGCCGGCCTCACCATCTCGGTATGGGACGCTCTCATCCCTGCCGAGAAGCAGGAGCTGCTCGACCGCGCCCAGGCCAACGTCGACCAGATCAACGAATACTTCGAGGAGGGCTTCATCAACGAGACGGAGCGCCACATCGAAGTCGTTAACGAGTGGACCGCTTGTACCGACAAGGTTGCAGCGCTCATGCTCGACTTGTTCGACGAGGAGAACCCACTCTACATGATGGCCGACTCCGGCGCCCGTGGTTCTAAGACCCAGCTGCGTCAGCTCGGCGGCATGCGTGGCCTGATGGCAGACATGTCCGGCGAGACGATCGACCTTCCCATTAAGGCGAACTTCCGCGAGGGTCTGCTGCCGCTCGAGTACTTCATTTCGACCTACGGCGCCCGTAAGGGCCTGGTCGATACCGCATCCCACACCTCGGACTCTGGTTACCTGACCCGTCGTCTTGTCGACGTGGCCCAGGACGTCATCGTCCGCGAGGAGGACTGCGGTACGCACGAGGGCGTCACCTACAACCTCATCATCCCCGGCACCACCGACCTCAACACCGACCTCGTTGGCCGTTGCTTCATCGAGGACGTCGTGGCCCCCGATGGCACCGTGCTCTTTGAGCAGGACGGCTACATCGAGAAGGTCGCCGACATCCAGAAGATGGTCGATGCCGGCCTTAAGAAGGTCAAGCTTCGCGCGCTGCTCACCTGCCGCTCCAAGTACGGCGTGTGCCAGAAGTGCTACGGCTGGGATCTTTCCACCCGTCGTCCGGTCGCCATCGGTGCTGCCGTCGGCATTATTGCCGCCCAGTCCATCGGCGAGCCCGGTACGCAGCTTACGATGCGTACCATTCACTCCGGCGGCGTCGCTGGCGTCGACGATATTACGCAGGGTCTGCCTACGGTCAGCCGTATGTTCGATATCGTCGGCAACGTCAACGAGAAGATCCTGGGTCGCGAGGCCGAGCTGGCTCCGTACTCCGGTCACCTCTCGATTAAGCCCGAGAAGTCCGAGTACGTGCTGACGCTCACCGACTCCGAGGATCACACCCGTGTCCTCGATGAGCGTCGCGTCCCCGCTTCGGTGCGCTTTATGCCCGAGATCGAGGACGGCTGCGAGGTTCGCGCCGGCGATCAGATCACCAAGGGCTTCGTCAACTTCCGCAACCTGCGCAAGCTGACCGACATCGAGTCGACGATGCACACCTTCGTCGAGAGCGTCAAGGACGTCTACACCAGCCAGGGCGTCGACCTGAACGACAAGCACATCGAGGTGCTCGCACGTCAGATGCTGCGTCGCGTTCAGATCACCAACCCCGGCGACTCCAAGTACCTGCTTGGTCAGTACGTCGACCGCTACGAGTTTGCCGACGAGGTCGAGCGCGTTGCCCGTCTGGGCGGTCAGGCTCCTGTGGCCGAGCCCGTCATCCTGGGTACGCTCAAGGTCGCGTCCAACATCGACTCCTGGTTGTCGAGCGCTTCGTTCATCCGTACCGCCGGCGTCCTTACCGAGGCTGCCATCGAGGGCAAGGTCGACCACCTGCTCGACCTTAAGTCCAACGTCATCGTCGGTAAGAAGATCCCGGCCGGTACCGGCCTCAAGCCGTACGCCAACGCCAAGCTGACGTATCGCACGGCCGACGGCTACGTGGACATCGACGGCCCGGCTTCGCCCAACGCCAAGTCGCTGCCCGAGTGGGCTCCTGTGGAGCTCAAGGACCTGGACGAGCAGCTCCCGCAGCAGCTCGACTGGGCCGGCTACGACGAGTTCGGTGGTGCTGACGGCTCGTTCACCCGCAACGGCCACACCATCTCCGCCGAGAAGGCTCGTCTGTACCTGTTCGACGACCTGGGCGTGTCGCAGCGCTGGACCAACAAGTTCAGCGAGGTCGGCATCGAGACGGTTGGCGACCTGGTTGGCAAGTCCGAGGAGGATCTGCTGCGCATCGATGGCATCGGTGCCAAGGCGATCGAGGAGCTCCGTGACGGCCTCGAGGCCCACGATCTGCTCTACATCCTCGAGAACAACGACGACGTTGCCGACGAGGAAGACCTCTCGCAGCTGCTGCAGATGGTCTTTAGCCCCGACGGTCCGGACGATATCCTGCTGGGTACCTCCGCTCCGACGCATCACGCCGACGCCGACGAGGAGCTCCTGGGCGCCCCGATCGACGACAAGAAGGCTCCCGCCAACGGTGCCATCAACGAGGACATGGCGTCCCTCGACGAGCTGCTCAACCAGCTCGTGGACACCGACGACGCCGAAGAGGCTAAGGACAACGACGAGGAATAACTTCCAAGTACGTTAACCGTCCTTCCAAAGACCCGTTTCCCAACAGGGAAGCGGGTCTTTTTTGGTGAGGAACGTTACCCCGACGAGCACGTCGGATTCCCGGAACGGGCCGCCCGCTGTTTAAGTTTGTCGCGAGTTCCGCACGCAAAGGAAAGCACTTAATGTGCTTTCCGTCTTGCGCAGGACTGTAGAGCAGCAAACTTAAACAGCGGGCGGCCCGTTCCGGGAAACTGCCCCCGCGCACAGAAGGGGATTCCTTTTGCCAATAAGGGACAGGTTTAATTTGGTAGGTTTTTCCTGCTTGAATTTGAAACATTCCTTTCGGTCAAAGCGTATCTATGGTGAGGGCCTCAGAAAGAATCATTAACGTCACCGGGAGGTGATTATGGAAGAACAAGCATTTAGACAGGCGGTCGAGGATCACCGTGATGTCGTGTTTCGAATCGCATTGACGTACCTGCGCGATCGTGCCGACGCCGACGATGTTGCCCAGGATGTCTTTCTTAAGCTGCTTAAAAGCGATGGACATTTTGAAAGTTGGGAACATCTTCGTCGATGGCTTATCCGGGTCACGATCAATGAATGTAAATCGCTCTTTCGAAAGCCATGGAGGCGTGTGGAGGA
The DNA here is from genome assembly GCA_958403395.1 of uncultured Collinsella sp. GTDB lineage: Bacteria > Actinomycetota > Coriobacteriia > Coriobacteriales > Coriobacteriaceae > Collinsella. The sequence goes on from CATXXF010000030.1 coordinate 19,567, forward strand.
TATTGAGAACCTGGCCGATTCGCTTTCGGCGGCGCAGGATGAGACCAAGGCGGTCCTGTCAGACGTTATGCGACTTCCGGAGCGATTCCGCGTTCCCATCGTGCTCTATTACTATCTGGGCTTTTCGACCTCAGAGATTGCCGAGTTGTTGCATGTACCAGCCGCGACCGTTCGAACGCGTTTAGCTCGCGGTCGATCGAAGCTCAAATTCATCCTAGAGGAGGGCGACCGTGAAATCCAATCAAATCAAGCAGGCCTTCGAGTCCATCCAAGCCGATAGCGATCTTGCAGATCGCGTCCTAAATACCGCTGCGGGTGAGCCGCTTCATCGAAAGGGCCATGCGAAGTCTCTCTATGTTGCCGTAATCGGATGTCTCGCCGGAGTGTTGGCGACCGGAGGGGTCGCCTACGCCGTTATCAATTCCAGCTATTTTGCCTCAGCCTGGGGAAACCACGGCAATGGGGATTCCATTACCTGGACCAACGGCGGCTCATCGGGGGCTAAATACACCTACACCAGAGAGTTTGGTGACGGCATTGCGCCCCAAAGCCTGGAGGGCAAAGTCCAGAAGGTTAATCTGTCCGTCGAGGGTAACGGCTATACGCTTGATATCCATGAGATGGCTATCGATAAAAACGGTTGCGGTGCCGTGACGTTTACGCTGTCCAATCCAAATGGCGTTAACTACTACAAGCCGGCAGCAGAGACGGGCGAACTTGTTCTCTATGGTGAAGAAGAACAAGGCATCGGCACGCCCAGCATGAACTTCGGCGAGGAATGGGCTGACACACGCTGCACCATTGATAAGGACACATCAAGCGACACGGTCATTAATGGCACGATGTACTTTGCCTCGTGGGATCGCGAGCGAGATTTGCAACATGCTGTTACCTGGAATATCTGCTGGACTGAGGGTGAAGGCGAGGACGCGAAGCCGTTCGAGGCATCGACGCCCGAGTTTAGCGTTGGAGCGTACGTCGATAAAAAGGAACTCCGCTCCGATGACTCGCCTCTCGAGATCAGCCCGTTTTCTATCCAGACACACATCGATGATCTGGGCATTGACGCAGTCACGAAGAAGTTGATCGTTACCTACAAGGATGGATCGGAGCAGATTATCGAAGACGATGCTGCGGGCGCGTACAATTTCTATGTCTCGCTGACGCGCAATAGCGGAGAGAACATCTCGGTGCCGACAAAACTGATCAATGTCGATCAAGTGGTCTCGGTAACCCTTGAGGGCACGAGGTACACATCAACAGGAGAGACCGAAACAGAAGTACCCTTTACCATCGTTTATTCGTAAAGTCTGGGCCGCTTCCCAAGGGGGGGGGAAGCGGCCTTTTTAGCGTTATATGGACGAGTGGATTGGACGTTATTCGTCTGATTCTCGGAAGAACGTAGCAAATGGATGCGGATCACCGTGAAGAGTGGCGTTTTCCCAGATAAAACCGACCAAAATAAACCTGTCCCTTTTTGGCAGGGAACGTTGCCCCGACGAGCACGTCGGATTCCCGGGCCGGGCGGCACAGGGGTTAAGTTTGTCGCGAGTTCCGCACGAGCCGGAGGCCACTTAATGTGGCCTCCGTGCGAGCCAGGACTGTAGAGCAGCAAACTTAACCCCTGTGCCGCCCGGACCGGGAATCCGCCCACGCGCACAGAAGGGGATTCCTTTTGTGTAGGCTTTGCGGAAATATGCTCATTTTGGGATACGCCCGGCGGCGTGGTCTGTTGACGGCACAGCTAACGCCACGTATCCTATCGAACTGCGTGTTTCGTAGGGGGATGCTGACCCCTCGATTCAAGCCGTTGCACTTTACAGAAAGCTGGAATCATTCGAGAAGGAGTACGCTTTGCCTACTATTAACCAGCTGGTTCGCCAGGGCCGTCGTTCCGTGCCCAAGAAGTCCAAGAACGCTGCTCTGCAGCACAACTCCCAGAAGCGCGGCGTGTGCACCCGCGTCTTCACCACGAGCCCCAAGAAGCCGAACTCGGCTCTTCGTAAGGTTGCCCGTGTTCGCCTTGTCAACGGCATCGAAGTTACTGCTTACATCCCGGGTGAGGGCCACAACCTGCAGGAGCACTCCATCGTGCTCGTCCGCGGCGGTCGTGTCCGTGACCTCCCTGGTGTCCGTTATCACGTCATCCGTGGCGCCTACGACGCTGCTCCGGTCCAGAACCGTATGCAGGCCCGTTCCAAGTACGGTGCTAAGCGCCCCAAGGCTAAATAAGCCAGATAACGTTTTGATACTTTCGCCGTGTGCCGCCTAAGCGCCGCACGGTAGACACTTAAGGAGATTTCACATGCCGCGTCGTGCAGCAGCTAATCGTCGTGAGGTTCAGCCTGACGCCGTTTACAACAACCGCCTGGTGACTCAGCTCATCAACAAGGTCCTTCTTGACGGCAAGAAGGCCACCGCTGAGCGCATCGTTTACACCGCTTTCGAGATCGTTGCCGAGAAGTCCGAGGGTGGCGACGCTCTCGCTACCTTCAAGAAGGCTATGGACAACGTCAAGCCCACGCTCGAGGTTAAGCCCAAGCGTGTCGGTGGCGCTACCTATCAGGTCCCGATGGAGGTCAACTCCCGTCGTTCCACCGCTCTGGGTATCCGCTGGATCGTCAACTTCTCCCGCGCTCGCAAGGAGAAGACCATGGCCGAGCGTCTCGCCAACGAGATTCTCGACGCTTCCAACGGCCTGGGCGCTTCCGTCAAGAAGCGTGAGGACGTCTTCAAGATGGCCGAGGCCAACCGCGCGTTCTCTCACTATCGTTGGTAAGTTAAGGTAAGGAACTAACATGGCTAAGCCTAAGTACAAGCTTTCCGATACCCGTAACATCGGCATCATGGCTCACATCGATGCCGGTAAGACCACCACGACCGAGCGTATTCTTTACTACACCGGTAAGACCCACAAGATCGGTGAGGTCCATGAGGGCGCTGCCACCATGGACTGGATGGTTCAGGAGCAGGAGCGCGGCGTAACCATTACCTCCGCTGCTACCACGTGCTTCTGGAAGAAGGACGGTACCGACTACCGCATCCAGATCATCGACACCCCGGGCCACGTTGACTTCACCGCCGAGGTCGAGCGCTGCCTGCGCGTCCTCGATGGCGCTGTCGCCGTCTTCGATGCCGTTGCCGGCGTTCAGCCCCAGTCTGAGACCGTTTGGCGTCAGGCTTCTACCTTCAACGTCCCCCGCATCGCCTTCATCAACAAGTATGACCGCGTGGGCGCTGACTTCTTCAACGCTATCGAGACCATGAAGGATCGTCTCGACGCCAACGCCGTGGCCGCTCAGGTCCCGATGGGCGCCGAGGACAACTTCTGGGGCGTCATCGACCTCGTCACCATGACTGCTTGGGACTTCAAGGCCGACGACAAGGGCATGACCTACCCCGAGCCGATGGACGAGATCCCGGCTGAGTTCGCCGACATCGCTGCCACCAAGCGCGAGGAGCTCCTCGACGCTGCTGCCAGCTTTGACGACGAGCTCATGGAGAAGATCCTCATGGAGGAGGACTTCACCGTCGAGGAGCTCAAGGCTGCTCTGCGCAAGGGCGTTCTGGCCAACGAGCTCAACCTCGTCTTTGTGGGCTCCGCCTACAAGAACAAGGGCGTCCAGGAGCTGCTCGACGCTGTCGTCGACTACCTGCCCAGCCCGCTCGACGTCGAGGCCGTCACCGGTACCGATCCGGACACCGGCGAGGAGATCCAGCGTCATCCTTCCTTCGACGAGCCCTTCTCCGGCCTGGTCTTCAAGATCATGACCGACCCGTTCGTCGGTAAGCTCACCTATGTCCGCGTTTACTCCGGCCGCGCCGAGTCCGGCTCCTACGTGGTCAACGCTTCCAACGGTCAGCGCGAGCGCCTCGGCCGCATCCTCGAGATGAACGCCGCCGAGCGTATCGACCGTGACGACGCTGCCGCCGGCGACATCGTCGCTTGCGTCGGCTTCAAGAACTCCACCACCGGTGACACCCTGTGCGAAGAGGGCAAGGAGATCGTCCTCGAGAAGATCGAGTTCGCTAAGCCCGTTATCGACGTTGCCATCGAGCCCAAGACCAAGGCCGAGCAGGACAAGATGTCCCTGGCTCTGACCAAGCTCGCCGAGGAGGACCCGACCTTCCAGGTGTCCACCAACCACGAGACCGGCCAGACCATCATCGCCGGCATGGGCGAGCTGCACCTCGAGATCATCGTCGACCGTCTGCTCCGCGAGTTCAAGGTTGACGCTAACGTTGGTAAGCCCCAGGTTG
>CATXXF010000031.1 GCA_958403395.1 uncultured Collinsella sp.
AGGGGCTATGCGGCATAGCGCCGGGGCATGGTCCGAAAAAACGTCCGAGGCCCCCAGTTTCCACTAGCGGGCCCAACCGGAAACTGCGACCCGGTTTTCGGCCAAATAACGGGATGCCCTTTCCGCAAGCACGCTCAATCGCCCAATATTTCAAGTCACCTTTAGCTAACATTTGCGCAGCTCATCGGCCTCACCTGCATGTTTTTTAGTAAGCCATGGCATACTCGGCGAACGGTATGAAGATGCCGGCCAGAGGGTATTGCAAACGGTCGCTCCCGTGGTATGTTTTTGCCCGAATCAAACCGGCGCGCATCGCCTGTAGCGTCGGTCAACAGAGAGGAAACTACCATGGCTCATCCCGTAATTGATGCCGACGAGTGCATCGCTTGTGGCGTTTGCGTCGACTCCTGCCCCGCTGGCGTTCTGGAGCTCCAGGACGTCGCTACCGTCGCTGACGAGGACTCCTGCGTCGCCTGTGGCGCTTGCCAGGACGCTTGCCCCGCTGGCGCGATCACCGAGATCGTCGAGGAGTAACAACTCCCCCACTTGCACACTCAAAAGTACACCGTGCACAAAAAAGGAGGCTTCCGCATCGCCGCGGAGGCCTCCTTTTGCATATGTGGGCAGCTAATCTTGGAGCGGGACCCTTGGCAGTTGCGGTGGAATAGTTCCTGTTTTATGTCTTGGATGCCGATTTTAGGAACTATTTCACCGCAACTTATAGATGCGGCGTCGACTAGGACAAATCGTCTTCGTAGGGCATCAGGTCTGCTAGGTAGCCTTTTTCCTTGAGCATCGCCTCGATCTCGTCGAGGGTCTGTTCGTCCTCCGCCGCAATGCGATGGAAGTGGTAGCCGCTGGTCACCGTCAGCAGCGGAAAGCTCTTGCCGCTCTCGATATCGCGCAGATAGCGCTCGACATCGCGACGATTGCGGATGTCCAGGTCGGCCGTAATCTTACCGTACACGCGGTGATTGACAATCACGTTGAGCACGGCGCCGCCGGCGTCGACGATACTCGTGAGCTCATCGCCTGCCTGCTCCACGCTGTGGCGAACCTTGACCAAGCGCGTAGGCACGGCGGGGCTGCTGGGGGCCTCCTGCAGCACGTAGCCGCGGTTGGTCGCCACGATATCGTGCCCATCGGCGCGCAGCAGGGCGATGTCCTGCACCACAATCTGGCGGCTCACACCCACCTCGCGGGCAAGCGCGCTGCCCGATACGGGCCCCTTGGCCCCCTCGAGCACGGCCATGATGGCACGGCGACGCTCGCGGGCGTCCATTATTTACCGTCCAGCAGACGCAGGTGCTTAAGCGAGAGGTCGAGGATCGGCGCGGAGTGCGTCAGGGCGCCCGAGCTAATAAAGTCAACGCCCAGGTCGGCAAGCGCGCGGATATTGCTGGCATCCACGTTGCCCGAGCACTCGGTCTTGGCGCGGCCGGCGATAAGTTCAATAGCGGCGGCCATGTCGTCATGGGTCATGTTGTCGAACATGATGATGTCGGCGCCGGCCTCCACGGCCTCGCGCACCATGTCCAGGTTCTCGCACTCGATCTCGACCGTCGTGGTAAACGATGCATGGGCGCGCGCCATCTCGATCGCGCGCGTCACGCCACCGGCGGCATCGATGTGGTTGTCCTTGAGCATGACGGCCGTCGACAGGTTGTAACGGTGGTTGCTGCCGCCGCCAATCTCAACCGCCGCCTTCTCAAACACGCGCATGCCCGGTGTGGTCTTGCGCGTGTCGACGAGCACGGTCTTGGTTCCCTCGAGCGCCGCGGCCATGCTGTGCGTATAGGTAGCGATGCCGCTCATGCGCTGCAGGTAGTTGAGCGCCACGCGCTCGCCCGAAAGCAGCACACGCGCATCGCCGCGCACCTGACCCACGTGGTCGCCGGCATGCACCTCGTCACCGTCGGCAACATCAAACAGCACCGAGCTCTGCGAATCCAGCAGCTCAAAGGTGCGAGCGAACACATCCAGGCCGGCAATGATGCCATCGGCTTTGGCGATAAGCTCCACCGTGGCGGGACGCGCCGTGGGGCACACGCTCGCCGTGCTCACGTCCTCAAACGTAATGTCCTCGCGCAGAGCTTGCAGAATCAGATCATCGACGACGAGCTTCATGGTAATGGGATTCATGGTCTACTCCTCCACGGCCTGCGTGCCGGCGGCACGGGCCAAATCATCGATTGCCAGAGGGTCGGCGCCCAGGGCGCGATGACGGCCATCGAGCGCGGGATCGCCCGCCTGCTCCACGGCCAGCGACTCGCCGGTACGCATATACCACGCGGCGCGACGACCCCAGACCAGCGCCTCGAGCAGGCTGTTTGAAGCAAGGCGGTTCTTGCCGTGAACGCCGTTGCAGGCCGTCTCGCCCGCGGCGTAGAGCTCGGGCATCGAGGTGCGGCCGTCCTTGTCGACCCACACGCCGCCCATAAAGTAGTGCTGCGTCGGCGTAACGGGAATGGGCTCGTCCAAGATGTCGCGGCCGTCCTCCAGGCAGCGCGCGCGAATGTTGGCAAAGTGCCCGGTCACCACGTCGCGCTCGACGGGGGCAAAGCTCAGCCACTCGTGCTCGGTGCCGTCCTGCTTCATCTGCTCGCGAATAGCGGCGGCGACCACATCGCGCGGCTGGAGCTCATCGGTAAAGCGCTCGCCGGCGGCGTTAAGCAAAATCGCGCCCTCGCCGCGGCAGCTCTCGCTGATCAGGAAGGTGCGGCCCGGCTGCGGCGAGAACAGCCCCGTGGGGTGAATCTGCACGTAGTCCAGGTGCTCCATCTTAATGCCATGATCCTGAGCAATGTAGCAGGCATCGCCCGTGAGCTGCGGGTAGTTGGTCGAATGGTCGTATACGCCGCCGATGCCGCCCGTTGCCCACAGCGTGTGGCGGGCATGGATCTTAAACGGCTCGCCGGCATGCGCGCCCTCGGCGGCATTTACCAGCTCGTCGGCGGGACGAACCGAGTTGTTTTCGTCCACGGGAACGGCGACGATACCGGTGCACACCGTGGCGCCGTCACGCTCGCCCGTCAGGATGTCGGTCATGGCCACGTGCTCCAAAATCTGCACGTTGTCCAGCTTGCGAACGGCCTGGAGCAGCTTGGTCGTGATCTCCTTGCCCGTAATGTCGGCATGGAAGGCAATGCGCGGACGGCTGTGCGCGCCCTCGCGGGTAAAATTGAGGCTGCCGTCGGCCTTGCGCTCAAAATCCACGCCCATCGCTAGCAGGTCGTTGATGACCGAGCGGCTCGAGCGAATCATGATGTCGACGCTCTCGCGGCGGTTCTCGTAGTGGCCGGCGTGCATGGTGTCCTCAAAGAAGGCATCGTAGTCCGAGCCTTCGGGCAGCACGCAGATGCCGCCCTGCGCGAGCATCGAATCGCACTCATCGACCGCGCCCTTGGAGAGCATGATCACGCGCGTGCTCGTCGGCAGATTGAGGGCCGCGTACAGACCCGCCACGCCGCAGCCGGCAATGACGACGTCGCACTCCATATCGGGGTATTGCTTGGTTTCCACAGGAATCCTCTCCCTTGAATGTGACATAAGGGACCGTCCCTCATGCAACATTGTTCTAGCGTGCTGCGTACTCGAGCATACGGTCGAGCGTGAGCTTGGCCTGGTCGGCAGCCTCGTCCGACACGCCGATCTGCACCTCGCCCTCACCCGTCTCCAGGCAGCGCACGAGCTTCTCGAGCGTGATGAGATCCATGTTGACGCAGGTGGGCTGCACCGCGGGGAAGTAGAACTTCTTGCCGGTGCCCTGGCAGCGGCGCTCGAGCTCGTAGAGCACGCCGCGGACCGTCACGATGATGAATTCGCTCGCGCCGGACTCCTCGACATACTTGATGATGCCGGCGGTGGAGCCGATGTAGTCGGCCTCGGCCAGGACGTCGGCCTTGCACTCAGGGTGCGCCAGCACGAGCGCGTCGGGGTGGGCCTCCGTCGCGTCGACGATCTGCTCGACGGTGATGATGTGATGGCGCGGGCAGTAGCCGTTGTTGAGGATGACGTGCTTTTGCGGCACCTGCTCGGCTACGAAGCGTCCCAGGTTTTGGTCGGGAATGAACAGGATATGCTGCTGCGGCAGCTCGGACACGATCTTAACGGCGTTGGAACTGGTGACGCACACGTCGCTCCAGCTCTTGATCTCGACCGTGGAGTTGACGTAGCACACCACGGCCAGGTCGTCGCCGTACTCGGCGCGCGCCGCGTCAACCGTCTCGCGCTTGACCATGTGCGCCATGGGACAGTCTGCGCCCGGCTCGGGCAGCAGCACGGTCTTAGTGGGATTGAGCAGCTTGGCGCTCTCGCCCATAAACTCCACGCCGCACAACACGATGGTCTGCTGCGGCAGGCTCTTGGCGAGCTTTGCCAGGTAGAAGCTATCGCCGACGTAATCGGCAACGGCTTGGACCTCGGGCGCCACGTAATAGTGCGCCAGGATCACCGCGTCACGTTGGGTTTTTAGTTGCTGAATGGCCTCGACGAGCTCTGCGGGCACCAGTGCCGCACGCTCCGTTGCCGTCGTTGCCGATGCCAAGCCGGCCGCGATATCGCGTGCAAGCTCCGACGCATCCATGTTCGCGCTCTGTGCCATCAAGGCCCCTCTCTTTTGGCGAATCTTGGGGCTTTAGTATGACACCTAGGTTTACAGCTGACAAGACAGCTGTAAACCTAGGTGTAAAGTTGAAATAAAGATTCAATCATGTGGCAGGTCCATATTCGAACTGGCAAGCTGAGGATAGCTGAGCTCTCGATGGCGCAGGAGGCATCTTTCGCCACCGCAATACCGCTTGGCGCGAGTTGCACGCCGTGGGGCGCAAACGGTCCGCACCCCCGCAAGCGGCGCGTACCCGATGTGGCAAAATCGAACTACTTAAGGGGGCCGAATGCTCAAGATTATTGCCTGCGACGATGATGTCGCTTTTCTAGATAGACTGCACCGGATGATCGACCGTTGGTCGACCGAGACGGGCACGGCGGTCGATGTTGCGCTCGTCACGCGCGGCGAGGACCTGCTGGCCCGCCATGCCGCATCGCGCGCCGACATCATTCTGCTCGACATGATCATGCCGCTCGTCAACGGCATGGACACCGCGCGCGAATTGCGCCAGGCCGATACCGCCGTGCGCCTGGTGTTCCTCACCTCGTCGCCCGAGTTCGCACTGGAGTCCTACGAGGTCCGTGCTTTCGACTATCTGCTCAAGCCCGTGACTTACGAACGCCTGGCGCAGTTACTTAACGAGCTTTCGAGCATGCGCCCGGCGGCAACCGACGAGCTCGTGATCAAAACTTCCTTTGGCTACCACGCCCTGCGCCTGTCCGACATCGAATATGCCGAGGCGCGCAACAAGCACGTGGTCTTCCACCTGCGCGACGGACGCGACATCGAGGCACTCGAGTCGTTCCGCAGCGTCGAGGACCGTTTGGCGCAAAATGCCACCTTCTTTAAATGCCACCGCAGCTACCAGGTCAACCTGCGCAACATCGATCACTTTGACCGCACGGACATCGTCATGCGCTCGGGCGCGTGCATCCCGCTTTCGCGCAGTTGCAAGCAGGGATTCCAAGACGCCTACTTTGCGGTGCGCTTTGAGGCTGGGAGACACTGATGGTCTCCTCGGTCGAAATGGTCCTTTGGGCAATCCACCACGCCACAACGCTACTCTTTGGCGTCTTTGCCTCGGCGGCGCTGTGCGGTGTCGAGATCAACCGGCGTCATGCGCTTGAACTGGTGCTGGTCGGTGCCGTAACCGGATGCGCATTTGGCCTCGCCAATGCCGTCGGCGGAGAGCTTTTCGCCCGCCAGGTATATCCGCTCGTCGTGCATCTGCCGCTCATCATCTATTTGTGCGCGCGCTACCGCCTGAGCCCGCTGCTTGCCGTGCTCGGCATTACGAGTGCCTATCTGAGCTGCCAGTTCAGCAATTGGATGGGCATCGCCGCATTTGCCGCAACCGACTCGCAGATCGCGTACTATCTGGCGCGTATCGCGACCACACTCGCCGTCTTTGCCGTCCTGTTGCATTGGGCCGGCGACATCGGTCCACGCTTGGCGATTAAAAGCACCACCGAGCTGGGCATCCTTCTAATCCTGCCGCTCGTCTATTACGTCTTTGACTATGCCACCAACGTCTACACCACGCTGTTCCACTCGGGCTCGGTGGTAACGGTTGAGTTTTTGGCATTTGCGCTCTGTGCCTTCTATCTTATGTTTCTTGCCGTTTACCTGCGCGAATACGAAGAAAAGGAAACCGCCGAGCGAGAGCGCTGGATGCTCGAAACCCGCGACAGCGCCGCCATCAAAGAGCTCGAGGCTTGGCGTCAATCTGGGCGCGAGCTGTCGATTCTTCGCCACGATATGCGCCACTTCCTACGCGGCCTGGCCGCTTTAATTGAGGAGGGCCACACCGACGAGGCGCTCAAACGCATCGATGAACTCTGCGAAGCCGGCGATCGCACCGCCGTACGCCGCTTCTGCGCCAACGAGACCGTAAACATCGCGCTTTCGTCATTTAACTCGGATATCAATAGAAACGGCATTACCGCCAACCTGCGCGCCGCCGTACCCGAAACCATCCACGTAGGTGACGCCGACCTGTTTAGCGTGCTCTCAAATGCCTTGGAAAACGCTATCACCGCCGCAAGCGCCGCACCCCAAGGAAAGCGATTCGTCGACTTTGACCTGCGATTAGAGGACGGCCAGCTGCTGCTGTTAGTTTCCAACACGTTTGACCGCGCGCCGCGCATGGTCGATGGCATGCCCGTGACCCGGCATGCGGGCCACGGCTTTGGCACCAGGAGCATCAAACTTGCCGTGGAGCGCATGAACGGCAACTGTCAGTTCCGCATTAACGACGATCGGTTTGAGCTGCGCGCTGTGATGTAGAAGTGCGGCGCCGATCTCGAGGCGCGCCTTGCCCGCCAGGCAATCGCTCGCCGGCGCCAATCCGCTACAGCGGAGCGGCTGCCGGGGTCAGCTGCTTGATGTATGCCCACATGCGCTGCTTGGCGGCTTTGTCAGTGAGCGCCGCCTCAAAACCGTCGAGCGCGAGCACGCGGCGACCCTGCACATGGGCGACCAAACCGGGCTTGAGCATGGCGGTGTCGAAGTCGTCGATTGCCACAAGCATGTCGGCATAGGTCTCGCGCATGGTATCGGCCGCGCGATCGTCCAGTAGCAGGACCGCCTCGGGGTCCAAGGCCTCGAGCGCCTCGCGGAACAGCTCGCACGGCAGAGTCTCGCCCACCGCGACCGTCCCATCACCCACGCCGGCGACGCTTGCCAGCACGCAAAAATCCTCGGGCGCGTAGCCGATGGCCCCAAGCGCCTTGCGCAACGCCGCGCCATCCGGGCCGGCGGCAAGCTCGCCACCCGAACGCTCGGCCTCGTCCAAATCGCCTTTGACCAGCACGATCGGCGAGCACGCGTTGCCCGCGATACGCACGCCACGGACCGCAAGCGATGTGAGCTCCTGCTCGGCCGCCTGGGCGATGGCTTCTTTTTTCTGGCTTTGTGACGTGGACATGCGCTCTCCAATCGTTTGCGTGCCCACCATTATATAAAAGAGCTGCCCGCGAGTGGTTGCTTTGCGGGCGGCTGGGTATAAGCACGGTCGTACTGAGTTTTACGCGGCCAAGCCGCGTCGCATTATGGAGGTCACCATGGCTGACATTAATCAGATTACTCCCGAGAACTTCGATTCCATCGTTAACGACAGGCTGCCCGTGCTGGTCGATTTTTGGGCACCGTGGTGCGGGCCCTGTCGATCCCTCTCGCCCATCGTTGACGAGGTTGCCGATGAGCTGGCGGGCAAGCTTGCCGTTGCCAAATGCAACGTCGACGACAACCAGGACCTGGCCATGAAGTATGGCGTCATGAGCATCCCCACGCTGATTGTGTTTAAGAACGGCGAGGAGATTGACCGCTCAGTTGGCGCTCTGCCCAAGGCGAGGCTGCAGGCGCTGCTGGAAAAGCATCTGTAATACGCTTGTTACTTACCCGCCGTCTATGAGCACTTTTGCACCGCTCGCCGGACTTCTGGATGCACCGAGTGCAACCACGGATAGTATGGTAGTCACAAACAGCCCCCAGTGAACGGGTGCGGGTCGCACAGACTCGTACCCGTTTTCTTATGCAGCTGCGCGCAGAGCGGGCGTAGTAAAATCTGAACCACTGAACTGCCCCATACAAAAGGAGATTTCCCATGCATGATGTTGGAATGAACATGAGCCAGCTTGCCATGAGCGTCAAGCAGGTCGACGACACCATCGAGCTCGCTCACGAATGGAGCCATCAGTTGCTGCATGCGACCGAGAATTTTGACATGGAGCGCATCGGCGCCAAGCTCGAGGCCGCCATGGCCGCGCTGCACGAGGCGCATGACGCGCTCGAGGGCTACGAGGAAGCCATCGAGGCCGACCACAACTCCGTCGGCTCCGTGAAGCTGGTGTAAAGTGGCCGAACACGAGCACGGCTGCGGGTACGAGCACGAGCATCCGCACGGGGCGGACGGTGACGCGGGCTGCCACTGTAGTGGCTCCGGCTCCGAGCTGGTCCGTTTTTCGGTTACCGCACCCGACGACCTGCTGCGCCGTTTTGACGAGCAGATCGCGCGCCGCGGCGACGTGGCCAACCGCTCCGAGGCCGTGCGCGACCTGATTCGCGCCTCGATCGCCAAGGAGCAGATGCGCACGCCCGATGAGCATGTTATCGGGTCGCTCACCATGATTTACGACCACCATACCGGCGACCTGACGCGCCGTCTGGACGAAGTGCAGCACGACTACACCGACGAGATCGTATCGACCATGCACGTGCATCTGGATCACCACAACTGCTTGGAGATTCTGGCGCTCAAGGGTCGCGGCGAGCGCGTCTACGAACTAGCCGACCGTCTGCTGGGCCTGCGCGGCGTTAAGCACGGCGAGCTCACGTGCGCCGCCACCAAGCAGAGCCTGGGGCTGTAACAGCACACATTTCAACGAAGGAGGGTCGCATGCGACATGCGCATATCCATGTAACGGGCATTGTGCAGGGCGTTGGCATGCGACCGTTTGTGTATCGCGAGGCCATGGCGCACGGCATTTGCGGCTGGGTGCTCAACGCGGGCGACGGCGTGCATATCGAGGCGCACGCTCCGGCCGATGCGCTCGATGCTTTTGTTGCCGCGCTTTCTGAGCATGCGCCCGCGGCGGCCCGCGTTGAGCGAGTCGATATTGCGGATTTGGAGCCTGGCGGCTGGAGCACTGCCGATGAGCAGGGCTTTCACATTGTGGCGTCGCAGGACCAGACCGCGCACACGACGCTCGTCTCGCCCGATATCGCCACCTGCGACGATTGTCTGCGCGAGTTGTTCGATCCCGCCGACCGACGCTATCACTACCCCTTTATCAACTGCACCAACTGCGGCCCACGCTTTACCATCATCCGATCGCTGCCTTATGACCGAGCGGCCACATCGATGGACCGTTTCCCCATGTGTCCCAAGTGTGCCGCGGAGTATGCCGACCCACTCGACCGGCGTTTTCACGCGCAACCCGATGCCTGCTTTGATTGCGGGCCGCATATTACGTGGCGCGAGGCTGTAAACAGCGATGCGTGCGGGAATTCGTCCGCGACACCGGCCGTCGGCACCACACGCGAGGCCAGCGACGCTATCATCGAGCGCTGCGTTGAGCTGCTGGCCAGCGGTGGCATCGTCGCCATCAAGGGCCTGGGCGGATTCCATCTATCCTGTGACGCTGCCAACGAGCAGGCGGTGGCCGAGCTGCGCCGTCGCAAGCGTCGCAGCAATAAGCCGCTTGCCGTCATGGTGCGCAGTCTTGCCGATGCCGGGCGCCTGTGCCATATCGACGATGCTGAACGCGATCTGCTCGCCGGCAGTATCCGCCCCATCGTGCTGCTGCGCCGGCGGGCTGTTTGCGGGAACGACGGCGATTCTTCCGACGCCCTCGTACTCGCACCGTCCGTCGCGCGCGACCTGCCCGAGCTTGGCGTTATGCTCCCCTACACCCCGCTTCAGCATCTTCTGCTTGCAGCTGCCGCGTCACACGGTATGCACGCGCTCGTCATGACCAGCGGCAACCTGAGCGAAGAGCCCATCGAGACCGATGACGATCTTGCCTGGGAGCGCCTCGTTGCCGTCGGCATTGCCGACGCGCTGCTCGGCAACGATCGAGCGATTCTCTCGCGCTATGACGATTCCGTGGTGCGCGTGGTCGACGGCGCCGTTATGCCCGTTCGCCGCGCTCGTGGATATGCACCCCAGCCGCTGCCGTTGCCGGCGCTCGACGGCGCTCCGTCCTGCGTACTCGCCTGCGGGCCGCAACAAAAGGCCACGATTACGCTCACGCGTGAAGGGACGAACGGCGAGGCGACCTGTTTTGTGTCGCAGCATATCGGCGATGTTGAAAACGGCGGGACCTTCGATGCCTGGAACGCCGCGCGCACGCGCTTGGAAGATCTCTTTGACTTGGCGCCCGCCGCCTTGGCCTGCGATTTACACCCCAGCTATCTATCGGGCCAGTGGGCGCGCGAGCAGGCGCGAAAATGCAATCTGCCGCTCGTCGAGGTGCAGCACCATCATGCGCATATCGCGAGCGTAATGGCCGAGGCCATCGCCGCGAGCCAGTTTACAACCGACGCGCGCGTCCTTGGCATCGCCTTTGACGGCACCGGCGCCGGCACCGATGGGACCATTTGGGGCGGCGAGTTTCTTGTTGCCAGCCTTGGCGGCTTTGAGCGCGCCGCGCATTTGCGCACCTGGGCGCTCCCCGGTGGGGCGGCCTCCGTGCGCGACGCCCGCCGCAACGCCTTCGCCCTGCTCAGTGAGCTCGGCCTGCTCGAGCACCCAGGTGCCGCTCGGCTTTTGGACAGCCTCGACGAACAAACGCGCAGCGTGACAGCCACCATGATCGAGCGCGGCATCAACAGCCCGCGTACCAGCAGCATGGGGCGTCTCTTTGATGCCGCGGCAGCAATTCTGGGCATCTGCGACAAGGCAACCTACGAGGGCGAACCCGCCATAGAACTCGAAGCCGCCGCCTGGCGCGCGCTCGACAACGAAATCGCCCATTTTCCCGACGACAACGCCGGCTATTTCGCATCTGGCCCATCGTGGCTGGACGGCCCCTATGTTCTGGACCAGAAAGCGCTCTTTGAGGCACTTTTGGGAGGAATTGAAGCCAGAGCGCCCGCCGACAGGCTCGCACTCGATTTCCATGTCGCCGTCGCGCGCTCCTCGGCGCGCATCGCCAGCGATATCTGCGTGCACGAGGGCATCGACACCGTCGCGCTCTCGGGCGGCGTGTTCATGAACCGACTTCTGCTTCAGCTTCTCACCCGCGAGCTCAAAAGCGCAGGCTTTACTGTCCTTGTCCCCCACACCGTACCCGTCAATGACGGCTGCATCGCCTACGGTCAGGCAGCAGTCGCACGCACTCGCCTCGCACAGGTCGCGCCACAATAGGCTGTTCGGCCAGCCCGCAAGCCGCCGTCTCACAGGTGTAGCGCGTTTGCCCGCAGCGCCCGCGAGCGCTACCATCAACTGATGGATTATTGAGCGCCCGTCCAGCGCAAAGCGTATAAAAGGGGAACAATATGTGCCTTGCCGTTCCCGGTAAAGTAGTCAAACGCGACGACGACCTCAAGGCCACCGTCGACATGATGGGCATCGAGCGCCCCGTGTCGCTGCGACTCGTGCCGACGGCGCAGGTTGGCGACTATATTCTCGTACACGCCGGCTTTGGCATCCAGATTGTCGACGAGCAGGAAGCACAGGAAACGCTCGAGCTTGTTAATGCCATGTCCGAGCTGGTCGAAGAAGACCAGCTGACCACCAACCCGGCGGAGGCTTACTAGTGGCGCCCGAGCAGCCGGCGCGCTCCGGTATCGATTTCTCGGCATTCCGCGATCCCAAGCTGGCTCGCGAGCTCATCGAGCGCATTCATGAGCTTGTCGGCGACCGCACCATCAACCTTATGGAAGTCTGCGGCACGCATACCGTGAGCATCGGGCGCTATGGCTTTCGCTCCATTATGCCGGCCGGGCTCAAGCTGCTGAGCGGCCCGGGCTGCCCCGTCTGCGTCACCGCCAACCGCGACATCGACCACGCAATCGCGCTCGCCAACATAGACGGCGCCATCATCACCACCTTTGGCGACATGATGCGCGTGCCCGGATCATCCACCTCGCTCGCTGCGCAAAAGGCGGCGGGGCGCGATATCCGTATCGTCTATTCCCCGCTCGACGCGCTCGACATTGCCGAGCAAAACCCTGATCGCCCGGTCATTTTTATGGGCGTGGGCTTTGAGACTACGACGCCCACCATCGCCGCCGCCATCTTGGAGGCCGAGGCGCGCGGGCTTTTGAACTTCTCGGTCTATTGCGCCCACAAGGCCACGCCGCCGGCGTTGCGCGCCATCGCCAACGACCCCGAGACCACCATCGACGGCTTTATCCTGCCGGGCCACGTCGCCACCATCACGGGCTTGGTGCCCTTTAGCTTTTTGGTCGACGAATTCAATACCCCGGGCGTGGTCACGGGATTTGAACCGGTCGATATCCTGCAGGGCATCTGCATGCTGGTCCAGATGGTTGTCGAGGACAGGCCGGTGATTGACAACGCCTACCGCCGTGGCGTCAACGCAGACGGCAATCCCGTGGCGCGCCAGCTGGTCGAGCAGGTGTTTGAGCCGTGCGATACCACATGGCGCGGGCTGGGGCTGATTGCCAACTCGGGCCTTTCCATCCGCCCCGAGTTCTCGCGCTTTGATGCCCGCGCTCGCTTTGACGTGCCCGTTGAGGCGACGGTCGAGCCGCGCGGGTGCCGCTGCGGCGACGTGCTGCGCGGGGCCATTGCGCCGAGCAGCTGCCCGCTCTTTGGCCGCACCTGCACGCCCGAGCACCCCGTCGGCCCGTGCATGGTGAGCTCCGAGGGCAGCTGCGCGGCGTACTACCGCTACCGCGACTAGCCCGGGCACACCCGCACACCGGCACCACCCACGATTGGAGTTTTCGATATGTCCCATAGCGTTACCGATAGCACCGTCCTGCTGGGCCACGGCTCCGGCGGCCAGATGATGAAACGCATCATCGATGAGGTCTTTTTGGATGCCTTTGGGTCGCCCGAGCTGCTCGAAGGCAACGATGCCGGCGTCGCCGCGCTGCCCGCGAGCGGGCGCATCGCCATGTCGACCGACAGCTTTGTAGTCTCGCCGCAGTTCTTCCCCGGTGGCAACATCGGCCGCCTCGCCGTGTGCGGAACCGTCAACGACGTCGCGACCTCGGGCGCCAACGTGCGCTACCTGTCGTGCGGCTTTATCCTCGAAGAGGGCTATCCCATGGATAGGCTCCGCCAGATTGTGCAGACGATGGCCGAGACGGCGCACGAGGCGGGCGTGTCCATAATCACGGGCGACACCAAGGTGGTCGAGCGCGGCGGGGCCGACGGCGTCTATATCAATACCGCCGGCGTGGGCGAGGTGCCTGCGGGCGTGGCGCTCAGCGGCGCAAACTGCCAGTCCGGCGATGTCATCCTGGTCTCGGGTACACTGGGCGACCACGGCATCGCTATCATGAGCCAACGCGAGGGTCTGGCGTTTTCGAGCACCATCGAAAGCGACGCCGCGCCGCTCAACCACCTGATTGCCGATGTGCTTTCCGCAGCACCCGACACACGCTGCTTCCGCGACCCCACGCGCGGTGGCCTGGCCTCGACGCTCAACGAGTTTGCGCAGGCCAGCGGCGTTGCCATGGAGATCGACGAGGATGCCGTGCCCGTGCGTCCCGACGTGCAGGCCGCCTGCGAGATGCTCGGCTACGATGTGCTGCAGGTGGCAAACGAGGGCAAGATGGTTGCCGTCGTGCCGGCCGAGCAAGCCGATGCCGCGCTGAGCGCCATGCGCGCCGCCCGCTACGGCGAGAATGCCGCCATCATCGGCCGCGTGCTGCCACTTGCCGAGGGCGCCCATCCCGCCGTGCGCGTGCGCACCGGCTGGGGCTCGACCCGCATCCTCGACATGCTCGTAGGAGAGCAGCTGCCGAGAATTTGCTAACGACAAAGGCTCAGGGCTATTAAAGATATTCAGATTCCAAACATGCCCGGCACGCATGCCCTGTATCATGGGGTGCGTTTTACAACTCAAGCGGCAGGAGCACCCATGGCAGCAGCTTTTTCCCATGTGATCTTTGACCTGGACGGCACCATCCTCAACACGCTCGAGGACCTGGCGGCCGCCGGCAACCATACCTGCGAGGCGCACGGCTGGCCCACGTTTGCCGTTGACGAGTACCGCTACAAGGTGGGAAACGGCATGCTCAAGCTGGTTGAGCGCTTTATGCCTGCCGAGTATGCGGGCGACAGCCGTATGTTTGAGCAAACGCTTGCCGAGTTTAGGGCTTACTACGGCGAGCACAAGGAGGACCACACCGCCCCCTATGCCGGCACGATCGAGATGCTCGACCGTCTGCGCGCCGCGGGCGTTCAGCTTGCCGTGCTCACTAACAAGGACCACGTCTCGGCGGCTCCGCTTATCGAGAAGTATTTTGGTTCCGAGCGCTTTGCGCTGGTGCAGGGCCGCGTCGATGCGTTTCCGCCCAAGCCCGAGGCGCCTGTTACACTGCATGTGATGAAAGAGCTAGGCGCCGATCCGTCGACCACGCTCTATGTGGGCGATTCCAATGTCGATATCCTGACCGGTCACAACGCCGGCCTTAAGAGTGCGGGCGTCAGCTGGGGCTTCCGCGGCCGCGCAGAGCTGGAAGCCGCCGGCGCCGACTACGTGGTGGACACCCAGGACGAGCTCGCAGTGCTGATCCTGGGCGAGTAACGAGCGACACTGCTTAACGCAGCTGCGACAATTCTTCCGCGCGGAAAGCGCATCCCGTTTTGGAGCTCCGGAATGGGATGCGCTTTCCGTTTGAGGCACATCAGGGAAACCGCATCCCGTTTCAGAGCAATATTCCGGGTCGCACTTTCCGCAACCCACCCCATCCGGAAAATGCGACCCACTATTCGGCCAAAAACCGGGTCGCGGTTTCCCAAGCACTCGATGCAACGCTGGCACAAGGAATGTCCCCAACTGCCGGCAGAAAAGGAACGTCCCCAAGTGCCGCCCCAATGACCACCATGGCAACGCCGCAGGTAGAGAACGGACAGCGAAAACGCCCCTAAGCGAGCAAGGTGACGTGAAATGAAAGGGCGCTGACCTTCTGGTCGCGCCCTTGAAATTGAACGTCAGATTGCCGCTTAGGGGCGTTTGCAGCGTCGAGCAGTTGCGGCGTTTGGTAAAACGCCGCAACGAACTAGCTCAGCATTGCATCCATCATCTCGGAGTTGACGGAGTCGTCGGCAGACCACTCGCCGTCGTCGTTGCAGGTGTACTTGAAGATAACCGTGGTCTTCCTGGGCTCGGTGGCCTTGGTCACATCGACCATAACCTGACCGGCCATCTTGTACAGCTCGTCATCGGAAGGAACCGTATCAAGCGCGGCGACCTTCTCCTGATACTGGGTGGAGAAGTCCTCGACGATCTTGTTCATAGACTTGCAGGTGATAGAGACCTCGGCGGTCGCGACACCCTTGTCCTCGTCGACCGTCACGTCGCCGATCTTGTAGTCAAAGCCCTCGAGATAGGTCTTGGCATACTCCTTGGGATCGATACCCAGCTGCTCGAACTCGTCGCCCGAAGCCTCCTCCAGACCAGAAAGGAAGTCGTCGCCACCGTTCTTGACCTCGTCAAACTGCGTCGTAAGATCCTCGGTGATGAGCTCCTCAACCGAAGGACCTCCACAGCCGGAAAGCACGACCACACATGCAACCAAGACGGCCATGAGGGGCGCAAGCAGCAGCTTCTTTTTCATGTTGTTCCTCCCAATGAGCGGCACTGCGCTTCCCAGACGCGGCGCACGTTGTAATAAGTAAGCCCATACTATCCACTTATGAACACCCTCGGCAACGCGAAGGCGCGGTCGGTTCGTTTTAGCGTCCGAACGGTTTGCAAGCCCACCCAACGTGCAATAAAACGCTTTCCCGCGGTGCAATAAAAAAGGTGGCCGGAAAACCCGACCACCCTCGCACAGCCTTTGGATGCCGCAGTTTACTTGCGGACGACCTTGACGATGGCGTCACCGGCGGCGACGGCGGACTCTGCCTCAACGGTGAGCTCGACATCGGCAAACTCGGCGGTGTTGGACACGGCCACGACGACGCAGTCCTTGTAACCGGCAGCGGCGATCTTGGCGCGGTCGATCTTGAGTATGGGCTGGCCAGCCTTCACAACGTCGTCGGCCTTGACGAAGCCCTCGAAGCCATCGCCGTTCATGTTGACGGTATCGACGCCAACGTGCACCAGAACCTCGATGCCGCTATCGGACTGCAGGCCCACGGCGTGACCCATGGTGACGGTCACCTTACCGTCGCAGGGAGCGTAGACCAGATCGTCCTCGGGCCACACGGCACAGCCCTTGCCCAGAACCTCGCCACCAAAGACGGGATCGGGCACGTCGGCCATCTTGATGACCTTGCCCTTGACGGGCGAGCACAGCACGTCGGCGCCGGCAGAAGCAGAGATGGAGGCCGGAGCAGCGGCAGCCGCGGGCTCAGCCTTCTTCTTGAACATATCAAACAGACCCATACGTTTTCTCCTCTTGATTAAGCGCAACGTTGTGCGCATGCCTACGGTAATTATAGTGCCAAATGGTTCAAATGCTAAGGTGGGGACTCGAATCGCAAGCCCTTCCCGGTAGTGCTCGTGGGATGAGCATCTCCTTTGCATCGCGGTTCGATAAGCCGAGTATCGCCCACGCGCGGGACGGGCAGAAGCGGGCACGCCAAACCCGATACTTCTTTTCGCAGCGGCACCCCGCCGCCACCCCGCTCCTGGCACCTCCTGATACCTACCGAAACGTGCCAAAATAAACCCGTCCCTTTTTGGTAGGTTTGGCGAGTGTGGATTTTCGGACGCTTAACTAACGAGCGTGGATAATCTCCCACTTTGACTTTGAGGCCGTCACCGAGCCAAAAACGGGAGATTATCCACGTTCATTTTGGATGACCCCCCTGTACCAAGCCGAGCTCCATGGTCAAGTAATAACGACTTCTCATCATTAGATTGTTTATATCAATTCTAATAACTATTTAATCATTAAACTCGTTATTAGAATTGATATGATTAGCCTAATAACGAGTTTCCGGCACTAAAGATATGGAGGGCGCGATGCAAATCGAGGAGAACGGCCAGGGAACGCTCCGCAATAATCTATCGGGGAAATTGGCTTACTATTCGTTTTTTCCAACGCCCTTGCAATCATTGAGGCAGCTAAACCTCACCGAGGAAACCTATCGCACGCTTTCCGCATGCTCACGAAAGCTTGGAGAGCTTGAAGGCATGCTCTACTTTGTTCCCAACGCCGACATGTATCTGACGATGTTCGTGCGCAAAGAAGCACTCCTTTCTTCGCAAATTGAGGGAACCCAGTGCACGTTTGACGACCTACTTAGTCCATCGCAAGCACAACTCCATCATAAAGATGTCGCAGACGTCGTGAATTACGTCCGTGCTGTCGACCGCGGCGTAGAACTGCTCAAAAAGATGCCCTTGTGCACGAGACTTCTTAGGCAAGTTCATGCGGTCCTGCTGGACGGAGTGCGCGGAACGGAGAAGAATCCAGGCGAGCTGCGCTCCTCACAAAACTGGATTGGCCCCTCAGGCTGCACCATTGCAACCGCATCGTTTGTCCCTCCAAACATTGAAGATTTGAGTAACACGCTCCAGGACCTCGAACGCTTTATCAATGAGCCTCAAGTCGAAATGGATCCGATTGTGCGGGCGGCGCTCGTCCATTACCAATTTGAAACTGCCCATCCATTCCTAGACGGAAACGGTCGCCTGGGCAGGCTTCTCATTACACTTATGCTCATCAATGATGGCGTTCTTCATTCTTGCTTGTTCTATCCATCGTTCCAGTTCAAGAAAAATCGAAGCGAGTACTACCGGCAACTCACATCCGTAAGGGAGAGAGGCACTTACGAGGAATGGATAGAGTTTTTCTGCAACAGTCTTCTCGAAAGTGCGAAGGACTCGGTAGGGTCTTTAAAAAACCTTGTTGACCTCCATAACCGTTCCACAGCAACCATTACCGAAAATCTCGGAAGGACTGCTGCAAACGGGCAAAGGCTGTTGGGCATTCTTGAAGAGCACCCCATCGTCGACACCGCATTCATCGCTGCCCAACTCGATATCGGCAGGAGTACCGCGAGCTCGCTCGTCAAATCATTTGAAGAATTGGGTATCCTCCGTCCGCTCGACGAGTCAAGACAGAGATACCGGCAGTACGGGTATGAAGAGTATCTTTCGATTCTCAGGGAAGACGCCGAGCCGATTAGATAGGCATCGCAACCCAGGCAAATTAAAGCGAGCGTGGATAATCTCCCACTTTGAGCCCGCACACAGGCCAAAAACGGGAGATTATCCACGCTCATTCCTGACTAGTCATTTAAGAACGTCCCCAATGACTACCCAATGACTACCACGGCAACGCCGATGTTTTGGCAACGCCAGCGAACGGACCGCATTCGGAGCAAGACGACGCCGCAGGTAGAGAACGGACAGCGAGCGGGTCGCATTTGAGACAAGGTGACGTGAAACGAAAGGGCGCTGACCTTCTGGTCGCGCCCTTGAAGTTGAACGTCAGATTGTCCAAATGCGGCCCGCGCAGCGTCGAGCCGTTACGCGGGTTGGTAAACCCGCGTAACTACCTACTCCCGAGCTCCGTACTGCTCGTAGTAGGCGTCGATGGCGGTCTTGAGCTCGTCGTCGATGACAACCTTGCCGTCGATCTCGTGGTTGTAGAGGGTCTCGACGACCTCGGCCATGGAGACGATGCTCGCGACGGGGAAACCGTACTTGGCCTCGATCTCCTTCTGCGCGGTGGTCACACCGCCCTTGCCGACCTCCATGCGGTTGAGGGACACGATCAGGCCCTTGATCTCGACATCGGCAGCAGCCTTGACCTTGGGATAGGTCTCGTCGATGGACTTGCCGCTGGTGGTAACGTCCTCGACCATGACCACACGGTCGCCGTCCTTGGGCTCATAACCCAGCAGGTTGCCCTTATCGGCACCGTGGTCCTTGGCCTCCTTGCGATCGCAGCAGTACTTGACCTCCTTGCCGTACAGCTCGTGGTAGGCAATGGCGGTCACGACGGCCAGCGGAATACCCTTGTAGGCCGGTCCAAACAGCACATCAAAGTCGTCGCCAAAGTTATCGTGGATGGCCTGGGCGTAATACTCGCCCAGCTTCTTGAGCTGATAGCCCGTCACGTAAGCGCCGGCGTTCATAAAGAACGGGGACTGACGGCCGCTCTTGAGCGTAAAGCTGCCGAACTTAAGGACGTCGGACTCGACCATAAACTTGATGAACTCTTGCTTGTAAGCCTCCATGCGGGCTCCTCTCGTAATCGCGTACGTGCCTTCCAGTTTAGCGCAGGCGAAGCGTCGATGCGGGCGCGCTTTGGGGCCACGGCATTCTGTAAAGGCTTTGTCAGGGGGAATGGTTTTCCGAACAATGGGGTTGACATGTCAAACCCCCTCATCAAGAAT
This sequence comes from uncultured Collinsella sp., assembly GCA_958403395.1. GTDB lineage: Bacteria > Actinomycetota > Coriobacteriia > Coriobacteriales > Coriobacteriaceae > Collinsella. The sequence continues at coordinate 19,611 of CATXXF010000031.1, forward strand.
ACGGGCGGAAAAAAAGGGGTACGAGATACCCAAAGTGCGCCGCGCTCAGCCTTTAGGAGGTGTGCCATGGAAGGCAGTCCTAGTCGAAAAACCTGCATGTCGCCCTCGGCACGCCGCGAGGACTCCGCACACGCATAAACGCCACCGGCAGATCGCCAAAACCACCGCAAAGGCGCGCTGCACCCTTTGTGGGCTCAAGAGCTTGACGTGAGCGACATCTAGGTTTTTTGAAGCAAATACGACACGTACGCTAACTCCCCTCAACAAGGAGGACCCTATGCTGATGCTCAAAACCGTCACGGTACTCGAAGCCATCTCCAAGCGCCGCAGCACGGCGCGCCCTGCCGCTCATACCGGCCTGTCCAAGAACACCATATTCGCCGCCACCCATAGTGCCGAGGACGCCCTCGTACTGCTTGACGCCACGGCAAACGGCCTCACCGTCGAGCAGGCAACTGAGCGCCTGAACGCCGTCGGCCCCAACACCATCGAGGCAACGACCAAAACGCTCGCCCGCCGCATCGCCGACGCGTTCATCGATCCCTTCGCCGGCATCCTCGCCGCGCTCGCACTGGTCTCGCTCTACATCGACGTGCTCGCCGTGCCCGAACCGCAGCGCGACCCCTCCACGGTCATCGTCATCGGCACCATGCTGCTGGTATCGGGCGGCATGAAGTTTATCCAGGAAGCCCGCAGCGGCAATGCGGCCGAGGCCCTCAAGGACCTGGTCTCCAACACTTGCACCGCCCTGCGCGACGGCGAGCGCATCGAGATCCCCTTCGACGAGCTCGTCCCCGGCGATGTAATCCGTCTCTCTGCCGGCGATATGGTGCCGGCAGATGCCCGCATCATCACCGCGCGCGACCTGTTTGTGATCGAGTCCGCACTCACCGGCGAGAGCGAGGCCGTCGAGAAGACCACCGCCGTCACCGTCGTCGAGGGCGCCGACGGCTCCGCACTGCCACTCTCTGCCTGCAAGAACATCGTCTTTACCGGCACCTCCGTGCAAAACGGCGCCGCCATGGCGCTTGTCGTTGCCACCGGCTCGGACACCTACCTGGGCGGCATCGCCAAGATGCTCAACGGGCGCGGCGAAAAGAGCGCGTTTGACCGCGGCGTCTCGAGCGTCTCCATGCTGCTGGTGCGCCTGATGCTCGTTATGGCGCCGGCCGTCTTTGCCATCAACGCCGCCACCAAGGGCAACGTCATCGACGCGCTGCTGTTCGCCACGAGCGTGGCCGTGGGCATCACGCCGCAGATGCTTCCCGTCATCGTGACCACGAGCCTGTCGCAGGGCGCCAAGGACCTCGCCCGTCGCCAGGTTATCGTCAAGGAGCTGCCGGCGATTCAAAACCTCGGAGCGATGGACGTCCTGTGCTGCGACAAGACCGGCACCCTCACCGAAGACCGCATCGCGCTCGAGCGCTACCTCAACACCGATGGCAACGAGGACGCGCGCGTGCTGCGCCATGCGTTTTTGAACAGCTTCTTCCAGACCGGCCTCAAAAATCTTATCGACCTGGCCGTAATCGACCGTGCCGATGTGACGCCCTCGACCGTCGCACCCGATTCCATGCTGGGCCAGAGCCTGCGCGACCGCTACACCAAGGTCGACGAGGTTCCCTTCGATTTCTCGCGCCGTCGCCTGAGCGTAGTTGTCGCCGACGCCCAAGGCAAAACCCAGATGGTTACCAAGGGCGCTGCCGAGGAAATGCTCGAGATCTGCTCCTTTGTCGAGATCGATGGCATCGCTCAGCCGCTCACCGACGAGAAGCTCGCCCAGATTCGCAAGCAGATCGCCGGACTTAACGCCGAGGGCCTACGCGTAATTGCCGTGGCGCAGAAGACCAATCCGCGCTGCGTGGGCGAGTTTGGCATCGCCGACGAGTGCGACATGGTGCTGATGGGCTTTTTGGCCTTCCTCGATCCGCCCAAAGCAAGTGCCGCGGGCGCCGTCGCCACCCTCGAGGCCAAGGGCGTGGCGGTCAAGGTCCTAACCGGCGACAACGACCGCGTCGCCGCCACCGTCTGCGAGCAGATTGGTATCGATGCGAGCAACGTCTTGCTCGGCTCCGAGATCGATGCGCTCGATGACGCCGAACTTGCCGAGCGCGCCGAGAAAACCCACCTCTTCGCCAAGCTCTCGCCGCTGCAGAAGGCGCGCCTGGTACGTGTCATGCGCGAGATGCTCGGCCACACCGTGGGCTTTATGGGCGACGGCATCAACGACGCCGCCGCCATGCGTGCGAGCGATTGCGGCATCTCGGTCGATTCGGCCGTCGATATTGCCAAGGAATCCGCCGATATCATCTTGCTTCAGAAGGACCTGGGCGTGCTCGAGCGCGGCATCATCGAAGGCCGCCGCACTTACGGCAACCTGCTCAAGTACCTCAAGACCACGGTGAGCTCCAACTTTGGCAATGTGCTGTCCGTGACCGTCGCGAGCCTGTTCTTGCCGTTTTTGCCCATGAGCGCCCTGCAGCTGGTACTGCTGTCGCTGGTCTACGAGATCGTGTGCATCGCACTGCCGTGGGACACCGTCGATGACGCCTGGACTGCCCGCCCGCGTGCCTGGGACGCCGCATCCATCAAGGGCTTTATGCTCGAGCTGGGCCCCGTGAGCTCGCTGTTTGACATCGTGACCTTCGCCGCGCTCTTCTTTGTCGTGTGCCCCGCCGCCGTGGACGCAAGCTGGTCCGAGCTTGCCGCCGCGGGCGACGTCGCGGGTATGGCGACCTTTGCTGCGCTCTTCCAGAGCGGCTGGTTTGTCGAGTCCATGTGGTCGCAGACACTCGTGGTCCACATGTTGCGCTCCCCGCATCTGCCGAGCCCGCGCGACCACGCCGCGCCCGCATTGTGCGTTCTTACCGTGCTGGGCCTGGCGCTCGTCACCTGGCTGCCGGCAAGCCCCATCGCCGATGCGCTCGGCCTCATGCCGCTGCCCACGAGCTTTTTTGGGCTGCTCATTGGCATCGTTACCGCCTATATCGCGCTCACCCAGCTGGCAAAGCGCCGCTACATTGCCCGCCACGGCGAGCTGCTGTAGCAAGTAGACGGAAAACACCCTGCCAGCTGCCGTTACCACTACCACAGCTGCCAACGCCGCTGCCGCTGCCTCTGCCGCCGCCGCAGTCTATCCCCCCAGCAGTTGCGGTGAAATAGTTCCTGTTTGGGGGTGCGGACGATTTCTTGGACCGCGCCTAGGCGTATCCAAGTGGAGTGGGAAGGATAAACTGGACTTTCTTTTAAGGATCCTCAAGCGTATTGCC